>JADJFV010000001.1:0-372232 GCA_016708435.1 Leptospiraceae bacterium | reverse complement strand
TGTCACCATCGGTCGAAACGATTCCGCTTGATTCCTGACCTCTATGTTGCATTGAATACAGCCCCAAATAGGTAAAATTGGCAGCTTCTGCATTGTTATACATTCCGAATATAGCACATTCCTCTTTTGGTTTGTCATCATGGGTTGTTATATTATTTTGGATAGAAGTGAGGGTTTTAAATTTAGAACTCTTAGAATTTTCCATAGGTATACAATTTTACTGTATTAAAAACATGCAAATCAATTCCAAATATATACTCGTCGATAACAAAAAGAGTTTAGAACTTGCCGTCGTGAACCTCGCCAATTCTAAGATGATCTCTATTGACACCGAATCTTCTGGTTACTACACTTATTATTCGAAAGTCTGCTTAGTTCAAATTTCTGCGAATGGTAAAAATTTCATTTTAGATCCAATGGCACAAATTGATATCAAAGCACTCTCAGGCGTTTTTAAAAATCCTTCTATCTTAAAAATATTTCATTCTGCAATTGATGATATTAAGGCTTTGAAAAGAGATTTTGGTTTCGAATTTAAAAATATCGCTGACACTATGTATTCCTCTAAGCTTCTTGGGTTAGAGCATAACTCATTGAACTACCTAGTCGAATACTATCATAAAATTTTTCTTTCTAAGACAGAACAAAAATCAAATTGGGAAAAACGACCGTTAGACAGATATCAACTTCAATATGCCGCACTCGATACTGCTTATCTAGAATCTATCTGGACTACAATGAGAGCAGAGTTAGAAAAAAGAAATATCTTAGACGAAGCCATTTCTGAATTTGAAAAAATGGCTGACGAGCCGTATGTAGCAAAAGAAGTCACAAATGAAATTCACTGGCATAAATTTCCAAACATAGATAAATTCTCTCCTGAAGAACGAAGAGGCATTTGCGATATTTTGCAGTTTAGAGATGACAAAGCAAAGAGAATGAACAAAGCTCCGTTTCGAGTAATAAATAACGAAACGATTGAAAAAATTGTCAAGAAAGAATTGAGTGAGGATAACTTGGTTACTCTGCTCGGGAAAAAAGATGGAGCAGAACTTTTTAAAATTTTACAAAACCCAACAGGCACACCACTCGACAAAGTTGATATTCCTAAACTAGACTACGAACTAAAACCGGATGAAGAATCTTTATTTAAGCAATTGCGTAAGTGGAGAGATAAGATTATGAAAAAAAGAAATATCGATCACACGATGTTACTTTCAAATAAAAATCTAATCCTGATTATCCGCTCAAAAATTAATTCTTTAGAAGAGCTTCGTGCCCTCTCACTGATGTCTGAATGGAAAGTGCAAAATTATGGTCCTTCTATTTTGAAAGCTTTGAAAAATGAAAGTTATGATGACTTATTAAATCATTTAGTTCCTTTGAGTAAGGTAAAAAGAGTTAAAAAGCCTGAGCAACAAAATCAAAAACAGAAAGAGAACAAACCAAAAGAAGCCAAACAAGAGAATAAAGCTGAACCTGTTTCCAATGAAAAAAATGAGATTGTAGACGATAGCGAGAAAATTGAAGATACAGTTTGATAAAATAAAAGAGTTATTGGCTAATACTAATTTTCCACAGATTTCATCAAATGGATTAAAGATTTCTTCTGTGGTCTTACCTTTTTATCAAACCGGGAATCATAAAACCGGAATTCTTCTTACTAAGAGAAGTGAACATTTAAAGAGTCATGCAGGTCAAATTTCTTTTCCCGGTGGAAAGTTTGATGAGTCTGATGGAACGTTACTCGAAACTGCCCTGCGAGAATGGGAAGAAGAAACAGGGGAGCGGCGCGAAACACTTGAAATCATTGGTTCTTATAATGGTTTGAATACAGGAACAGGTTTTCATATTACCCCTTACATTTCAGTTTACAATGGCGATTTCAATTTTAACGTCAATAGAAACGAAGTAGATTTTATGATTCAGATTGAATTAGAAGAACTACTGCACGCTCCTTTTTATACAATTGAATGGAATAATCATCCGTCAGGAAGATTTAATATTTACTATTTTGATTTGCCGCAAGGCTTGTTATGGGGGGCGACCTGTCATATCCTGTATCATTTTCTAAAAGATTTTTGTGGCTATGAAAAAAAGCCTGAGCTTGTTAAGGCAAATTTACATTCACCGCCATTCTTCTCTCCTCCGAAAAAGAGTTGATTTATTTAATTCAAATCATATTCTGCCATGATTAGTTCCTCAAAAAGTGAGTAGGTAAATGACAAAGAAATATGATGTATTTGGTGTAGGAAATGCTCTTGTGGATACTCTTGCAAGCATTGAGCACGATTTTTTAAATAAGGCAGAAATTAAAAAAGGTGTTATGACTTTAGTAGATACGGAAAGTCAAAATAAGCTTTTAAATTTTTTAAAAGAACACAAATTGGAATTACGTTCTGGAGGAAGTGCGGCAAATACTATGATTGCGCTCGCAAACTCTGGGGGTAATGGATGTTATACCGGAAAGGTTGCGGATGATGAGCATGGTAGATTTTACAAAAAGGATATGGAACATGCTGGAATTATATTTGATGTGCCACCTTCTAGAGAAGGTAAAACTGGAACTTGCGTTGTGCTCACTACTCCTGATGCAGACAGAACGATGTTGACCAATCTAGGAATCTCATCTAGTTTAACAAAAAGCGATATTCATGAAGAAAGACTCAAAGATTCTCAAATTGCCTATGTAGAAGGATATCTCTGGGATGGACAGAATACAAAAGATGCGTCTATTCATACAATGGAAATTGCAAAGAAGAACGGCGGCAAAGTGGCATTTACCTACAGCGATCCATTTTGTGTCAATCGTTCTAGAGAAGATTTTGTAAAACTCACCGAGGAATTTGTAGACATAGCATTTTGTAATCATGATGAAGCAATGGCTCTTTCTCAAACAGACAATCCAGAAGATGCGATCATGCAACTAGGAACTATGTGTAATTTGGTATTTATGACTTGGGGTTCACGCGGCGCATTTATCGCAGTTGATGGAATTGTGTCTCCTGTAACAGGTTACCCAGTTCACAATCCAGTTGATTCAAATGGAGCTGGCGATGCATTTGCTGCTGGCGTATTATACGGATTAACCCACGGATACTCAATTGCCAAATCTTGCAAATGGGGAAATTACGTTGCCTCCAAGATGATTATGGAGATTGGCGCAAGACTTTCCATTGCATTAAAAGATCACCATCATGTATTAGCGGGAATGGCTTAACTCGGATAACTACTTAATAGCTCTTCAATGCTGTAAACTTAAGAAAACTAAGAAGAAATTAACCGCGAAGAACGCAAAGAAAAGACAGGATTCCATAATAACTCCTTCGTGAACTTCGTGCTCTTTGTGGTAAAAAAATCTTAATTTGACTGCATTGTGCAGTGCCAATTTAAAAAAGTGAAAGTGCTTTTAGAACGTTAGTTACTTCTGTATATTTTTTACCGCTTATAGTTTTAGTCTTTGAATATTCTATATCACCGAAAATAGATTTTAAATAAACACTTGGAATCTTTTGTCCGAGTGCGCCTTTAATATCATCCACGAGATTATCCCCAATCATCAAACATTCAGAAGGTTTCGAACCTGAGAGTTTTAATGCACGTTTAAAAAAATCTGAACTCGGTTTTTCTATTCCAATTTCTTCTGATGTCAAAAGTTGAATCGGAATGTTGGTTGGAAAAAAAGCACTGAGCTTAATCAGTTGAGTGCGAAGGTTTTCATTTGTGAGTAAGAATATTTTGTGCTGGTTTGAGATTTCTTTTAACCGATTGAACAGCAACTTGTAATTAGCCTGATTTGCTTTTACGTAGTTTTGAATTCCTTGTATAAAATTCTTAAAGTATAATTCTTCTAGCTCTAGAGTAGCGTCTATATTCAATTTGCCGTCAATGTCATCGAAAATCTTTTTGAAATATAGAATACGCAAGCGATTGGAACTATGATCTTTTAAATCAACTTTAGTGATTTGTCTTGCCTTTTCGTAGAGACTGATAAAATTTCCTAGTTTACCTTTGCGAATCCATTCTTCGTCCAGTTTTGAAATTGTATAGCTATAGGCATATTTTGCATCGTAAAGGGTATTATCAAGGTCTAGGAATAGTGTCATAGCTTCATTTTCTCATCAATAGTAGGTAATTGGCAAGTTGATTTTTTTTCGTAGTAAAATTAGTTTTTTTTGTTGACCGAACATCCGTTCTAAAATAAAGTTATTTATAACATTTGTTATAAATAAGCGAGAACCCTATGCCAAAGATAGTGAATCACGATGAATACAGAGAGGAATTACTAGATAAATGCTTTGATTTATTTGCCCGCGGCGGCTTTCAAGGCGTGACAATGCGAGAAATTGGAAAGGAACTCCAAATTTCTACTGGAACGCTTTACCACTACTTCCCAAGTAAAGAAGAGATTTTTCGACAAATGATTTTTCAACTGAGCCGTAAGCAAGTTGTCATTTTAACAGAAAGATTTAATCGAACAAAGTCTTTTGATGAAAGAATTCATAACCTACTTCAATACGTTTCCAATAACCAAATATTTTTTCAAAATGTCCTTTTTCTAATCATTGACTATTATAGACAAAATGGTTTGCAAGATCCTGAAAATTTCATTCGAGACATTGCGAATTATTACCGTAAGTCGCTAGGTGAGCTAATTGGCTTTGGAGACTCACCAGCGAGTGGGGCTATGTTTACCTTTTGCCTCGGTCTAGTGGTTCAAAGTATGATTCACAATGACAACAAGGAAAAGGAAGAGATTTTTTTATTAATCAAACAAATGTTAGATTCTTTCATAGGATCTATTTCGACTAACGTTTCATAACAAATATTAAAAACTAAAAAAGAGGTAAGAGGAATGGCTACAATATTAGACATTACAGACATGGCGAGTAGAAACGTAAAGGTTGCATGGGATTTATTTCCCTCTGCCTTTTCAGGTTATTTAATGCAAGAAGGGAGACGAGATCAAATAGACATCAAGTCTCAGCATGGCATTCATTATGATTGGAAGTATAGTAATTTTGGAAATCCAGAATTTCAAAAGCTATATACCAAAGCAAAGAAAGGTCAGTGGGATGCTGACGATCTAGCTTGGGATACTAATGTTGATCCGCAGAACTTTGAAATGCCAATATTTCCAGAAAAACTACAACCTATGTTTGGAACAGACATGTATAGAAAGGTAGATCAAAAGAAAAAACAAGAAATGCTTCACTCGACAATTGCCTGGCTACTATCTCAATTTCTTCATGGAGAACAAGGTGCATTACACGCTGCTGCGATGACTGTAGAAGCAACACCCTGGATGGGAGCAAAGTATTATGGTTCAACACAAGTAATGGATGAAGCTCGACACGTCGAAGTCTTCTATAAATACATTGATACAAAACTTCATAAGCTGTATCATATCAATGACAATCTATTCGTTGTTATCCACGCTCTTACAAGCACAGGAGATTGGGATTTAAAATTCTTAGGAATGCAAATTATGATTGAAGGACTTGCTCTCGGTGCATTTGGATTGATTTATAAACTAACAAAAGAACCACTTCTTCGCGAACTTCTCAAACAAGTAATTTCAGATGAATCACGCCATGTGCATTATGGTGTGGAAGCTCTAAGAGACTTTTATACAAAAGAATGTCCTGAGCATGTTCGTAGAGATAGAGAAGATTGGGCGTATGAAGTGAGCATAATGTTACGTAACCGCTTCTTGTTTACCGAATTCCACGAAGAGTATTTTGGTCATACAATTTCTAGAGAGAATTGGGTAAAGATGGTTGTCGAGTCTGACATCATGTCTGAATTTAGAATTTCGCTATTTTCTAGATTAATTCCAAACCTAAAAGCTATCGGACTTTTGAGTGATCGAATCAAACCAAAATACGAAGCACTCGGACTTCTTCGTTATCAAGATGGAAAGTCTGCTGGACAACCTTTCTTTAAATAAAACCCCCCCCCCCCCCCGGGGGGGGGGGGCCCCCCCCCGCCCCGGGGTGGGGTTTACACTAACGGTGGGTTCGTCCCCCATCGCTTAGTCGCTCACCAACCCGGTTAAACTATTGATTTAATAGATTTATCTAATATTCTTGATTGGATTAAAAACCCTGTTTTATTCTCTTGCGTAGGGTTACTAAATATTATCTTTCAAAAGAAGATATATATTTAGAATTCAAAGGCATTCATTTCTCTTATTTTTTCAATGAAAGAATTTTTAAAATAAATTGACTTGTTCAGAGCTTAGAAGAAATAAAAATCTGATTTTACTGCTCGACTTCTTCATATATTCAAAAAATCTTTCCTTATGAGTAAAAAAGACGAGCTACATCATTTCATAAAAACCTATGCGTATAGATATTCCGAACAGGAATTTACACTTGCCTCGGGAAAGAAATCCCATCACTATTTTAATTGCAAAGAAATCATATTAGTTCCTGATAGACTTTCCTTATTCGCGGATTATGTGGTTAATGAGCATATTCCTACAATCTTAGGAACTCAACCGGAAGCCGTTGGGGGACTGACCCTTGGAGCAGATCCAATCAGTTATTCACTCAGTCTGGAATATTTCAGACAGGGTAAGATTGTTTATCCGCTAATCGTTCGCAAAGAAACAAAGGATCATGGAACTAAGAAAGAAATTGAAGGGCAGATTGACAAAGTAAAATCCTGTCTCGTAGTAGACGATGTAATTACTACAGGCGGATCTACGTTGAAAGCAGTAGAGGCACTTCGACGAGCAGGTATAAAAGTAGAATCTGGAATTTGTATTTTAGATAGAGAAGAAGGCGGCAAAGAAGCATTACTCTCTGCCGGTATTCAGATGTATCCAGTTTTTAAAAAGGCAGATTTTATTTAGACTGCCAGCGTTTTATGTTTTGTCCACCATGCACATAAGAGCCATTATGCTTAATATGATGGTTCTTCGTATTGCTATAAACAAAATTTCCCGAGTAATTTTTAAATTCTTTAAATTGACTTAAGTTAAAAATCATTCCTGTCGTGAAGTCTTGGACTTGGTCGGAATTTAATCCCGTAACCTCGAATGCAACAACGACTTCTTCTCCGTTCTTTAGAACTCCAATTACTTTATTGTTTCCGTTAAAATTTGAAATCTTAGTTTCAAAAAAATCTCTTATATCCATGCATTTAACCTAGAGCCTCTGTTTTGATTGTCAATCAAAAATAATGAGATGGATAATAGAAATTACTGGAATCATTTCGAACTAGTTGTTTCCTTTTACCATCCTATAACCAAACGATACACACACTACCACCTAGCAAGGGCTTCTCTTATACTCTAACTAGGGCTTCGAAGGATACTATTTCTATTGAGCATGGATTCGACACGCTCACCATGACAACGAAAACTACCCCGACTTAGCTTTCAACAAAAGTATTAAATCTCACGTTGGAACCTTTCAAGGTGAATGCGGCAAATAGCGCTTATTTACACATTATCTTCAATCGGCGTTGAACTGCGTAATGATTCTGAAAAAATATTTGTTGTAAAATAAATTCCGTTTAGTTTTAGTTAGTCAATCACGAAGATTATTCTAACTTCATTGCTTGAGATTCATAAAAATAGTATTACAAAAAAAGGAGCGCTTATGGAAGATGACATTACAAAAAAATATTCCAACGAAGATATTACAGTCGTATGGAAACCAAAAGTTTGTATTCACTCTGCTATTTGTTTTAAGGGTTTACCGTCAGTATTCAATCCAAAGAAACGACCCTGGGTGAAGATAGAGGGAAGTTCCTCCAAGGAAATTATGACACAGATTGACAAATGCCCTTCGGGAGCTTTGTCTTATTATCACAATTCAGATGTCGGCTTACAAGAAGAAACCGTTAAAACGCAAATTGAAATTTTACCTAACGGTCCCATTCTAGTTTATGGAACCATCGAAGTAAAAGATAAGGCAGGGAACAAAACGCTAAAAAATAATACTACAGCATTTTGTAGATGTGGGCATTCTGGAAATAAACCTTTTTGCGATGGCTCTCATGTAAAAAAAGAATTTCAAGGCTAAGATTGAATCAGTATTAAGGGGTAACGTTTAATAATTCTTGTCTCTAAAGCGTATTGCAAAAATCTGTTTAAATAGAGGCTGTAAATCATTAGAGCACTAACGTGGCGAGGCAAGCAATGGACAAAGAATTATCAGATTTTGTAATCAAAACTCTCGAGTCAAACATTCCGCTCATCAAGAAATATGTCATAGAAAAAGTAGGTCCTATGGCTAGAGATATCATTAAAAATGATGAGCAGATGAAAACCATTTTTAAGACTGTATATCATCTTTTACCATTTGCTGTTCGTATGGCTGTGAGTGAAAATGATTTTATGGCATTCGCAATCAAAAACAAACACGTCTTACTTGACATTACAGAAAATACATAAGACTAACAACGATTAGTCACCAAGAGAATTTAGCATTATGAAAAAAGAAATTAGCGATAGATATGAACCACAGGCTGTAGAAAAAAAATGGATTGAATATTGGGAAGCACAAAATTCTTTCCAAGTAGACTATTCAAAGAAAGATCCATTTTCGATTGTCATCCCGCCACCAAACGTTACAGGGACACTTCATATCGGTCATGCTCTCAATCATACGATCCAAGACATAATGATTCGCATTGAGCGAAAAAAAGGGAAGGCTGCTCTCTGGGTTCCCGGAATGGATCATGCCGGGATTGCAACTCAAGTTGTTGTCGAAAAACAATTAGCGGCTAACAAACAAAGCCGCACTGATTTCACAAGAGAAGAATTTATAAACAAAGTCTGGGAGTGGAAAGCAAAGTCCGGCGGACAAATCACTCACCAACAAAAGATGCTAGGCGAAAGTGTAACCTGGTCAAAAGAAAGATTCACATTTGACGAAGGCTTATCAAAGGCTGTCATCAAAGTATTCCGCTCGCTTTATGAAGAAGGATTAATTTATCGCGGAGAAAGAATTATCAATTGGTGTCCGGTTACAAAGACCGCGATCTCCGACATTGAAGTTGAATTCAGAGAGACCAAGGGTCATCTTTATCATTTACGTTATCCTATCAAAGGAACTTCCGACTACATCGTAGTAGCCACTACTCGTCCCGAGACAATGCTTGGAGACGTTGCAGTTTGTGCTCATCCTGATGATCCGCGTTATGCATCTAAGAAAGGGGCTACTCTTGTTTTGCCTCTTATGAACAGGGAAATTCCTTTACTCTTTGATACGTTTGTAGACAAAGAATTTGGTAGTGGTCTAGTAAAAATTACTCCTGCACATGATGCAAATGACTACGAAGCAGGAAAACGTTTAGGGCTAACACCGATTAATATCATGAACACGGATGCATCTCTGAACGAGAATGCAGGTGTATATAAAGGCTTAGATCGTTATGCCGCTAGAAAGAAAATCATCGAAGACTTACAAAACTTAAATCTAGTAGAAAAAATAGAAGACTACACTCACTCTATTGGTCACAACCAGAGAGGAGGAGCGGTAATTGAGCCTTATCTTTCTACACAATGGTTTGTTAAGATAAAGCCACTCGCAGACAAAGCAATGGAAGTAGTGCGTGACGGGAAAATAGAGATTATCCCCAAGATGTGGGAAAAGACTTATTTCGAGTGGATGGAAAATATTAAAGATTGGTGTATCTCCCGTCAGCTCTGGTGGGGTCATCGTATTCCTGCCTATTATACTCCTGATGGCAGTATGGTTGTAGCGGAGAGTCTTGACGAAGCATTTGAATTATTAAAATCTAAAAATCCAAATTTGAAAAAAGAAGAAATTTCGCAAGATGAAGATGTATTAGACACTTGGTTTTCTTCCGGTTTATGGCCGTTTTCCGTATTTGGCTGGCCTGAGAAGACAGAAGATTGGAAGAAGTTTTATCCAACTTCTATTCTAGTTACAGGATTTGATATTATTTTCTTTTTGGGTGGCTCGGATGATTATGTTTGGGCTTAAGTTTAATGATGGAGTTATTCCTTTTAAGAAAGTTTTAATCCACGGGCTCGTTCGCGATAAACACGGAAAGAAATTTAGTAAGTCACTGGGTAATACCATTGATCCGCTCGATATGATGTCCAAGTATGGAACAGATTCGTTTCGATTTTTTCTTGCTGCTACACTTCCCGAAGGCAAAGACATATTATTCGATGAAAGCAGACTAGATGGATATCGTTCTTTCTGTAATAAGATTTGGAACTCCAGTCGTTTTATTCTCATGAATCTCCCTGAGAATTTTCAATTAAAAGAAATCAATCCTTCTGAGTTAGAATCAAGTGATGCTTGGATTCTAGATCGTTTTAATCAATGTTTAGCAGCTTATGAGAAGGCTTATAGCGAATATCGCTTTTATGAAATGGCGGCATCTATTTACGATTTTATTTGGGGCGATTTATGTGACTGGTATATTGAGCTTGTGAAACCGCGCATTTACGGAAAGTCTGGAGACAAATCATTAGAAACCGCAAGACAGACTCTAGTGCATGTGCTATTATCCGCTCTGAATTTACTGCACCCTTTCATGCCATTTATCACAGAAGAAATTCATTCTGTTTTCTTTGACAAAGCTCTAACTAATTCAGATTGGCCTAAGGCTTTTACAATTGGAGATTCTACTAAAGTAGAAAAGCTTTCACTCTTAATCGAAATCGTTTCTAAAGTTCGCGTTGTTCGAGCAGACTTAAATATTCCACCTGATAAGAAATGTAAGATGATTATTAAATCAAAAGATGCATTGACAAAAGCAATCATCGAAGAAGAAAAACTTTCTATCTTACAGTTGTCTCGTGCTGAAGAATTATCGTTTACTCCTGATTATGCGGCAGAGCAATCAGACTCGATTGCTGCATTCTCTCGCGGCGAAATTATTCTTCCTCTTTCTGGAATGATTGACTTTGGTAAAGAGCGCGAAAGATTAAATAAAGAAAAAGTTACGCTTGAATCAGACATGGAAAAGATTAATAAAAAGCTTTCCAACCCTGAATTCATTTCCAAAGCCAAACCAGAAGTAATCGCAAAAGAGCAAGAAAAAATGGATGGCTTGAAATCAAAATTAGAAACAGTTTTAAAAAGTATGGAGAAGCTAAACTAGTATGAAAGTATTACTCCTAGGTAGTGGTGGTAGAGAATCGGCGTTAGCCTATAAACTGAGACAATCTCCTTTGTTAAAGGAATTAAAGGTATATCCGGGTAATGGTGGTTTTCCGTTAGAGGAACTACTACCGATGTCTTCCTTGAATCTAAAAGACAAAGCAAGCACTGTATCGTTTATTCAAAGAGAAAAATTTGATTTAGTCGTAGTAGGTCCCGAAGAGCCACTTGTAGATGGAATTGTAGATTGGTTAGAAGAAGCTGGTATTCCCTGCTTTGGTCCTTCTAAATACTGTGCTCAGTTAGAAGGCTCTAAAGATTTTGCGAAGACTCTCATGAAAGAGTTCGGAGTTCCGACTGCTCGCTATGAAACATTTTCAGATTATAATTCTGCAAAGTCTTATTTAGAAAAAGAAGGCGTGCCAATCGTGATTAAAGCAGATGGACTTGCTGCC
The DNA here is from genome assembly GCA_016708435.1 of Leptospiraceae bacterium. NCBI lineage: Bacteria > Pseudomonadati > Spirochaetota > Leptospiria > Leptospirales > Leptospiraceae > Leptospiraceae bacterium. Next base: position 360,681 of record JADJFV010000001.1, on the reverse strand, counting down.
GGTAAGGGCGTGACTGTTTGCTTTAAAATGGAAGAAGCGTTAAACGCATTAAAGGAAATTTTTCTAGACAATAAATTTGGGGCAAGTGGATCTAAGGTAGTCATTGAGGAATTTATGCAAGGAGAAGAAGCTTCTATTTTTGCAATATCCGATGGGGCTAATTTTATTATACTTCCAGCGCTTCAAGATCATAAGAGAGCTTATGATGGAGATACAGGACCGAATACCGGTGGAATGGGTGCTTATTGTCCTGCACCGATTGCAACAGATAAAGTCTATGCGCAAGTAAGAAAAGAAGTATTTCAACCAATGCTTGATGGACTTCGTAAAAAAGGATTTCCTTATAAGGGACTACTTTATGCAGGATTCATGGTGGATAAATCTGGTTATGCGCGAGTCGTTGAATTTAATTGTAGGTTCGGAGATCCGGAAACACAAAGTTTAATGCTTTTAATTCAAGATGATTTACTAGAAATATTTTTACAATCAGCAAAAGGAAATTTAACTAAAAAAGAAATCACTCTTCGCGAGGGAGCATCTTGCATTGTAGTTTTGGCGGCTAATGGATATCCAAATGACTATATAAAGAATATTCCGTTGAACTTACCAAAGCCGATGGCAGGAGTGGAAATATTTCATGCAGGCACAAATCGCGGTGAAGACGGAACACTTCTTTCTACTGGTGGGAGGATACTTGGCATTAGCTCTTATGCTACGAATCTGAGGACAGCGGTTAATAATGCTTACTCTTATATAAAAGCAAATCCGCAGGATAATACTTTTTATCGCACAGATATTTGCCATAGGGCTTTATAGAATTCTATGCCTTTTTTGGTTTCAGGAAATCTAAATTTAATCAAGACGAATTCCCTTGTTAAATTCCAAAAGAACTTTGGTCTTATTCTTTCTGCAAACCAATTTGAAAAGCAACAATACCAAATGATTCAGTCAGCGCTCAAGACTAAATGCAACTTTGTGCAAGTATTTTCCAATTTAAAAAAGCATGAAGTCATTTCTCTTGTCTTCCTCATTTCGCAATTCGGGGATGCGCTTATCTCGGAAATTCCAACCGATTACGCCTACTTTGAAGACATTCCCTATATAATCGAATGGAATGATGGTGCCTTTACAATTCCATTTGAAATTCTGGATTTTCTCTCTCATGAAAAAATTTTTAAAGATCAGAATTATCTATTTGCCCTTCTTCCTCTGATGCCATCGAAAGAAAAGAAAGCCTGGATTAAATGGATTGGCACTGATTACGAAGGGGAATCTGATCGTGACCTCAATCATGAAATTTATGCGAAGAGTCGTATCCTTCAAAAGCCTTTCAAGGGAAAATCCTATATTCATGAAAATGAATTTTTTCTAGAGCAGCTCTGGCAGCCGGGTATGAATAAAATTGTAGATTGGTATTATAAGGGGTTAACTACATTTTACTTTGCCATGCAAGAATTAGCAAGAGTTGAACATGATCCTTTCTTTGTGCATGTGTTAGAAGAGATTAAAGCAGGAAAGTATGTTTTAAAAAAAGCACCGCAAGAATTCGGAGAGGTGGAAAAGTATAAATTGGTTTCTACAGTAGAAGGAAAAAGTTTGCAACTGCGAGAAACTTCTTTCAATTGGGAATTTGAAAAGAAAAAACAATCTGATTACTTATTCTACAATGTTTGAGATTCACTAAAAAAGTTGCCCATATTTTCAATGGTCAATAAATTTCCAAAAACAGTTTAATTCTTAAAAATCCTTCTTTACTTAAAATCCTTTCCCTTTCACACTAGTTTCTATGAATTCGAAAAAGGACTCCTTGCATATGATTTACAAATCACTAATGCCGTTAAAAAGGAAGTCTACTTACCTGTTTAGTTTTTTTTATCAAATGAGATTTTCGATTTTAATTGTATTATTTTTTTTCATTCATTGTTCTTTTTCTCAAGTAAAAGAAAATTCGCGTATCACCGAATTAGATATGCAAGGACACCGAGGGGCTAGAGGTCTTTATCCTGAAAATACTCTACCTGCATTTAAAGCAGCGATGGACTTAAAAATGACAACTCTTGAACTCGACACAGTGCTGACCAAGGACAAACAGCTTATTATCCACCACGATGATAAGCTAAATCCAGAAATTTGTAAATGGTCGAATGGGGCTAAAGTTGAATTTCTACCTGTTAAGAATTTTACAGTAGCAGAATTAAAAGAACTAGATTGTGGTTCACTTAAAAATAGTCGCTTTCCCGAACAGACACTTGTTCCCGGAACAAAGCTTTCTACTTTAAAAGAATTCTTTCAATTTGTTAAGGACTACGAAAGAGAAAATAAAATCACAAAACCTTTTTTGTTTAATATCGAAACAAAATTAAACGAGAAAGATTATACCAAAGAGGAAGTATTAGAATACGCGCGAGTAATGGTAAATACAATAGAAGAGGCAAAAGTTGTAAAGCAGACAACAGTTCAATCCTTTGTTTTAGAAGTATTGCCGGAAGTTAAAAAACTGAATCCTGAAATTCTTACATCAGCGTTATTCGCTCCTTCTAAGTGGGAATATTTATTATTATCCTCTGGATTCGCGAGTCCTAAAACTAAAATCATCGAAAGAGCAAAAGAATTAAAAGTAGAAATAATTTCTCCTTATTATGAATATGTAAATGCAGAGTTTGTTGATTCTTGTAGAAAAAGTAAAATTAAAGTTATCCCTTAGACAATAAATGATAAAGATTCAATGAAAAAGCTAATATCTTTTGGTGTTGATGGAATTATTTCTGATTATCCAGACAGACTCAAATCAGTTCAGTCAGAAAAAAATAAATGAATAAGAAATATAATGAAGAGGTCTATGCATATGGGTTTTCTTGATAAAGTAAAACAATTTTTAAAAGGTGAGTCAAATCCTTATTCACATAGTTATTCAAAGACAATCACTTTTGAAAACGATAATGGTGAGATTTGCTATAAAATTGATGGAATCAAGTATAATACTCTTGAAGAGATTCCAGATCCCGCTGACAGAGAGCAGGCTAGAAGAATTACGTTTAAGTAGAGGTCTATGATGAACGAAGAGCACATTCCTCTTGGTCTAAATCCTGAAAATTTTAAACCGTATAAGGTGATGATTGCAGAAGATTCTACAGTCGATAGAAATCTCTTAAAGAGATATTTGCAGTCAGAGCGTTTTGAAATTTTATATGAATCGGCTAATGGAGAAGACTTACTTTTTTATTTAAAGGAATCCCTGAACAAACCAGACATCATTTGCCTTGACATTAACATGCCCAATATGAGTGGCGTAGAGGTAATTCAAGAAATCCGCCATTCGTATACAGATTTAAAAGTAGCTGTAATATCTGCCTCTACGGATAAAGATGTTATACAAAGCCTAATCCAATTAAAGATAGATACCTTCGTTAAAAAGCCTTACAATCGTGCGCAAGTAATTCAAAAAATATCTTATGCATTGGGAAGAAGAGATGATATTCATCCGAAGGATACTCCTCCACCGGCTAATATTAACTTGGCGAATCTTGTTATTCCTCCTTTACCAGCCGTTGCTATTAAAGTAACAACCTTTGATACATCCAATCCAAGCGGAGGAAGTGAAGAGCTAGAAAAAATCATAAGTCCGGATAAAGCAATCACTACCGATATAATGAAAATTGCTAACTCTGCATTTTATGGAAGATCCGGTAAAGTCCATAGCTTAAAGGATGCTATTACTTTATTGGGAATGAAGACTGTAAAAAATTTAGTTCTTTTGCAATCCAATAAACAGTTCAGTAAAAATTTAAAAGGAGAAGTCTTTCAAAAAAATCTTCAAGAATTACCGATATTATCCGCTCTGATTGCTTATGATATTTCTATTCCGCTTGGTATGAAGAGTTTTAAAGACGATGTATTCCTTGGATCCTTATTAAGAAAGATTGGAATGACAATTCTCGCTTTGAGCTACTCAGACCAATACAGTGATATGGTAAAGACCTCAACTTTAGAAGGAAAAGACTTGCTTGGATTAGAGCGCGAAGTATTTCATATTGACCATGTAGAGATTGGAAGTAAAGTATTCAAGCTATGGAACATGCCTAAAGGCTTACAAGACGTAGTCACTCATCAGAATTTTTCTCATGAAGATGTTGGTAGGGTTTCACATATGGATAGAATTACTAGACTTGCAGGAATTCTTGCTTATCAGATGCTAGGATATGAAATCAGAGAAGAAGAAAAAGAAATAGAGAAAAGTATTTTCCACGCCTACAATGCAACGGATAAAGTAAAGGAATCATTTCAGAAAGATTACTATGAGATGATAAAAGATCATCCTTTCTTTGAGATGTTGACTTAGTTTATTTCGAATGGAAGGTTGTGTTTCTTTTTGTTGTTACAATCTTTGCAGGCGGGAACTAAGTTTGATTTTATTGACTTTCCACCGCGGATAAGAGGTATTAGGTGATCCATGGTAATTTGATCTACAGGGAATTTCTTCCCGCAGTAATGACAAATGCCTGAGGAACGTTTCTGTTTCCACCAGGCAGATTGTTTTAGTTCTTTTGCTTTTTTTCTTTCTCTCGAAATTTCTTCGTCTGTTACATCAGACCAAAATGATTCTTCTGTATTCACAAAAATTATTCGTGGGTCTTTTTATACCACTTAGCTAAGTCCATAAGAGTCAGGATTCCCATTACATTTCCATCATCAATGACGGGAAGAGAATGAACGGAATATTGAACATATAAAGAAAGAGCGTCTAATAGCGTAGTATCCGTAGTAACCGATACAAGGTTTTGTCCTTTTACGAGAGTCTCGACGGGAGTGCGGAGCATATCGGCGTTAGTCTCATTGAATGCTTCTTCGTAAGAAACTCGGATTAAGTCATAGGTAGAAACCATATAAGTTGGTTTACCATATTTTAATACGAGTAGACTATGAACATGATTTTCAATCATGAGTCTAGCCGCTTTTCCTATGAGATCATCGTAATCAATAGTCAAGACTTCGCGAGTCATCAAGTCTTCTACTTTTAATTTCTTTAATAATTCTGTTCTACTTAAAGTTGCTATATCTACCATAATTTCTAACCTCTTGTTAAAATTTGAATATACCGCGAGTGACCAATTCTTTATGAATTGCGGCTTGGATTCTAAAACGCACGTTTTGTGCTACTTCTACTAAAAACTTTTCATTCTTCACATCTTTACGAGTGTATTTATTCAGACTGATTGGTTTTAAAAACTTAATCTTCCATTTGGAAGGAAGCGGAAGTAAGTTGAGCGGTATAGGAATCTTAGCCCCTATTTGATCTTCGAACCAATCAATCGTTCCAATATTGATATAGTTTTCTTCTGCACCAAGAATTGCAACTGGAACGATAGGTGTCTGAGTCATAAGGGAAAGTGCAACAAAGCCGGGATTAAAATCGGCGAGTTGATACATCTTATGTGACGGTTTAAAATTTCCATGTTCAGCTTCGGGGAAAATCACGAGTAGCTTGTTCTTCTTGAGAGTCCTAACAGCTAACTTAAAGTCTGTTGTGATGAGTCCCATCTTTCGGCTAAATGTCTTTAGGAACGGAGATGACTCCCAAAATGCATGTGCCATTGTTCGTGGGATTCTTTTTTTCTCACGCAAAATTTCATTTTGTAGAACAGTTGCGTCCCAACCAAGCAGTCCACTGTGATTCGGAACGATCATAACACGACCAGACTTAGGAACATGCTCTAAGCCTTCTGTTTCGAGCATAGTAAACTCTCTAAGATGGTCACCAATATAGCGAGGCAAGGCATGGAGCAATAAATTCTCCGGACCTTTTTTAAAAGCCTTTGCTAGGGCTGCACCTAATTCGGGGGTTTTAAAGAATTCTCTGATGGCTTTTCTCCTATTCGAATATGAGTTCTTATTGTTTGAATCCGTTTTCTTTTAGTCAATGAAAAATCGACCTTTCTAATAATTTTTCCCAGTTTCAAAAACGATGAATGTATAGGCATTTTTTCTGAATTGACGATTCAATTTGAAGAATTAGAATGTAACTATAAAAGCATTCGATTTCGGCTTAGAAAACTAACCTTGACTCTTAGATTCCTTTAATTCTATCTTTACTTTTTTAAAAGGAAGGATTGTATTCTCAATAGGAATCTTTGTTTGGGTGCGATTGATTCCGTGCAGATAATCCATATATAACTCTGCGTCTAAAAGCATTACCTTATCTGGAATTTGTATTGTAAATGTTTTGCTAGAAGCATTATCATTTGTTGCTGGAGGAATTGTGGTATCAGAAATCAAGTGCATTGCCGGTGAGTCTTTTTGCACGTTAGGTGACGCTTTTGTCAGTTGATAGTCTTTTTTAAGAATTAATTCTGCCAATAGTAACTTAGTCTCGGCATCTTTGATTTTAATCTTTAAGGCACGAAATAAATCTCCCGTTGGAAAAGAATGACCAATTCCAACACTCATAACAGAAAGCAATACTGTATGAGTTCCAATTTTTTCTCCTGTTACAAATATAGACTCGGCTAATCGTTCTTTGTCGTGACCACCTGAAAATTTATGAGTTCTAGATGTATCTCGCTCAAGGTGACAACTCTGACATTCTCCGTATAGTTTAAAATAAGAATCTTCAAATTCCCCAACTGTATTTTGCATGGGAAGATGGGAATAGGCAAACTTTGATTTGTCTTTGCTCGATAGAATCGTTGGAAAGTTAAACTGATGACAATTTGCGCATAACGCTGATTTATCCATTTCTGCATTGATCTTATAATCATGCAATAGGTTTTTCCTATTCTTATTTATAGAGGGAAGCTTACTGACTAGAACTTTCCCTTCGCGCACATGACATACATTACACGAAATCCCATCTTCTTTTTGAATTCTTAGATTGGGATTATCTATATTATCCCCTTTATTTATAAAGGGAGCGTGGCAATTGATACACCAAGTCATTGGTTCTCTCTCGTGACTGTCATGGTAAAGCTCATTTGTAAATGCTACTCGATGTCTTGAGTTAAACCAATTTTCATAGACTTCTTTATGACAAATCTGACAGGACTTAGCATCGGGTAACCTTTCTCCCGAGTCTTTGTTTTGTAATGTATCTGTTTGTAAATTGAATACGATAGGTGAAAGAGATTTAGAAAATTGAAGGGAAGTATCTTCGTGAGAATTACACGAAAGTAAAAGAAAAGCAAAAAAGTATTTGCAGATTTTGAATATCAAAAAAGAGTAAGTAAAATTTATCTTGGGATGCATTTATGAAAACATTTTTTTTACTACCTTGGCATTTTTCTAGTTCTATTTTCTGTCTCTTGTAAAAGGAAATCAATTAGCTAAGCCACTTACATCCTATGTTACAGGCAATTCTACTGTTAGCCTCTATGAGAAAATGGATGTAACAAGTAAAATTCTTTTATCTCTCAAACAAAATACTGAGTTTCAAATATTAGAAAAAGATATTCCTGATCCAGTCAATGAAAAATTGAGTTGGTATAAAGTAGCGTATAATGACAAGTTAGCCTACGTAAGTAAAGCGGGGTATTATGACAATAGCATATCCATTTTTGAAGCCGAAAATCTACTGAGCCTTATTATGTTTTAGCAAGCTCTTTACGATTGCGAAAGAGTCCTACATTAACCGGAGAGATTATTACAAATCTTCCCAAAAATACACAAGTCACCATTTTAGAAAAAAGCGTTAGTTCTCAACAAATAGATGGTAAATACGATTATTGGGTAAAAGTAAAAACCCAAGACGGCAAAATTGGCTTTTCTTATAATGGATATTTAATTACAGGATTGCATCCCGAATGGAAGGAAGAAGTGGCTAATGGCTATATGGTGATAAAGATACTTCTGAACTTTTGAATGCTCCTGCCGGTGGAAAAGCAGAAACAAGTGAAAGCGATCCAAATTTATTTGATGTAATTAAAGTTGGAGATATTGTTCCTGCTCTAACCAAAGCAACTGTAAATGGAAAAATCTATTACCAGGTAAAAGATCGTTATACGGAAACAGAATTGCAATCAATGTTAAGAGATGGAAATATATTTTTCTGGATAGAGGCATCTAAGGTAGATTACTTCGGACCGAGTGTAGCTGACTATACAAAAGAAAAGTTTGGTTTTGAGAACGAAGGCTTATTTAAAACATTAAAAGCAAAAGTCGGCAATCGATTTGATACAAGGAATGTAACTATAAAGCCAATGGGAAGTAATGAGAGCGGATACTCATTCTTATATGTTAAGATAGATACAAACACTGCTATCTATAAGGGTTACGATAATTTATCTAGGATTTACCAAGAGCATAACGGAGAGTATTCGGAGATATTCTCTGAGACTACCGGTGGTTGGAATAGCATCGAATTTTATGATTTCAATAAAGACGGTATAGAAGAATTCTCAATCGATTTTAACGGAAGAATGAGTAGCCGGCACGTATTTTATGTCATTCAAAACAATAAACCAAGGGAAATACTTACAGTGGAAAGCGGTGAAATGCATGAAGACAATGGAGATTACTATTATTTATCCACAGATATAAAAGAAGATAGAGTGACAATTTATAAATCTAAGGATTCAGAGAAAACAAAGACCATCTATGCTAGTTATATATTTCAAAACGATAAATTTGTAAAAGAGTGAGGTTAATAGCCGTTAGTATCATACTTCCACAATTTCACATTCGACACAGTGCCTGTCGTTACATCTCCACAAGTTATAGTCGTTGCAGTTGATTGGCTTGCCTGTATTAGCTTCGAAGAATTAGTAGAATCAGAACTATGTCCTTGATATGCTCCGATGTTAGGGGTATACAAGCATTCTTCGCTAGATTCGCAAATTCCATTTTCATTCCCAACACCATCACCGAAAATTTCTACTGCGTTACGTAGAAAAGTTGTAACGCAAAATCCAGCAGAACTAACAGAGCCTTTGTAATTTGCATCGCAAAATGCTTGGTTAGCCGCAGCCGCTGACCATTGGTGTGTATCGACTATCGTTCCGTTTGGACATGCATTCACGTTACGCGCAACGGTATCTGTTGCTTTGAGAGACCAGTCCCAGATTTGGCAGGTTCCCGATGAGCATCTGCCTGTATGATCAGTATTTGGAAAGGCACTACCTTGTCGTCCCCAACCTCGAAATCGATTTTCAAAGTTTAGCCAATCTGTAATACTTGCAAACGTAATAGAACCAGTTGCTCCATTTGCATTCTTTGAGTCAGAAGATAGTTTGCCTACGAAGGAACTTGCTAATGTAAATCCACCTTTAACTGTTTGTGGATTTATTTCACTTCCGCCAGTTTTATCACACGTAGTATTTATATACCCAGGATTTGTACTTCCTGTGGCTCCACAAGAAGCCGGAAAAACTTTAAAGATTCCATTAAATTTAGACTGTGATGTAGTATTACTTTCAGTATAACTTTCTGTCCCCGCATGGGCTGCAATTGAATTAATATACTTTGGGCTATTGGAAGCTCCAATCGTTGTTATAGCTCCGTTTCCTCCACTTCTATTGGCAGCGAGCATATTCATAGAAGTAGTAAAGTTGGAAATTTCTAAATTGAATGGTGGATCTGTAGAATTAACTGCAGAAATGTTTTGCATAAGATTATTACTAGTGTTCAATGATTTTATTGGACTGTTGAGCGTATTCATAACCAAAGAATTTTGGATAATATTATCTGCATTATTAATACTAATTCCGAATCCAGAAACATTATAAGCTTGCACATTATTAAAAATAATCTTTGAGTTGTTCGAAGCGATAAAAGTTCCACCTGTTGCGGCAAGATTTGTTCCGGATATATCAGTGAAAAAAGAAGCTGTAGCACTGCCCGAAGCAATGAATATAGTCTCAGCAGAATTCCCGAAAGCTTTAAATTTCCTGATTACATTAAATCTAGTGGCACTGCCATTAAATTCTAATACTCGATCACCATTCTGTGCACTGAAATTACCTTCAATCCAAATAAAATGATTACTGTTAACATCAATGCAATTTGTACCTCCACCAAAAGTATTTGGTTTTACAAGTCCAGGTTGAACAATGAGTGCCATTTTATTATTGCCTGATGAAAAAGAATAAGTATTATTTGTTGAAGTCGAACTGTTCACTATATAAATCGTTCTAATCACACTCAAGGTTCCACCGTCATTTGAGACAACTATCGGATTATCCCACCACTTACCCGTTGCAGTGGTTAATAAGGAATTACCGTTTGAAAGAACAGTCACAGAATTATTCCTAAAACTACCAGGCGAAGTAAAGTCAATCAAATCGGATAATCCTTTATCTCCTCGAAGTCCAGTTGAAATTACAGAAACAGAACCGTCAGTCGCAACCACACATCTCCAATTGAAAGCGGATAATGAGTCACTAGCCGTAATTCCATCACAGGAAGTAATATTTGGGATAAATATTTTTTTAAATTCTCCTGCATGAATGCATGCATTGTAAAATCCGGTTTCTGTTCCAGTGCAAGCTGTCCCAGTCGCATTCAGTGGGCTAGTTCCGTCTGATTTAACATAGTCCAGCCAATAAGATTGAGCTGTATTTCCTAATGAATAAAGAGCTGTAGCAGTAGAGGTTGCGCAAGTGATATTCGCATTCGTAACGTTAGCCGTTAGAGTTCCTGTTGCATTTGTAATTGTGCAGGCAAATCCGGTTGGATGAGACTTAACAGAAATAGAATAGGTAGCTCCCGATGCAAGTCCGCTAAAAAGAATAGTTGCCGACACTCGAGAGAGTTAAGTCATTGGTATTATTATTTTGCAAAACTAAAGTGCCTGTGGTGAATCCGGTAATTGTTCCACCTAAAGAAAATGTGGAAGTGGTAGTCCCTGTTTCAGTTCCAGTGGTAGTCGCGGTATTTGCGGTTTGGCTTCCGAAACTCGCCGCGAATCCGAAAATCAATCCTGTCGTCGGAGTAGAAATATCAAAAGGTGATTTTTTCGCTTTTAAGCAGGCTGTAAAAATAAAAATGGTTAGTAAAACAATACAAATATTTTTCATAAGAGTCGTTCCTATTTTATGTAACAAACAAGCATACTGATTTATTCTAAATGGAAAGTGAAAAAAACATAAGACAAAAAAAATATTTCGAAGTATTTCTTGGTAGATGTCTCACCTAGAATAACCTATACAAATACCACTTCCCGTTTACTTTTAAAAAGTAGGGATTGTTCATATCCTTCTCTAACTTTTTATTTTTCTTGAATCTTAGTTTTCCTTCGCAAGCGGTAGAGCTTTCAAAGAATAAATCTACTTCGACTCCGCCGGATTGTTGGAGTAGTTCTAGAACAGTGAATACGTTTTCAGATTGTTTTTGTTTTACTAATTTTTCGTGATTAAAGAAATATACTTCGAGATAGGAGTCTTCTTTTTTGATTTCTTCTAGAATACTTTCATAATCCCAGAGCCCTTTTACATCTAGGTAAGCTCCTTTTTCTTTGGAGATATTTTTTACTATATTAGATGCATTTTTTTCTTCTACTGCTGCTACTAATTTACGCATAATTTGTATTATCTGCTCGGAATCTTTTTCAGTTACTTTATTTCCATCGGTATAAGTATGCTTTAGTTCGACTGGAATTGAATCTGGCTTTGAAAGTAGAAAAACAAAAAGATTACCACCGATGAACACCGATAAAAAAACGATAAAAAACGAGTTTCTTTGTGCATTTTATTTTGTTCAGTATATTAAATCTTTTATGAGTAACGACATCCGTGCACTGTGGTGATCTTAATTCTTACTTCATTACTTTCTCTAAGAGACTTTCTAATTCTTTACCGTTGACGATTACAAGCTTACCGTCGTTAGCCTTGATTACTTTTTTGGCTCCGGGTGTGAGTTCGGCAGATCCGATAACATAACCTTTATTAGCCGCTTGCTCTGACATTGAATTCAGAAGTTCTGTTAAGAATACATCTGAGATTGTCATGTTTTTCCATTTACGAATTCTAAAAACAGCTCTATCGTCTTCTTCGCCTTTTTTGATGCAAACGAAATTAGCCCCTTCCGCTTCTAAGGCAGGTAGTTCTCGTTTTACTTTATATCCATATTCAGCTAAAATTTTAATACAGGTATTTTTAAAAATATTTCCTTTCATGGAATTAAGTTTAGAAATCTTATCTGGACTTAATTGGTTCATTTTAGAAATAATCTTTTGTCCATCCTGATTAATGATTCCGCGAATGTTTACTGTGTCTGATGATTTTAGACCAGAGATTTCAAAGTATCTTTCCTTTGAAAAAAGTCTTTCGGGAAGATCCTTTAACGTATTTTTTAAATTATAACCACGAGCTGACGTCTTACCGGGAGTAGCCGTTCCGTCTTCCAAATCTGCTTTGTATTGAGCTAAGCTAATAATGTCGTAATCATCTACTCGCTCGGCTTCTGCTTCAATTAAATATTCACTTGCTTCGTCTAAGTTATTTAGAACTATACATAGCATTGCATAATAGGCATTACACTCTGCTGTTTCTAGATGCCAGTTATTTCTTTTAGCAATATCTATGCAAGTTTTAGCATTTACCATAGCCGATACATAATCACTCATAGAAGAATTTAGAGTCATGATGAATTGGGAAATTGTAAAACGGACTAAATCATCTGCCGTCATATCAATCATTGGACTTACTATATCGTAAGCTTCTTTGAATTTACGAATCTTAGAAAGAGAGAGTGCATATAAAAAACCAGCAACGGGAGAATTTGTATCCATTCTATATGCTTTTTCAAAATACTCAAAGTCATTGTCTCTGTTGAGCATAGCGGTTACTACTCCTTTGGCGATGAAGTAAGATTGGATCTTTACTTCTTCGTCTGGGATTTGACGCATAAATTTATCAGCTATATCGAAGTCTTTTTGTCCGACCGCCATGAATGCGAGCCGAATCAATGCTTCAAGATTGACTGGATCGTAATTGAGTGAGTCGAGATAATAGAAAAAAGCCTCATCGAACATATCTTGCTGATAATAGATGTTCGCAATGCGGTTGTTGACTAGAATCGGTGGATACTCTTTTTCGTATTTGCCAATGGATTTGACTTTTTCTAAATAGCTTACTTCGTTGAGTAAATCATTTTCCATTGAATAGATTTTGGAAAATGTATAGAGTAGACGAGAATCATTTGGCTCTAAATCCAATTGTTCTCGGAGAGTTGCTTTGGCATCGATAAAATTTCCCATTGCAGCAAGGGCAAGAGCCTTTTCTACAATATTAGCTTTGGTTCCAAAGAAAATAAAATATACGACGGCTAGGATACCGAGGGCTAAAACTACAGCTACAAAAAGATAAATATTCATTTAAAGTTTTTTCCACTCATAATCACTTACTTACTTATCGGATAAAATAGATGGCTTTTACAATCCATTTTCATTTTTCCTTCCGTCGCGAACACTACCGTATATATCTATTTTAGCAAGAACTAATTTCCTGTGATTTGGTAAACTCTACACAGTTACCTTTGCCTCTGAATACATCAAAGATACTGTCAAGAATACTATCAAGTATAGTATTAAATATACTGATTTCGGCTTTATGAGTATACTTAATAGTATACCGAAGACCATTGCTGGTAGTATAGTTAGTGCATCGGGAGCTTAAAATACTGTCAGATGACATTCCTCGGAAGTAATTCTTTATGACATAAAAATATTATGTATTATTGAATATTTCTCCAATAAAAATTATGGTTTTTGCCGAAAATTTGACTAACAAGCGGGGACTTTGAAGAGATGCAAAACGTTGATTACTCTAGAAAATTAAAAAGAGAAGATAGAAGAACTCATTCTAGTGAGCCAAAAATTCCATTGGGGAAAAGTTCCCGAAGTTCTGGAAATGGTTCCATTTTAAATATACTGAATTCAAATCATCAACCTTTGTCTTTTTTATACTTATTCATTGGGGCAATTTTATTCTTCACATCCGGGCTAGTGATCGGAATGAAGATAGATCAAAAAGAATCTTACTTCATGGGAAATGAGAGCAATACATTTCGAAATGTAAACCCTTCTGAAAATGCGTTATCCGTTGAGACTCCAGACCAAACGACTGCACGGGAAAATAAATCGGAAAATTCAGATTCCGATGGATTTACAAGTGAAGTAGCTACAAACAAAGTTACAAAGACTGCTCTTCCAACAATTCACAAAGATTTAAAATTTCCTCCCAAGTTAAATCAAGTGAACTACATTATTCAAATTGGCACGTTTAGTAGGGAGGAAGCCAACAAATGGGGTGCGAGTCTAATCAAAGACCAACAAGAATTTCAAGGAAGACTCTTTCGCACTTCTAGCGGCAAATTATACTTAGGTTACTATTATAACGTTAAAGATGCAAAGGTAGTGTTGAAACAAATCAAGAAGTTCCGTGGTGGAGTTTTTGAAGAAGCGTCTATTAAGAACATTCAGTTTTAAGAAAGGAGTTCTTATTATTTTTCAGTTTGTTGATTTGATTGAGAAAAGTCTCCGTTAGTTCTTCCTTATTGTTGCAAATTGTAAAATGTTTTAAATGCAAGGCTCTTTGATGAGGGCTGTGTTTAGCTTTATTGCCTTTGAATAATTCATATTCAATCGTTTCTCCAAAGTCTATAAATTGAGAAAGTTGAGTCACAAAAACTTTCTCAGGATAAGATGGATTACCCCCATGACCAATTATAATCAGAGTTGACTTTGGACGATTTGCGATATAATTTTCATATTTAAAAAGAGGCAGACCAGTATGGGTTTTCTTTCTTAGGAAATATCCAATACTTCTCCAACTGCATTCAATGTATAGATTTATAATTTCGGTAATCTTCGACTCAATATCACTTGCTCTAGCAAGTTTTAATTTAATGGATGAATAATCTTTGATATAATTTTCTGTGCTAACATCTAACTCGGAGTTTGGGAAATGTGTTAGGTAACTTAATTTGGACAAAATATTCCCGAGATATTTTTCAAAACTTTCTCCAGAAACCAAATCATTCTTTACATAGGTCTGCCTCTTTTGAGCAAACTCGCTTGGAGATGAAGTAGGAATGGACTTATTTTTTTCTAACATGTATAATCTGACAGGAAAACTCTTTTGAAACTAGGTTCTTATTGAAGAAAAAGAGAAATGATTACGCAGTAGCGCATTTTTTTATTAGATTGTAGAATGCTATTTTGAAAAATTACAAGAATCTTTCTTTTAATTCCGGTGAAGGCATTCTACACGATTCTGTTTTACCAAACCATCTGTAGCGGTTACGAGCAATATACTCATAAATGAAATCGCGAACAGAGGTTGGAAGAATTTTTCCAATTGAGATAATTTTATATAATCCGTCGAGATGTTCTGAAATGCGAAGAGCAGCGTCTGATTTATGATAGATTATATTATTTTCAAAATAGAGAATTGAATTGAGTGAGTTTAATTCTTTGCGAATAGATTCGTTTAACGGCATTAAACCTTTAGAAGTAAAAAACAGAACTTCTTTTTGGGAATTTGAAATTAAGTTCTGTGCAAATTCGGATTGTAAGGAGGCAAATTGAAATAACTTCTTATTATCCCTGTCGATTATAAAGTTTACCGAAGCATTGCATAGATTGCATACTCCATCGAATAGAATGATTTTTCTCATACTCGGTTAGACCAATTTTGCTCCTATTGGTGGTGAATAGTAGTTCTCATTTTTTTCTTACTCGAAATCTATTTCTACTTGCATAAGTTCTCATAGTCCTTATTGTTTGTCGAATGGAAATAGAGGCTAAATTAGAAAGACCTAGTGTAGTAAATGGAACCCGTCAAATCAACAATCTGTTGATTAAAATGAAGACCCCACCAGCAGTTCACCTTCCACAACGACAACCTCTTGTGATTGGTTTAGCCATTGACAAAAGTTGGTCAATGAAAGGCGATAAGATGGAAGCTACAATCGAGGCAGCTTGCTCTCTCGTAAACTGGCTAACACGGCATGATTATCTAACTGTCATTGCCTATTCGGCAGATGTGCAAGTGGTTCAACCTCTTATCCAATTGAAAGAGAAATCAGCTGTCATTGATAAGATTCGTTCTATCCAAGTTGCCACGTCTACTAATATGAGCGGAGGTTGGCTTCAGACTTTGCGTGCTGTTGAGTCTGCTGGAATTCCAAACGCTTATAAGCGTGTGATACTACTCACTGATGGTCAGGCTACTCTTGGCATTAAAGACCCACTGCAATTCATTCAAATTGCGAATGATCACGTAACTCGCGGAGTATCTACGACTACGATTGGATTTGGAGAAGATTTTAATGAGACTTCTCTAAGAGACATTGCTGTCAATGGTGGTGGAAATTTTTATTATGTAAGTAGTCCCGAACAAACCTCGGAAATTTTCTTTCGTGAGTTTGGCGACATAGGTGCACTGTATGCACAGGCAGTTGAACTTAAACTAAAATTTGCTCCGAATGTTAAGATGCTTGAGATATACAACGATTATCCGTTTCAAGCAAATGAAGATGGAAGCATATCTATCCAGTCAGGAGATGTTAGAGCAGATGATACTCGTAATATTGTAATGTCCTTAGAGATAGATGCTGAGAAGCCAATGGATTCTTCAGACTTAGTTAATATTGATGTTTCCTTTTATAATCTTTTTGAAAAAATGCGTTTAGATAAAGCTAGTCGCTCTGTGCCTTTAGTTAAAAGCACAACCGAGTCTGAGTCAGACAAGGAAGTTGTTGTAGAACGATTGGTAACTTCATCGGCGAAAACAGTAATTAAAGCAGGTCGTCTGATAAAAGAAAATGATATCGGAATGGCTCGCACATTATTACAGGCAGCTATCGAACGAGTTGAGGATAATATAAAGTTATCTGCTGATGTATTAAGTCCTATTTTACAGCGCCTTAAAAATATTGAAGTTAAGCTGAGAGAAAATGCAGCTACTGCAAGTAAGCATTTTATGGCAGAAGGAACTGACCTATACAGTAGAATGGATATTATTGACACGGGCGGCGTTGATGTTCATGATCGAATCTTTGAATACAAAGTTATTGGCGATATAGATCTCTATAAATGTCCGGACATTAAAGCTACTGTGCAATCTCAAATGAGAGATGGATACCGCTTTGTTATTTTTGATTTGAGTGACAGTAAGTTTATCGATTCTTCTGCGATTGGGGCTTTTATCCAGATAGTTGGTTGGCTTCGAAAACGTGGTGGAGAATTCATTGTTACGAATATCGTTGATAGCGTTCGCAAAGTATTCACTATTACCCGCTTAGAAAATCACATACGTGTAGCAACTTCTATGGATGAAGCAAGAGACATTGTTGAATCAATTATCTCTGCTACATCTAGATAATTGACTTTTACTGTCACCTCGAACCGCCCCACCGTGAGAGGTCTATCTAGCTTAATACTGTTTTTATTTGCCAGATAGACCTCTCACGATAAAGCCATTCGAGGTGACAGTTAGAATTAATCCTTAATAAAATTCCTTGCGTTCTTGATTCGTTTTGCGCGAATGCGGGCGAGCTTTTGCATTTGACGTGAGTTTAATAATTCGCGAGCCTTTAGACCAAAGTCAGGAAGTTGTGACTCACTTGTAAGGTTTGCATTAGATAAATTGTTTTTTGCGAAGGAACTTTTTAGGTTCTCATCCATTTCTGAATAATACATATCCGCCTCCGTGCGTATTTGAATTATATTTGTGTGTTTTTATATATGTTATAAAGAGCAAAAGACTTTCATCCTTGAAGCGTCTATTTACCCTAATATAACTATCGAGATAAATAAAAAATACTTAAGACAAAAAAAATAATTGTACATTTTCTGTACCATTATAGAATGTACAAAAATAAAGAATTTCTGTCAGATCACATGTGTATCAAATTAGTTAATAATACAGGCAAAAAAGAAGGAAGATTCGTTTCTTACGAATATGGCACCGATTTATTCGGCTATATCTATTTAGATAAGTTCAAAGGCAAGGATAGAGGAAAGCTGGTAGATCGTTGGATTTTAAATGACTTAGGTAGTCTCGTTCGCACTCTCGACCTTGAGATTTATCGAAGGGAAGTAGAAAATTACGAGAACGTCAATGCCGCTTAATTCTTTTTAAATAAAACACTTGCCGTCTAGGCTCCTATTCGAAAGACTTTCTTGGTATCTTTATGCCTCAAGAGTATTTAAATCAACCCAAATCCGTCGGTGAATTTCTCAATAGACGAATTGCTAAACTATCAGCATTACTCAAGCAAGTTAAAAAGAAACTAAATACGCTTAGCTTACTTCGATTAGTTCTTTTCGGTTTGTTTTCTGGATCTTTGCTTTCTTATTATTTAACTCGAACGGATAATCGCCTTTATCTTCTCCCCATTTTTGTTTTCTTTGCAGTCTTTTTGTTTTTAGTATTTTACTATCGAAAGATAAATATTTTTAGATTAAGACTTCATTCCTATGAAAATTTGTTACAGAAGGAAGTTTTAAGATTTGAGTTTAAACTAGATACATTTTATGATTATGATATTGCAATCAATCGGTTTGGTTTAAAAAATCATTTTCATCGAGATATTGGGATTTCTGGCAAAACAGGATTATTCACATATCTGAACACAACAAGAACAGTTGGTGGAGAAAAACTCTTTTTAGAAAATTTGCTACGCATTAACCCGGAAACCATCGAAAAAATTCAATCTCGCCAAAATCTAGTGAAAGAGTTTTGTGCTAAGACATACTCGCCGCTAAAAATTTTACGTATTTTAGATGAGGCTCATATAGAAGAGGGTTCGGGTAAAATAAACTTAGCCCCTCTGTATCAGTATCAAAGCAAATTTTTCGAAAAGAAGAAAATACTTAGCAGATTATACAAGCCTTACATTATATTCGGATGGTTAGTTAGTTTTTATTTATTCCTTGCTGATTCTCCACCTATCAGCGCGAGTCTTTTTCTTATTAATACAATCCTATTTATTATGAATCGAAAAGAAATCAGCATTGCTTTGAAATCTTTTAAAAACATACAAGAAGAAATTCCTTCCATTAAACGAGTATCTACCTATCTTTCAGGAATTCCTATTCAATCAGAGAAAGAATCTTTTTCCTTTTCAAACTTTAGCCGAGTTGAGATAGAGATAATGTTTAAGAATTTAGATAAAATTATATCTAGAATCTCAATGCAGAATGCTCCATTCATGCATTATATATTAAATATGCTTTTTCTTTGGGATTTATGGCAATTAACCGCATTGGCAAAATGGCAAAAAGAATATCGTGAAAAAATGAAATATATTGCGGAAAGCCTTGATGTAGTTGATTCAATCTTACCCTTTGTCATTTTTAAATTTCACAATCCTGATTATATGTTTCCAGTGATTGATTCAGGTTTTGTTTCGTTGTCGGCTGAGAATATGCGTCATCCGCTAATTGAAAGAAATCAATCTGTTTCTAATCCATTAAAGAAAATTGCAACAGGTGAAAGCCTGATTATTACCGGTTCCAATATGTCAGGTAAAACAACATATCTTAGAACGATTGGGCTTAATGTTTTACTTGGTCTATGTGGTTCTGTTGTAGCAGCGGATAAGATGCAGTTTCCTCCATTAGAAATATTTTCTAGTATAAAGAATGAAGATTCATTAGAAGAAGGTATCTCTTTTTTTTATGCTGAAGTAAAACGAATTGCTTATATCTTAAATAAGACAAAAGAATCGGGCAAGTATTTAGTGTTGTTGGATGAATTACTGAAAGGCACAAATACTCGTGAGAGATTAATTGCATCGAAAGCAATTTTACAAAAATTAATGCAATCAAATTCGTTTATCTTTATAACTACGCATGATGTGGATTTAGCTATTAAAAATAAAAAGCAAAAAATTGCTCATTTCACGGAAACTGTAAAGGAAAATAGAATGAGCTTTGATTATAAAATAAAAGATGGCGTAATCAAATCTACAAATGCTTTAAGAATTTTAAAAATTGAAAATTTAGATTTAGATTTTTAAAATACTAATTCTTTAACAGACACGCAAGAGTTTAAAGTCTGTCTTTACTTCCTTCAGATTAGCATAGATGCACTAATTTGATTTCTAGAAAAATAATTCAGGAATTAAATTACATTTGACATTTCATTGGATTATCTAGGAATATTGTCTTTAGATTCAATTTTTATGGCAGCCAAAAAATCAAAGACTATCGTTTCAATTAGTTCAAATAAGCAGGACTGGACATTTCTCAGTAACCACGCACATGTTCTAATTTGTCTCTATAGAGATCCAACTATTCGTTTGAGAGATTTGGCGTTTAATGTGGGTATTACAGAAAGAGCAGTCATCAGTATTATTGAAGATTTGGAAACTGTCGGAATCATCGTTCGCACAAAAGAAGGCAGACGAAATAAATACAAAATCCACGAATCCATCTCTCTTCGTCATCCGCTAGAGTCCCATAAAACAATTGGTGACTTGCTAAAACTTCTAAAATAAGCATATTCTCGTAACCCTCACCAAATTTCTTAGAATCTTTCCCTTTTATTCGTGTTTTCTTTATCTTTAAAGTAATAATTGATTTAGTTTAATTTTTTCATTTCATATTAAATGAGCATTTTAATACATGAAATATTATTCATGTATTAAAATGCTTGTTAAAAAATATACATAAAATATCATTGTATTTATCTGTTTAATTAAGGAGTTTAAAAATGAGAAAACTTACATGCCTATTGTTTCTAATGAGCATTTTACAGAGTTTAAATGCACAAGTAAATTCAGACGATGCCCTGAAAAAGTTAACTGAAGGGAATAAAAGATTTGTCGCAGGTAAATCGATTCGACCAAACCAAACACCTGAGAAGATTAAAGAACTTGCGGCTGGTCAAAAACCCTTTGCAGTCATTGTTGGATGTTCTGACTCTCGTGTTCCAAATGAAATTGTTTTCGATCAAGGACTTGGTGATTTATTCATTGTAAGAACTGCTGGTCAAGTATCTAGCTATGCATCATGGGGAAGTATGGAATTTGCGACAACGGCTTTAGGTGCAAAACTCATTGTAGTGTTGGGACATACAAAATGTGGTGCAGTATCTGCTGCCTGTGTAGTGCCAGATGTGCCAGGACATATTGTAACTCTTATTAATGCAATTAAACCTGCTGCTGAAATTGCAAGGGATATGGAAGGTGACTTAGTTGACAATGCAGTCCGAGTAAACGTCGCAAAGCAAGTAGAACAGTTAAAAGGACTTGAGCCTGTTCTTTCTAAAAAAACTAAATCGGGAGAAATTAAAATTGTTGGTGCAGTGTATCATCTTGAGACCGGCAAAGTGGAATTACTCCCTGAAAATTATTTGAATAAAATTTCAAAGGAGAAGAAGTAATGGAATTATTTAACTCACTTGCTGCAAAATTACTATCACCGATGGTGTTAGCCTTTGCTCTCGGAATTTTTGCGACACTAATAAAGAGCGATCTGAAATTTCCTGAAGGACTCTATATAGGTCTTACGATTTATTTACTATTTGCAATTGGTTTAAAAGGAGGAGTAAAACTTTCCGCCACTCCATTGAATGAATTCTATAAGCCTGCCCTTGGTGCCATTTTAATGTGTAGTTTAATACCGATTTGGTCCTACTTCATATTAAATAAGATAGGTAAATTCAGTGTAACCAATGCTGCTGCCATTGCTGCTCATTATGGTTCCGTTTCTGCTGTAACATTCAGTGAAAGCCTTTCTTATATGGAGACAATGGGTGTTAGCTTCGAAGGTTTTATGCCAACTATGCTTGCGATCATGGAAGTTCCAGCAATCTTAATTGCTATATTTATCGCAAGAACTCAATCTAAAGAAGAAAGCACATCTTCTTGGGGAAAATTATTTCATGAGTTATTTGCCGGCAGAGGAACTGTTTTATTAATAGGTGGACTCGTCATTGGATTTCTTTCTGGCAAGAAGGGTTTCGAGCAAGTAGCCCCACTTTTTGACACACCCTTCAAAGGAGTATTAGCATTATTCCTTTTGGAAGTAGGACTTGTTACAGGAAGAAAACTAGGTGACTTAGTAAAAGCGGGACCTTTTTTAATTGGCTTTGGACTCATCATGCCAATTGTTCATGCTTGCATCGGAATCTATTTAGGTAAGGCACTTGGATTATCTCTTGGAGGATCTACGATATTTGGAGTATTGTGTGCGAGTGCTTCCTATATTGCTGCACCCGCAGCGATTCGAATTGCACTGCCGGAAGCAAGCCCGACATATTACCTAACGTCAGCTCTTGCTATAACGTTCCCATTTAATATTGTGCTTGGACTTCCGCTTTACCTTTCGATTGCTAAATTTATATTTGGAGTAAACTCATGAATCTACATACGATACAACTAATAACGATTATCTCCGTTGATGTGCTTGAAGCAAGATTGATTGGAGATATTAAAGCACTTGGTGTAAAAGGTTACACTGTTAGTGAAGCCCACGGAGAAGGACTTAGTCTGCGAAGAGATGATAATTGGGAGGGAAGAAATATACGAATTGAAATCCTCGCAAGTCTTGAGCTTACAGAAAAAATATTCAGCTTATTGCAAAAAGAATATTTCCCAAAGTATAAAATGATTGCCTTTAGCCATGAAGTAAACGTGTTAAGGAAAGAAAAATTTCAATAGTCTGCAATTCAGCGGCTACTCAGTATTTGTCTTAATTACTCACCTTACTCAAGGTGAGTTACCAGCGTGCCCAGCGCTGAATGTGGGGGTTACACCGATGGGTTCGTCCCCCCATCACTTAGTCGCGCACCAGCAGCAGCCGAGCTATCGCGGGCTATTGATTATACTAAGTAGCTTTATTTTTTTAGCCTAGCTTCTTCTAAGTCCAAGTCCCTTTCTATTTTACGAAGTGACTCATCGTTAATAACTCCTTCCCTTCTGAGTTGAATCACCATGCTTCGCTCAGCCGCAATCACTGCTTTTTGAATTTGCAAATATCTATCAGGAAGAAAAACATTGCTGGTTGTGGTTTTGTCTAAATGGTGATACTCAATTTTAATCTGCCTGATTCTTGCTTTATGCTTTGCTTTGAGCCAGTTAATCATGTCAACAGAGACATCCCCCTCCAATTCTACTTCATTCAAGTAATCAAGTGCCGCTTGAGCCGCAAGAAGTCGCGCGTGTATTTCCTCTTCCTCTATACTCGTATCACCTTTGACTTTTAAAATTTTTATTATGAATGGAAGTGCAAGTCCTTGGAATACGAGTGTAATAAAAATTACACAGCAAGTGATAAATAAGATTAAACTTCTATAAGGAAAAATTTCTTGGTTTGCGAGTGTTAGCGGCAAAGCCATAGCAGCCGCAAGAGATACAACACCTCTCATTCCTGTCCAGGCAACAATGAAAACTTCTTTCCATTGCCAAGAGGTTTTTCTTGTTTTTTGTGGATTTAGTTTGTGTGCAATTCTGAAAGATAGGTAGCTAACAGGTATTACCCATAAAATTCTTATCAGAATTACAATAATGCTGATTCCTACACCATAGAAAATTAATTTTCCGAAAGAAACACCAGGAATTTTTTCCATAATAGTAGGTAATTGAAGTCCTATCAAAAGGAATATGAATCCGTTTAATAGAAAAATGATAATGTCCCATGTGGCTACTGCTTGTAGTCTGGTCTGTGGGGAAAAAAGCTCCGGAGATCTCCAAGTTAAAAAGAGTCCTGTTGTTACAACCGCGAGAACTCCTGATACGTGGATGTTCTCAGCGGTTAAATAGACGATGAATGGAGTTAGTATTGTAATGGCTGTTTCAATAGCCGGATTATTGAATAACCATTTATGAAGTCGAGATACTAAAAATCCAAATAGAAAACCAATGAAGATACCTCCCAAAGAGACTAGAAAAAAACTGCTAGTAGCATTGATGAATGAAAAGCTTCCTGTAACAACAGATGCGACTGCGAAACGATAGGCGACAAGTCCGATTGCATCGTTGATGAGACTTTCTCCTTCTAGAATTGTTATCACTTTCTTGGGCAAATTGAGTCCGAGGGTAATAGAAGTAGCCGCTACAGCGTCCGGTGGCGAAACAATAGCTCCAATTACGAAGCTAAGGGTAGCGAAATTCCATCTATGAGCCAATAGGCTGTATATCCAATGACAGTCGTAGTCGCAAGAGTCAATCCAATCGCCAACAGGCTAATTGGTCTAAGCTCCTCTTTAAAATCTCGCCAAGATGTATACCAAGCGGCTGAATATAGAATAGGTGGAAGGAAAACAAGAAAAACAATATCTGGATTTAATTCATAGTTGGGCAAGAATGGAATGAATCCAATCAATGCTCCTACTAAAACTAAAAGAATTGGGTAGGGAATTTTTACCTTTCCAGCTATAGCTGCAAGGGCGGTAACAACAACTAATAGTCCGAATACGATTTCAATTTCTTTCATTTAAAAACCACTTTTTAATTTTTGTTGGTTGCGAATTCCTTTTGATCTAAGAATGGAAACTACGTTGGAAGCTAACGAAGGAAACATACTTGCTAGCTTAGCCTGAATTCCTCTGAATTTAGTAACAGTGATTTCCATTTTTTTATTTCCGATAGTATCAATTACAATATCTGCAATATCGGCAGCGGATAATGGCTTTGATCCGCTAAAGGTTATCGCAGCTTCTTCATAATCCTTTTGCAAATCAAACATTGGGGTTGCAACTGCATCTGGGCTAATGCAGGTTACGTTCACATTGTATTGCTCCAGTTCCATTGCAAGGGCGAGTGTAAATCCTCTGATTGCAAATTTAGAAGCCGAGTAAAGAGCTATTCCGGGGATAGGAGAAATCCCGGCAAGAGAGGCAATGTTAATAATATGTCCACTTCTTTTTTCTACAAAGTATTTGGCAGCAGCTTGGGAGCCAATCATGACGCCTTTCGTATTCACATCAATATGAAAATCAATATCTGCTGAAGTTGAATGAATAATATAACCGGGTAGTATTACTCCGGCGGAATTGATTAAGCAATAGAATGGGGCGGGTTGTGATTTTGCTTTTTCAATGATTTTTTCCCAGAGTTCTGGCTTTCGCACGTCCAAAATTTCTGTAATTAGTTTTTCTTTGTAGTGAGAGAATTCTCTTTTTAATTCCTCCAAAGACTTAGCATTAATGTCAGTTGCAATTACAAATGCCCCTTCGCTTAAAAGTCCTCGAACAATTTCGATTCCTATCCCGCCAGATGCTCCAGTCACTATAAATGTTTTACTCATATCTTCCTCCAGAAATATTTTAGTAGCTATTCCTGTAATCTTGTCACCGAAAATAAGTTAAATGGACTACAAATAGGAATTCTTTTACAAAACTTATGATATATATCTTACTGAAATAAAATTTTTTTCTTTCATAAGATTATGCCAATATTATCGTTAATTCAGACTGAAAAACTTTTCTTTTTAAAGAAAGTAAAAAAAGGAATCACTTTGAAAATACTACATACTACGGCAGAATTTTTTCCCTACATTAAAGCGGGAGGGCTATCAGATATGCTTTCTTCCCTGAGTGAATTTCAATCTGGTGAAGGAGGTTCCCATGAAGTATTTGTTGCATTGCCAATTATACAAAAAATGAATCAGCAACCAAATTTCACGGGAAGAGAATTTGCTTGTATTGATGATTCTATTGCATACCATTCGGATGCGTGCAAAATTTTAAAAAACTCTAAATTTAAAGAAGCAATTGATGGCTCTCGTAAGTTATATTTTTTTGACTCACCAATTTTTCGTGATCTACCAGGAATTTATGCAAACGCGAATGAGCACTTTAACTTTGCTGTTTTTTCTTATGCTTGTTATCACTTAGCGTTAGAATTGGATGTTGACTTGGTTCACTCGCATGACTGGCATACAGCAATAGTGACTATTCTTTGTAATACACAAAGCAAAAAAAAACCAACCTGTTTTACGATTCATAACCTTGCCTACCAAGGCGATCATCCTACCGAAATGTGTAGATTCTTGCGAATAGATCCATTTTATTTAGATATAAAAGTATTTGACCATTTACATAAAGCGAATTTTATGAAAGCGGCACTGACTCTTGCACAGGAGATAACGACTGTTAGTCAAGGATACCGAGATGAAATTCTTCATGAACCAATGGGACAGTCCCTTTCTTGGCTAATGAATGGCAGACAGGATTCTCTTACTGGAATATTAAATGGAATCAATGAAAAAGAATGGAATCCAGAACTCGATAAGAAAATTTACAAAAATTATACCCTTGCAACCATTGAAAAAGGAAAGCTTGCAAACAAACTAGCGCTCTATCAGGAATATGGATTGCATGTAGATTTACATAGACCCTTGATTGGTTTAATCGGGCGACTAACGCACCAGAAGGGATTTGATACTTTTTTAAATTCTTTTTATCAAAAATGGAAAATGCCTTTCTATTACTTTGTGCTAGGAAGTGGCGACAAACAAATAGAAGGCGCACTGTTTCATGAGTCCCATCATTCGAACGGTAGAATTTTTTTCTATAAAGGCTTTGATGAGTCGCTCGCGAGAAGAATTGAAGCTGCTTCTGATTTCTTTTTAATGCCTTCCTTATTTGAGCCATGCGGGCTTAACCAAATGTATAGCCATGCTTATGGAACAATTCCAATTGTTTCGAGAGTTGGAGGATTAAAGGATTCAGTCCAAGAATCTTGGGATAGGAAACAATCGAATGGATTAGTATTCGAAGCTGGAGTGGAGCATTCTTTAAATTATGCGCTTGATCGTGCATTATCCCTTTATTATAATAAAATTGAATTGAGCGAAAAAAGAGAGAGGATAATGAAATTGGATTGGAGTTGGAAGAAAGGAAGTTCTGAGTATACACGTTTATACAATCGCGCGATAGCCAAGATAAAAGGATAATCGCATTATGCGTAAAGAGATATTTCTGCTTGTTGTAGCTCTGATTGTAACTACCGCAAGTCTAGGAGGTGAATCAAAGAGAAAAGATTCTCTCAAGAACAGAAAAAATCTTTTGAGTGAAATTAGGGTAGAGAAAAATAAAACTTTCTATCTAAATCAATCCATAAGCGCAACTGAATATGAGCAAATAAAGAAAAAAGAAACGAGTGATTTTAAAGCAGATTTGAAATCACTCTATAAATTAGAATTCAAGGTGCGTTATACGAAATATTATAACATCGCGTATATGTGCACGGAAAAAGAAATGGATGTCATCGAAGAGAAGCTTAAAATTTTTTATAACGATACGTATTCCCGTTATTTTATTTATGAGCCGAGATTTACACTTCGAATTATTTTCTTTAAGAATAAGAGTCAGTTTATCAAACAAATGGGATATACTACTTACGGCGTTTATTATCCCGAATCCCCTGACTATTATACTAATACGGAAAGGACTCTTTATACTTACTACAACTCAGGACCCGGAACACTATGGCATGAAATGGTTCATTCCTTCATTGATTTGAATACGGACAGTGATGTGCAACAGTGGTTTAATGAAGGCTTTGCCTCCTTTTATGAAATGGGATCTACTCGAAATGGAAAGTTCATTGAAGGGTATACAAATTGGAGATTGCCGGAGTTACAGGATGTTATCCACAAAAAACAATTGACTCCTCTTAAGAAATTTTTACTAAGTGATGAAATGCGTGAGGATTACGGCTATTCTGCGGCTCGTTTTTTATTTTGTTATCTATGGGTTGAAAATAAAATCATTCCATTTGTCAAATCCTATGTGTATGAATTATCTCCAAACTACCAAGGCAAAGAATTGGGACAAAAGGCAATTCAAAAAATAGAAGAGCTTACCGGCAAATCTATCGATCAAATTGAAACAGAGTATATCGCTCTTGCATTAAAATCAAAGAACACGCAAAAACTAAATCAAAAAAAATGAGGCAACAATGAATTTACCGAAGGGAAATAAAATATCTCTATTTATTGGGGTGGCGATTGGTGCTCTATACGGATTATTCTGTCAATTTGTATTGAGCCGTGACGAATTGAAAGATTGGTTTACTGTTATGACGATGGGCTTTGTTTTTATTCTTCCGATTGCTCTTGGAGTGATTACTCTGTATTTTGCGAATACTGAATCGCAATCTTCTTGGGTTTATCGAATCTTTATGCCTTGGGCAACAGCTTCGCTTTGTTTACTACTTTCTTTTATCACAGGTATGGAAGGCACGATTTGTTTGATTATGGCAGTTCCGATTTATTTACCGTTAGCCTCTTTAGGTGGAGTCATAGGTGGCGCTTTTTTTACTGTCTACAACTCGAATAGGATGAATTCGTTTGCTCTCGGTGCTTTGCTTATTATGCCGTTTATTGTAAGTGGGGTAGAAGAGCGTTATCCTCTGGATGATAAAATTTTACAGGTCAATACATCTATTTTGATAAATGCACCTTCAGAAATAGTTTGGAGTCAAATTACTCGTATCCCCAAGATTACTGAACCACAGGAAAGTTTTTTTTATGCGATGGGTTTTCCGAGACCTGTTGAGGCTACGCTTTCTTATGAAGGAATTGGAGGTATTCGGGAGGCGAAGTTTGAAAAGGGACTTATGTTTTTAGAAACAATTACTGACTGGGAAAAAGAAAAGAAGTTGACCTTTAAAATTAGATCTGAACCAGCCAATACACCTCTAACTACTCTCGACAGCCATGTTGTTGTTGGTGGAAGATATTTTGATACGCTTATAGGACAGTATGAAATTGAAAAAATCAGTGCTAACCAAATAAGGCTACACTTGTTTAGCCGCTACAGACTTTCTACAAGATTTAATTTCTATGCAGAAGTCTGGAGCGATTTTTTAATGCGAGATATTCAGCAGAATATACTTAGGGTTATCCGCTCTAGATCAGAGGGATTATCCAGCAATAGATCCAAATGAATCGAGTGCATCTCCGCCAATACTATCAATGGTCGCAGAGCCTGGCTTGATTGGAATATTGGAAATCGAATCGAAGTCAATATTAGTGCTGAAAGAAAGGCTTTCAATGATTACTTTTTGATTCATAATAATTACCCAGGCAAATCCAATTCCACAGGTAATCGCCATTAACCCTACCGATTTTAAAAAAGTAATGAATAGAGTATCTCCTTTTAAATCAGAGATAGTTTTTCCATTTTGAAAGTAATAATTATTCCAAAAGAAATTATGAAGATCAGCCCGAAACCAAAAACTATAAATTCCGCAAGTGACCAATGATAAAAGAAAACCTTTTATAAAAGTAAAGAAAAGTTCTTCTGCTTTAACTCTTAGATCAAATGCGTGATTGCCATAAAGACAATTCCTTGCGATGTAGGTAGATATGGCGACTATCGCCCAAGGATAATAGAATCCGAAGGTAACAATCGTTAGCCCGACTGACTTTAAGAATAAGATAGTGAATTCTTTTGGCTCTCCTAGAAATTGAAAACGAATTCCATGAAAGGAGGTTCGACTCAATCGAAATCGTAGCGCCCCAATAATGATAATTGGTAATACTGAAAAAATAATTAGATAAGAAAGAAGAGTTACTATCGTTGTCGCCGTTGATTCTCCGACAGCCTTTGTTAGTATCCAAGTGACGATTCCAATAAAAATACCATAAACTAGCAATATGCCGATTCCTTTTAGAAATCCAATGAATTTTTCTAAGCCTGTGGCATGATAGTCAAAAGAAGATTCTTGGAATTTTGTATTATTGTAGAGGAATTTTGTTATCTCAACTTTTGCCCAGAACCAATAAACTCCGAGTGTGATGATCGTAAGAAAAAAATTTTTGATTGCTATACCAAAAAAATCTCCTCCGTTTGCTGTGAATAAGAATCTCTGTGGCGCCGGACTCCCTATATTTTCTAGACTCGTATCAGTCATATAAACTCCTCTTGGAAATCAATTTAAATGACTATATTTTTAAAAAACTAATAAGCAAGAAACAATTTTCTTTATTTCATTGTAATTTTTTTACAATCATAAATTATGATGGAAGGAGTTTTAAATGAAGAAATTTTTATTATCCATTTTTCTACAGGTGTTAGTTGTCTTATTTGTTTTTCCATTTATCGATTCAGGCTTTCGTGTATCGGGAGATTGGAAGGATGCTTTCATTATCGTGATAGTTTTTCTTGCACTGAATTTTGCTGCTCGCAAATTAATCGTCATATTCACACTTGGAATCGGTGCGGTAATATATTACCTAACGTTAGGCATCGCAGGTCTTCTGCTGAATGCAGTAATCATCCTACTAATTAAAGGTTTGTTCCCGCAAATGCTAAGTGTCCCAAGTTTCACTGCTGCTTTCTTAGGTGGTCTTTTTCTCGCTATTGCAAATTATTTTGGCGAGAGATAAGCGAAGTCATTCTATTTCACTTCATAGGTAAAAGTCAAAGGCTCAGCAATATTATTTGCTCGGTCTTTGGCTGTAGCGGTAATTGTATGTTTGCCTACATCGCGCATTGAATCTGGATAAAATATTTCTCTAAGTCCCGTCTCTGGATCTAAGTCTAAATAGGCTTCTTTCTCATCCACTTTTACGATAAGTGAGGAATCTGGAATTCCTGTTCCATGATCGGATGCAATTAGATAGATTTTAAATTCATTTCCTTTAAATACCTGATTGTTTTTATGTCGATAGATTCTTAGTGTCGGCTTTGCATAATCAGATACTATCGCAAAATTACCAGTAGCCTTAATTCTAGCGCGAAAGAATTTTTCAGTTGTATTGAAGTATACGCCGGGGAAACTCTTGATTACCTTTCCGTTATTTGCGAGTTGATAGAGTCCAAATTTTTCTGCGTTGATTTCTTTGTCGAGTTTTATATACAAATCATAGCCAAGGTTAAATTCTTTGTAATCGGGCTCCACTGTATAGATTTCTGACTCAAGACTCATATCTTTATCTAAGACTTTTTGGTTTTTGCTTTTTTCGATGGATACATTTGCTTGTGTAAATATGGAATAGGCAGGGAAAAATGCTTCTCCTTTTTTGTCGGGCGTTGATACTGTAATGTAGCTATCATGGGAGAGATTGAATTTTTTAATTTCTCCGTCTGGATACTCTTTGTTATCCTTTTCTACTTTGATCTTAGCAAGGGCGGGAAGTTTTGAGATTCCAAAGAGGGCAAGTGAAATTTCATTTTCCCCTTCTTTAAAACTTTCAGAACGAACTATCCCTGCACCAACTTGCTGATTTTTAAATCCGAGTAGAGTATTTCCATCTTTGGTATGCGTGAAATACTTAAAGGGTCTGCCATTCATTCTACTTTTGTAATTATCCAATACAAAGCAGGAACGAAATGTATGGAAGCTTGAAATTTTATTAAAATTAACTTCTTGCAATTCCGCACCATTGAGACCAACCGTGATTTTCTGAAATCCTATCTTATTGCTTCGACCGGAAGATTCACTCCCATAGACACTGAGACTAACGTCTCCTTTTATTTTTAGAACCTCCCCATGAAGAGGAACAAGATTTTTATCCTTATCCAATTTGAATCGCATGGAATAAGTTGCATTCTTTCCATTGATAAAACTTTTATTGTTTTCTGGAACTATATCGACTGCGTAAATATTGATTCCGCCGAAAGCAAAATAGTTCAATCCAAAGTCCGCAGGGTTATAATAGATATTATCCTTAAAAATTTCTAAATGTAAATGAGAAGGTCCAATTCCAGTATCGCCGGAATAACCAATCACATCTCCTTTCTTTACACGAACTTGTTCTGCTGTTGCAAGTGTGTATTCGAAGTCTTGTCTTCGCTTTCTTTTTTCTAAAACATCTTTGTCCTGGATAGATGCCCATACGTTATCCGCAAAGCCGCTCATATGACCGTAACGGCTCATAAATCCATCATCATGCAATAGTATAATCGCATTTCCAATGGAATAACGATAACTTTGAAGCTTGATTACTTTTCCGTCTGTCATCGCAAGTAGCGGTAGACCGTTCTTTGCCTCTGTAGCAAAGTCTTGTCCCATATGAAAATGATAGTATCTAAATTCTCCAAAGCTACCTGTGACAAGTTTATCACCGAAGATAGGCCAGCCGTATTCAGGATACTTTGTTCCTGCTTCGATAGGTTTGGCTGATTCGGGTGAATTGCTTGCAGGCGAGTTTGTATCGGATAATAAGTTGTAAGCGCAAATAGAAAATAGTAGGGAAAGTAGTATATATAAAAAATTTTTGAATGTCATAGTTGCTAACATCCAAGAATTTAGATTAATTGAAATTTACAACTGAATATTCGCCTGTTGTTGCTCGGTAGATAATTGTTTTTCGTGAGCTAGCGAATATAATTTTATCTGCGAGCACTGTATAATTATTCACCGGAGTAAAAATATCTATATTAAAGAAATGAAATTCTTTTGTAAATTCAGAATACGAAATAATTCGCTTGTTTGTAATCAGAGTTCCAGTCTTGTCAAATGCTGCATGAGATCTAACATACTCTCCTGTTAAATCAATCGATCTCCATTCAGACGAGGATACAGTATACGAATAAATTTTCCTATTTGTAATTACAAATATTAGAGAATTCGAAACTGTATAAGTAATATTCATATCGCTAAAAAGAGGTTGCCTTGCGAATTCGGTTGCGTTATTTGAAATAGCAAGTAAATTTTTATTTGTAATGACGAGTGCCATATTTCCAAATTCTTTGAAATTGGAAACAGTCTCTCCTGTGAGTTTATATTCGACTTGCACTCCCGCATTAACCGAAGCGATAATTTGCTTTTCATTGTGAATGAGATCGACAACATTGCTTACGAATTGTTCTTCCGTAAGGTTTTTTATTGCACCTTTCTCATTGACTATTTTTGTTATGGTAGCTTGAGAAAAAATTTCTAATGACAGAAAGGAGAAAAGAATAAATATTCGAATCATAAAGTAATAATCTAACTATAATATAAGAATGGGAAGCAAAAAAAATCAAGATTGATAAAAAGAAAATGAATTTTAATAAAATACTCTTACAATCAATGATTACTTGTCCCAAATGCGGGTTTAAAAAGGAAGAAGTGATGCCAACGAATGCCTGTATGCGTTTTTATACATGCACAAATTGTAATGAATGGCTTAAACCAAAAGAAGGGGATTGCTGTGTGTTCTGCTCGTATGGAAGTGTGGTATGCCCTCCGAAGCAAGAAGAGGTTAATTGTTGTTAGATGCTATGGGTTGTGTAAAAAACTGTTGCCATGAGTGCCGTAGTTCGACAGACTCACCATGACAGCATTTTCATGTTTTTACACAGCCCTTAGCGATTACTCCTTATTTACCACAACCAAGGGTTTGCGTAAATACCGTCCGTATAAAGAGTCGCTGTTTTATTGTGTCTGTCAGGATGCCCTGGACTAAATGGAATGTCTTTCCCATCTACGTCTTTCTTTAAGCGAGTTCTTATAAAATTGGCAACACCGGAATCATTCTTTGCGTTAATCAATTGGAAAAATTCTAAGACCATTTTTCCATTTGTTGTTGTGTCGTTTGCATAAGAGCCTCTCCAGAAGAGGTAAATCACAATTGCATCTATCTTGTTCTGAGACAAAGGAACGGTGATAAATTTTTTCATGTTCCCAATAATGATACCAAGATCTTTACGAAGATACATGTCCACTGCTTCGTTTTTCTCTTGTTGTGTTGCAGTTCCATCCCCTGCACCTGTTCCAAATTTAGTTTTGAATTTTTGAATTTCATCCTTTATTTCTTGTGGATGCTCAAATCCTTCTCTAATTAGTTGTGGGTTTGGAGCGACTAAATGACCGTATCCAAAAATGAAATTCTTATTGCCATCTAAGTAAAGATGGTCACGGAAAGATTCCAATTCTTTGATAGCTTCTACTGCTTTATCTGAAAAAT
The DNA here is from genome assembly GCA_016708435.1 of Leptospiraceae bacterium. Lineage (NCBI taxonomy): Bacteria > Pseudomonadati > Spirochaetota > Leptospiria > Leptospirales > Leptospiraceae > Leptospiraceae bacterium. The sequence continues at coordinate 326,897 of JADJFV010000001.1, read as the reverse complement.
TAAAACTTGCAGGAAGAATTTCTCCTGTCTGTGCACTAATTGTTTGTACTGGAGTTTTTGAAATTCGTTTCAGATATACAAAAAATCCACTGGATAACGATGTATTTGCCGCACCAGGCGCAGGAGAATAGAGTGCAATTGATTCTTGCTTAGGCAAGTAAAGGAATTCTGCAAATGGAGTTGTTTTACAAATGTAAAAATCTCCAAGAGCCAATTTCTCATCTGCTTTAATAACCAGAGAATCTTTGTTAGTTGCATCATACTTAGAATATTTTTGAAAAGTAATCGGTCTAACGTTTCCACCTTTTGTATCGCATTCCTTTCCGGTAAATCCTAATTTGCCGTAAAGTTCAAATTCATCCAAGAGTGTGATTTTGCTTTGAGAAACGGATACCTTTTTTCCAAGCCATTGCTGAACGGAACTTGTGTCGGTCGAACCATAGGGCTGTTCGATCTTCGTTACTTCCCAAAGACCTTCTAAGTCAGCTAAGCTAGCAGGAAGAGGAATTTTTTTATCTTGTGCAAGAAGACTTGCGCCTAATGAAAAAAAAATGAATAAAGTAAATATTTTAAAGTTCATATTTAACTGAAATATGTTGTTTCCTGAATTTGACAATCCATAAACGATTTCGTGAAACTCTATTTTTGAAAATTTAGAATGAAATATATGAAATCACTGCTTTATGTCGTATATGTTTGATTTTATAGCCATGAAGACAAGGAGATAGTCATTTTGTTTTGGTCTATCAGGTATAATCTGCACAATTTAGAAAGAATCCGGCGCATATTGTATAAAAAAACGAGCGGATAATAGTATTTAATCACCTTTTGTAAGGTGCGTTAGTTTTCCATTTAAATGGCTTTGGCAAATATTCTAATTTCAAGATTGACAAATTGGAAAGACCGAATAGCCTACGGACAAAAGTTTTAGAGGGTATATGGAAACATTTAATCTGAGTTCATTTTTATTATTTGGAATCGTGTTTGGAGTTGGAATTTATTCTTTAATTACATTGATTTTAAAAAGTAAAAATACAAAGCCAAAGTCTACACTAATCGCAGGCAATCAAGCACAGGACTTTTCTGCTTTCGATAGCTCTGATAGATTTGCAACTAGCCTAAGTAGTAAAAAAATAAAAGAGAAAGAAGACTCAAATCAAACTGATTTTACAATTAAAGGTGATCTAAATCGGCTCGAAGAATTTTTAGAAAAACTGAGCGCTTTGCCAAATGATTCTCTAGATGATATTCAAATTAGTTTAAGCGAAAATGATGATTTATTTATTTCTATCGAGAAGGATGAAGAAAAAGGAATCACCGCTGATGTTTTCTTTGCAGAGGATTTGAAAATTTCTTATGAAGCTTGGGCTCTTAGAATAAAAGATTTAATTTGGGAATATCAATTAGAATCAGAGGAAGCAAAAGAAGACAAGGACAGATATTTTAGCGTTTTATTAGGCGGCAAATCCCTATCATCCTTTGCTGACTTTATTAAGAAAACCATACACACAGGCTACTCAGAATATGCCGGTAAAAGCCTACTCATAGAGTTTAATCATTATTAACCCACACTCGTCCAAAATTTCTCATTACCAATTCCGAATTCCTAATTAATACCGAGTGCTGCCTGAAACATAGGCAGTGCTCTCTCTATAAATAGAAGTAGATGGCAATTGGTTTCTGTCTATAGTGCCAAGACCTTTGCCATTTTGAATCATCAGTGTAAGACTAAAAGAGTTTCTAGCATTTTCAATACCAATTCCTATCGAGTATCCCGTTAGGTTGATGTATTGCTCTCTTTTTTCAGGGATAGTATAAGTAAGATTATCCCGAAGTGTTATATCTGCACTACCCCTGTTAATCTGACGGTAGGCGGCAAACCAGGCTGCTTCTCCCCAATGAGTTTGCTCGTTATTGGATCTATTTGTAAAATGCCCGAGTCTTAAGACAAGACTATCCATTATAAAGTATTCAAAGCCTACACTGTAATTGAGTGTTTGATTTCTTCTTAGGTCATTTGCATAGGGATCGGTTAATCCGATTACACCACTCTTTGCATTATAGGTATTACCCGCTAATTTTATCATATACCCGGAAGTGTAGATTGCATCGGCAGAAACTGTAAATTTGCGGTTAATAAAGAAAGCCGTTCCAAATCGAATCTCAGTTGTTTGTGGAATTTGATAGGTTGAGGGGCTAAGGATTGTTAGGTTGAAAGTATCTACCTTACCTCCTCCTTCTTCTGTGGATTGAATTGCGACAGAGGAAGGACCTCCCGTTCTTCCGGCAGTAGTTACATTGGTTCGATAGGAAACATTTCCGCCGGTAACGTAAATTCTTCGCATAGATAGTCCGAAGGAAATTTTTTCTGTGAGCATATACTGAATACCCAGAACAGGAATAATTCCGCTTGTTCTTCTTCTATTTTGCTCGCCTACAGTAGTGACATTATCATTGAATTGGTTTTCATTAGCATTTATAATGACTCGATTGCTATCATACATATAATAGGTCGTTAGTCCAATTCCAAGTTTATCAGTGAGCAAATACGAGACACTAGGTCCTGCCAGCAAACGAAAGTTTTCCTCCGTATAGCTAATATCCAATTGAGATAGGTTTCGGCGGTAGATAGGAAGTATGATACGATCCGATTGATCGAAAGATTGATTGATAGGGTTTAATACCGAGAAGCCGTAAGTCCATTTTCCATCCTTCTTTATGAAACCAATAAAATTAGGAAGATAGTTTCTTGAATTTCGTCTATAATTTTGACCCGGTCCGAATAGATTTTTGTGGTTTACTTTGATTTGATTATAGCTACTTGCGTTGATCGAATAATACGAATTTTGCGCAAATGCAACTCCACCGGGATTATAATAAGTTCCTGAGACATCATCTGATATAGCTGAATAGGCTCCGCCCATACCGGCAGCTCTTTCACCGAAGAATCCGTTTATATTTTGAAAGGTGTCCGCTGAAATGGAAATGCTGACTAAGAAGAATAACGATCTAACTAAATATTTCATAGAAGTATTTCTATTAAATGAATGCCAATACCGTAAAGTAGAAAAATTCATAGTTTTATTCCTTTGTGTAATCTGAGTTATTCAGGAACTAATCCTTTACTTTATGAACGATGGAAAAATTCTAGTCTTGTAAATTTAATTGCCTGTGAAAAGGAGAACGCAATATGGGTGAGTTAATTGATTTCAATGAAATTTTAGCACAAAAACAAGGTGCAAGTAAAAAGAAATTGGTCCCAAAAAAGAAATCCAACTCCAACTCCCTTTTTATTTTTAAAGTAACTCTTTCGGAAGGACTCATGGCAATTTATGAAGAAGAGACTTACCGAATTCTTTCTATTCCCAATTCTTACACATTGAGCAAATTTGCGGAAGCGATTTTAGATAGCTTTGATTTTGAACTAGATCATATGTATGGATTCTATGATAACCTAAAAAATTGGGCGCGTTCAAATGAATCGTATACAATGGAAGAGGATGAAGACTCTATGAATTCCACTGGCTTCGTTACGCAAGTTTCTGTAGAAGAAGCCTTTGATGTTTTAAAAAAGAAGTTACTGTTTGTATTTGATTTTGGTGACGAATGGAAATTTATCGTTGAGTTGATAAAACAGGAAACTCCAAGTGGCAAATTAAAATTATCCGCTACTGTTATAGAAACTGTAGGTGAAGCCCCACCGCAATATCCCGATTTTGAGGCTTAGATAGAATTAAACAATTTCAGCCTTACCCATGAATACAGCTTGACACAATAGTTCGATGTCGAACTATTGTGCATAAAGGAGTATTACAATGAAAAAAACAATCCACAAAGCAAACACTAGAGGAATCGCAGATTTTGGTTGGTTGCACAGTCATCATACATTTAGCTTCTCGTCGTATTATAATCCGAATCGAATGCAATTTGGCGCATTACGCGTATTAAACGATGACATTGTTCAACCGGCAATGGGATTTGGCGCGCATGGACATGAGAATATGGAAATTGTTTCCATTCCGATCATTGGTGAACTCGCTCATAAAGACAGCATGGGAACGGCTAAAGTCATTTATCCGGGAGAAGTGCAAATCATGTCAGCAGGAACTGGACTACGTCATTCCGAGTATAACAATTCTGAAACCAATATCGTAAATTTTTTACAAATCTGGATTCTTCCGAAAGAAAGAGGAATTAAACCTCGCTACGATCAAAGAGAATTTTTAGTAAGCGATAGAAATAATAATTTTCAAACTGTTGTATCTCCTGAAAAAGATTCTAATGCTCTTTGGATTAATCAAGATTCTTACTTTTCACTCGCAAATTTAGAAAAAGGGAAATCCATTGACTATAAAATTAAATTAGCGGGTAATGGTGCTTATCTCTTCTTGATTGATGGCTCTGTTTCTGTCGATGGAGAAACGTTTGAAAAACGCGATGGAGTTGGCATTGCAGAAACAGACTCTTTTTCGATTACTGCCAATGAGAATGCAGAAATTTTACTCATTGAAGTGCCGATGATTTAGTCAAAGGATATTTATAACTCATATGTCTGAAGAAATAAAGCATGAATGTGGAATTGCACTTATTAAGTTAAAGAAGCCAAAGGAATACTATAAAAATACTTTTGGCACCGAATTTTATGGACTTCAAAAGATGAAGGTTCTTTTGGAGAAACAAAGAAACCGAGGACAAGATGGGGCAGGGATTGCGATTATTGATTCTAAAATAAAACCATGCTATCAATATTTGGATATAACGAAGAGCATTGCCGCGGATCCGATTTCTGATTTGTTTAGGCAGCTAGATGAAAAGGTCGCAAATTCCGAAAAACTAAACTTAGAGCAAATCAGTGGAGATTTACTATTAGGGCATTTGCGTTATGGGACATACGCTTCCTATGGAATCGAAAATGTTCATCCATTTGTAAGGCTTGATAGTTGGCGCAGTAGAAGTTTAATTCTAGCAGGAAATTTTAATTTAACAAATATTGATGAGTTACTTCTGCGGCTAATGAATCTTGGTCAACATCCAAGAGAAAGCGCTGATACTGTGATTGTCTTAGAAAAAATAAGCCATTTTCTAAATGCAGAAGTGCAAAGAGTGTTCGAAGAAAATAAAAACCATTTCTCAGGACTTGACTTATCCAACTTTATTGAATCCAATTTAGATATTCTACAAGTGATTAAAAAAAGCTGTAAGCATTTTGATGGAGGGTTTGCCTTAGCAGGATTAACGGGATTTGGCTCCGCCTTTGTAGTGCGTGATCAAAATAGCATTCGACCTGCGTATTTTTTCGAAAATGACGATTTAGTTGCTGTGGCTTCTGAGCGCTCGCCTCTAGTTCTTGCGTTTAATACAAGTTATTCGTCCATAAAAGAAATTCCAGGTGGTCATACGCTCCTGATTAAACCGTCAGGTGATGCGGCTATTCATTCTTATTCGGAACCCAAACCAAAGAAGAGTTGTTCTTTCGAGAGAATTTATTTTTCCAGAAGTAGCGATCCCGAAATATACAAAGATAGAAAAAGATTAGGCGCGGCTCTAGCTCGTCCCATTTTAGAAAAGATAGAATATAAAGTTTCGGAGACAGTGTTTTCTTACGTTCCAAATACTTCGGAAGTGGCATTCTATGGTCTGCTCGAAGAAATTTTAAAACAAACAGGGCAAATTCCTAGAATGGAGAAGATAATCTGGAAGGATACAAAGGCTCGCACGTTTATTACGCAAAAAAGCAATCGCAATGAACTGGTTGGTCTTGTATACGAGCCAACTCTAGATATTATTTCGAACAATGATTTATTGGTTATTATTGATGATAGTATTGTGCGGGGAACTACACTGCGAGAGAGCTTGCTTTATATTTTAAATCTAGTCAATCCGAAAGAAGTGATTTTTACTTCGACAGCGCCTATTATTAAATATCCAGATTGTTATGGAATCAATATGTCCAGTTTCGAAGAATTTCTTTCCTTCCAAGCGGCTATTCAATATTATTCTAAAAAAGGAAATGAGGATTTACTTAGAAGTATCACTGATACATTAAAAGAGAATTTAAGTAAAATAGAAAAGCAAGAGATCTTGATTAAATTCTATTCCCAAATTCCAGAAAACAATTTTATTCAAGAAATGGCTAATATCATTATGCCAGAAGTATTTAGACCTAAGTTGAGTTTAATATTCCAATCTCTTTTAGATTTAAAGGAATGTATTCCCGATCACTCAGGGACTTGGTATTTTGATGGAATGTATCCGACCGATGGTGGACTACACCTTGCTTACAAAGGGTTGAGAGATTATTTGCTAAAAAAGAAATAATGCATCCAGATTTTCGATTATTTAACTTCTTTGTGGCGAAAGCAAGTCGTTAAATGATCGTTTACCATACCGGCTGCTTGCATATACGCATAACAGATAGTTGACCCTACGAAGGTGAAACCTCGTTTCTTCATGTCTTTACTCATTGCGTCACTTTCTTTTGAAGTGGCTGGCATTTCTTTCATGGTTTTAAATTTATTCTGAATTGTTTTGTTATTGGTGAATTGCCAGATGTATTTATCAAAAGAGCCAAATTCTTTTTGGATTTGGATAAATGATTTTGCATTCTGAACACTTCCCCATATTTTAAGACGATTGCGGATAATACCTGTATCCTGCATTAGTTTTTCCAGTTTCTTTTCGGTGAATCGTGCAACCTTTTCGACATCAAAATCAGCAAATGCTTTTCTGAATCCTTCTCGTCGATAAAGAATTGTTTTCCAGGTTAATCCAGCCTGAAATGTATCGAGGATCAAAAATTCGAAATGATTTTTATCATCATGAACAGGCACACCCCATTCTTTATCATGATATTCATTCATTAAATCATCATTTCCAGTCCAGTCACATCGGTTCTTATTCTGTCGCATAGCCATCCCTTTTCCATTTTTTTGGTATCAATTTTTTTTTCTGCAAGAAAACGGTTGCTTTTTTTTATTTAGTCATTATTCTTTTGTCCGCTTCGTATAAAATACAAGGAGACGAAAAAATGATACGAAAAATATTTATACCTACCTTGGTTCTAGTTAGTCTATTTATGATTCAATGCGACAATAAGAAGAAAAACTATATACCAATACAAACTATAGCAAATCAATCTGCCCCGACTACCACATCGAGCACCAGTGTGACTCAGCCAACGACCGCGACTTCTACAGGGACTGGCACTGGCTCGACAACGAGCACAACGACCACATCTGTAAGTAGCACTCAGGCTGTAATCGGTGCTGACTATGGAACGGAAAATTTCAGTTACCAAACAACTCGACCTATTTCTATTGATGCTACTGTAGTAGATGGAGAAGATAAACCCATTACAGGTGCGTTAGTTGAAATTCGAGACAGTGGAGATAAAAATTCAGTTTATCAACAGCTTTCCAATACTCTCGGAAAAGTCGTTGGTTCCATTACTCTAAATACCACTGAGACAAAAATTTATGTATATGTGACATACAACGGAGTAACCACCGCGGCTACAATCGTTGCTATTAAGCAAGACAATAAAGTTCTAATCAAAATCACTACGATAAAGATTCCAATTAAAACAGCTGATCTTCAAGTAGCAACATCTACTTCTACATCAGGGACAAACTCTGTTAGCCTCATAGATACTGACGGGGATGGAGTATTGGATCAATATGATGATTATCCAAATGATGCAACCAAAGCTACAAAGCTAAGATTTCCATCAAGCGGGGTTAATACAATTGGTTTTGAAGGAACCTTCCCTAGTGCGGGTGATGCTGACTTAAACGATTTAGTCACTATTTATTACATTGAGGAAGATCAAAACGCAGCAGGACAGATTGTAGAAATTAGAGGATCTTTTCAGAACATGGCACACGGTGCGGGTAATCAGTATTCTCTGAATTTGAGATTGCCTTCTACTGTAAATGTTACTTATGAAAGTGAAGTTAGAGATGGAAACAGTATATTGCAAGCTACAGCAGTTGCAACAAAGAGCACTTCAGAGGCAACTGGTATTAGCCAGTATACTCCAAGCGCAACTGATTTACAAGATGGTCTTAGAATTTTAGGAAATACATTAACGACCGTTGGTTCCACTTGGTATACAAAGAGCACAGATACAACCTATGCAGCTGGATATATGGCAAAGATCAAAGTTAAATTCAATACGCCAGTTGATAGATCAGTCATTGGAACTGCTCCATATGATACTTTCGTTCGAGTGGAAACCAAACCGATTGCGACTACTCCCGGTTATCCAACTGAAGGTCCGAGATCAGTCACTCCAACAAGTAGCTTTCAAGTCTATGAAATCCATCTTCCTGGCAAATACAAATATACCACAACAGCAACAGTGGATAGTGTAGTAAGAAATGCCGGCGAGGATATTTACATTGACAAGAATGGATTCCCATTTGCTGTCTTAGTTCCCGGGTTATGGAAATGGCCTGCTGAGTCAAAAGATTTACGTGTAGCGGCTAGTTCTGGTTATCCTAGGTTTGCAACATGGGTAAGCAGTGCGGGACAAACAGACATGGATTGGTATAATGACGCATCGGCTGCAACAAGTGCGAATGTGTATTATTCTTTTGTAATTACCAATCGGGGAGCACTTGATACTCCTAGTAGTCAACTCTTAGCATTTATCGGAGGAGTTTCACTTGCGCAGTATCAGGGATTATTAGTATTGATTTTAGTTCTAATTTCCATGATTCTATTCTACAGGAGGAGTCATTCTCCGAAACAAATTTAGTTTCAGGTTTCTAATGATTTTGTAAAAAATATGACCTAGAAGGCGCAAAGTTCGCAGAGAAATGTTAAATCTTTTCTTTGCGCGCTTTTGCGCTTTCTGCGGTTACTAGCTCTTTTGCTTCTTTATATTCCCATTTCTTTTCCAGTTCAAGTTACTTAAATTTCAGTTGCATCTCTTATTCCCATTTTTTAGGCTAGTTGAAATGGAGTAATCAATGAAAAAAATATTTATAGTTATGGTCTGTCTCTTTTGTGTTTCTTGTTTTGATATTTTTCATTATATCGAATTGACTGCTGATAAAAAATTCAAATCCGAATATAGAATTTCCTTTTCAAAAGCGTTATTCGCAATGGGTGGAGTCAATTCACCAGTAGCAAATCTAGATATTGATGACGTGATCAATAAGCCTGAATTAAAAAAACTAGATGGAGTTTTTTCAGGAATTAAGAAAGAAACAGATGCCTCGATCGTCTTACATTTTAAATACGCTGGCTCGGAAGGTTCTCTCAATAAAAGAATAGAAACTGACTCCTTTCCGATGGTTCCTTTTAAGGATGAATACAATCAATATGTATTTGTATTTAGACAAAATAAAACAACAGCACCCTCTGGCACCCAAGAAAATCAAATGGCGGAAGCAATCTTGAGCGGTCCGGTTTACAGGATGTTAGTCGGTGGAGAATTAAAGCCAAAGAAGGCAGTCTTCAAGAAGAAGAATCAAGATGCTGGAATTGATTTAGAAATCATTCCAATGGGCAGTCAATATCTAATCGAATTTCCAATCAGCTATATCCTTAAAGAAACAGGAGCTTTTGTAATTTCTTTTGGGGGCGAAGTAAAATTAGACACTGTGAATAAAATTCTAAACGAAGAACAAAAAGACGGCAGTGAGCCAAAAAGCACGAAAGAGGTAAAACCAAGACCGAAGTCAAAAACAAAGAGTAAGGAAGAGGAAAACTTCTAATGAAATTATTTGAATCGGAGTTTTCTAGAAATAGTTTCCTGAAAATTTCACTCAAGGCATTTGCAATTACTGCACTCTCGATTGAAGGGGTAAATTGCGGTAATTCGCTAACTACTCCAGCCTTAAGAGGAATTTCACCGGAAGAGTATTTTAATATGCGATCTCTTGGAGAAATTTTTTTAGAGGGAAATCCAATTGCGAATTTTGATTTGGGTAAGGCTTTAGATGATTATGTATACGGACATCCTTCTCCGCTCCCGACAAAAGAATTAGTCCACGAATTAGCGGGAGCGCCTTCTTCTATATTAGCCGCTCTGGTTCTAGATTTTTCCCTTACCCCTCTTGTAAAACTAAATCGAGAGGATAGAGAAAAGAGGCTTCTTTCCTGGAAAAACTCTTCTTCTCGAACAAAAAGAGGACTCTTCGCAGTTCTAAGACAATTCAGTATGTATTTGCTATCGAGCAGCAAAGAATATCAAAAATCCATCGGATACGAAGGCTAATTATGGGAATCCCTGAAATAAATAATAAAATCATCACTCCAAAAAAACACAAAGAAATTATGGAGGAAAATAAAATCCGAAACGGCAAGTGGAAATTATCCGCTGACGTTGTAATTATTGGCTCAGGAGCAGGCGGTTCCGTTGCGGCAGCAGAGCTTTCCAAGAATGGCTGGAAAGTTGTATTGATAGAAGAAGGATCTTATTTTACTCCGGCACAATTCAATGGAGATGAGTTTTTATCCAACACTCGGCTTTATAGAGATGCGGGATTCATACTTGCAGAAGAGCAAACGTTGAATATTGTGCAAGGCAGAACGTTAGGCGGCTCTACTACTATTAATTGGCAAACATCGCTTTATCCCCCGATCTATGTAACGGATGAATGGGACAAGCGATTTGGTCTAAAAGATTATTCCAAAGAAAAGATGAATCCTTATATAGAAGAAATTCACGCAAGGCTCGGAGTTCATCAAGTTCCAGAAGCATTAATCAATCGGAATAATAATGTTTTGCGTAAAGGCGGAGAGAAATTGGGTCTTCATCCAGAAGTATTACCAAATAATAATCGAGGTTGTCATGGACTTGGAAGATGTGGTATGGGTTGTCCTATTAATGCAAAGCAGTCTATGTTTCTTACCTTTCTACCCGATGCCCTTGAATACGGGGCGCAGATAATCACGAATATGCGCGCAATCAAAATAGAAGATGGAAAAATAAAAACTGTCCTTGCGGAATTTACACCAGACCCATATGAAAAATATTCAGATGAATTAATAAAAGAAATGGAAATTCAAGCTCCCGTTGTAATTGTAAGTGCCGGTGCCGTTGAAGGTCCTGCACTACTGCAAAGATCAAGTCTCGGAAATAATTGGGTAGGAAGAAATTTTAAAGTGCATCCAACTACTACCATATTTGCGCTCTTTGAGTAAGAAATAAAAATGTTCTCCGGTCCACCCCAATCTATTGTCATCAAAGATGGACACAACCAGGATAATACAGGTTACGGCTTCTGGCTAGAAACCGCTCCTTTCCGTCCGGCGTTGGCTACATCCCTCGTTCCCTTTTACGGCAAACAGCAATTTGACGTAATGAAGGATTATTTACATTTACAAGCCGGGATTGTATTAGTAAGAGACGGAGCAGACGGAGAAACCAATGCTCGTGTAGAATGGAAATCAGGAAAACGAAAAGTCTATTTTGAAATAACGCCTACGGATGGTCGTAATCTACTACGTGGATTAAAAATGCTTGCCGAAGTTCAAGTAGCCGCTGGCGCAAAGCAACTAATATTCCCATTTACTCGTATGAAAAAACCTTATATCGTAGAAAAGAATTCTAATTTTGATTGGATATTAAAAGAGTCCGCCACAGCAGATTCGATTAACATCGGTTCTGCACATCCACATGGGTCTATCCAAGCTGCCGATTCGCCCGAGGGAGGAGCTATTGCGCCTAACTTTGAGTTATATGGTCATAAGAATATCTTTGTCATGGATGCATCCGTATTTCCAACCGGGCTTTCGGTAAATCCACAGATAACAACGATGAGTCTTAGTCTTCGCGCCTCACGTGCATTGGCCGCAGAGAAAGCAGCAAGGGTAAATTGAAAGATTAATCTTTTTGGATTTTCCAGTCCGGTGTATAGATTTCATGAATTTCTTGGATTTTATTTAGTATTTGGATTGTCTCCATTTTCTCTTTTTCGGTAGGAAATATCATAAAGTATTTTTTTCCTGTGCTATAAAAATATTTCTTACCCTTGCTGCTGTCCATACCTTCCCAGTGAGGATAATTGTATTTGTCCACAATTTGTTCGGCAGTTTGGTCTGGAATATTTTTTTTGAAAACGACTACGAAGGAAGAGCTTTCTCTAACCTTAGGAAGCTGATAATTATCTAAAAATACTGAGTTCCTTCTACTCCCGTGCTGTATTCTCCCTTTTCGTTCTTGAGTGGGGTAGAAGATTCTTGTGCAGTTAATATTCCTTTGACTAATACTATTTTGCCTTCATACATTTTTTCCCATTCAGATTTTCCTTTTAGAAAATAAATAACTCCATTCTTTATAACTAAGCCCGCTCCCTGTTTTGATGTTTGAGCTTTTCCTATATATTCAGTCATTTGGGGTAATCCGTTTTCGTTTGTCTGAGAACTAATTGCCGTAGAAATAAGTAGTAGGCATAAAAATAAAAATCGCTTCATATTAATAGAGTGGAAGTTGCATAGTTTGAGATTGTTCTTACATTCTTCTTAAAGAGATCTTTTTTACATCTGCTTTTTTATACTCGGTCGCTTTTCCTTTTGCATTTGTCACTACCACAGAATTACGAGTAACCACTGCTTTTACATTTTCGAGAATATCTCCATTTCGCAAAGTTACGATATCTTTATAAATGCCTTTGGGAGCAGATTGACCGTTGCTGCTTGCTCCTTTGGGGATTTCTTCAAAAATTATCCAGTCATATAAAACTTGCTTGGTTGTTTCATGCATACCCATAACTGCTAAGTCTAATGGTGTTCTTTCGTAGGCTGTGCTAGATGATTTTAATTCTTTATTGGCTCCCTTGGTTAGTAAATAATAAACCATTTCTGAATGACCTTCTCTGGCAGCTAAGTGTAATGGGGTGTATTCGCGAACATCGAGTGCATTTACAAAGGCACCATTTTCAATCAAAAGTTTTGCCATATTCAAATGACCATTCTCAGCAGCATAATGCAGCGGTGAAAAACTCCATCCATCCGAGTCGTTAATGCTGGCTCCTTCTCCGATTAATCTTTTTGCTGTTTCTAAGTCCCCAGTTTTTGAGGCTTTATGAATTCCTGTGGTTATACAATTTAAAGTTAATATCAATGTCGTAACAATAAATAGTTGAAGTGGAGTTTTTTTTATAAGTTCTTTTCTCAATTGTTTTAATTTACCTTAATTTATTCATTCATAGTATTCTTACGAGCGCATAATAATATTATGCCGTAACTCGCTGTGACTTGATGCAATTAAATTAATTCGCATATGTTGCAATCATTCCTGTATAGTTATAGGAAATTTTTCAAGACCGTTATTTCTATAGGAAATAATTATTTTTTACAATTGTAATTGTATCAGTTAGAACAGTCAATTTATATTTCTACTAAGTTTTTGGGAGAGCAAAGTTGTATTCAATATCTTGATAAGCATAGATACACTAATGGTTTACTTTGCCTATCCCCTCGTTGCAGTCCATGTTGCGGTTCATGTTGCAGTTTATCTTTAGTCTTAAAAATTTGAGAGTATAATTGAACTGATAGGAGAACTGCAACATGGACTGCTAGTTGGTATTATCTTAAGTCATACTTAGATCAAAGCGTTATTTCATCCAGACAGGACTGAAGGAAAGCAAGACTAAATACAAAAATTTTTTCATGGCATAATTGATATTTGTTTTCAGTCTTTTAAGACAAAGGAAGAATTATTTATCACCAGGCGCACTTATAATTTTTCCTTGACTTAGTCTATTCACTTATCCAACCTTGGTGTCATGAATGCAACTAACGCAAAAGGTCTTTTTAAAACAAACAATTTTTTTTTGTTCCGCTTCCAAAAGAACTATTAGATGATTGAAAATTACAAAGTAAAAGTTATTTGGTAGACTAATAAAAATTAGCCACTAGTATATGAGTTTGTTAAAAAAAATTGTCCTGTTTTTTTTCGTTTTTGAATTAGGCGGTCAACCTATTGATTTAACCAAATCAGAGTTCTTTATCAGAGAAGGATTTGAGCTAGAATGGATTCATTTAAAACCGGAGAATTGTATGGATTGTAGAATCATCAGTTTTCATGAAGAGGTATTCAAGTCCATTCGCATAAAAAAAATATTTCCGGAAAAATTTGAATTAGCCAATCGAATCATGGATTTGAATGAGAGAAGGGCTGATACATTTACGATAGGCACAACTTTTCATCTAAAAGAATTACCCGGTAAAAATATCGTCTACGGAATTTTGTTAGAAAGAATAGGCATCAACTGGGAAATTTATTTGAATGGTCAGCTTTTGAAATCCGAGATTCATCTAGATGAAGTTGGAAAAGTAAAAATTCACAAAGCCACTCGCTTTCCCTTAATCTCTATTCCTTCTGAACTTTTAAAGCAGGGCGAAAATCATTTATATTTCCGGCTAACAGGTGATATCCGAGATACCTATTTAGCAATTTTTTTAAATTCATCTGAAATTGACACAATTGAAAATCTTGCTTTTAGGCAATGGGATTTATTTAGATTTGTTATCCATACTTCCTACCTTATTCTTGCCATTTTTTACTTGGTTCTATTTTTGATTTATCCGGGACAGAAGTTTAATTTATATTTTTCTTTCAGTTTATTTCTATATGGGATTTTTAGATTCTCTGATAGTTATATCGCATTTAGATTTATCGAAGATTCGAATACTCAACAAAACATATATTCTATATCCTTTATACTTCTATCTGGAACGATGATTTTTTTTGCAAATTACTTAATTGATGATAGGATTCATTGGCTCACTAAATTTAATTTTCTTTTAACATTGCTACTTTCTTTTATAAAGTTATTTTTACCTCACGCACTTACCTTTTTCTTTTTATATAATGTTGTATCAAATTCAGGATTGCTAGTATTTTTCTATTTGATCGTATATAGAATTGGATACATAGGACTTAAAGATTTTTTAGAAACATACAAAAGAGAATTAAGATTAAGAAATAACTTTTCTCTTACTCTTATTCATTCAATCAAACATTCCTGGAATACAAAAATTGAATTTATGCTAACTATATTTATGTTTTTAAGCTACCTTACTGCAATTGTTGATTATGTATTTTTTACAAAATATGATTCCATTTATTTCACTGCTGATTTTGCTTTTTTGTTTTTCTATGGGCTCATGGCTTTTTTCACATATCAAAGAAGACGTCAAACCGAAGAAAAATACGAAAGAGAGTTAGAAAAACTTCAATGGGAAAGAGCGACGGAAAGGATAAAAAAAGAATTAGAGATAGTAGAAGAAAGAGAAAAAATCTTCGCAGACATTCATGATAATCTAGGAGGGAAACTTTTAGATCTATCATTTCAATTGAATCTCATACAGAAGGATATGATCATTCCTTCTTCCGCTAAAGAAAGAATTGAAAACACAATCAACTCGGTTTTAAAAGGACTGAGGAATCGATTATTAATTTTTGAGGATATGAAAAGCATAGAAGAAAATTTTGCAGTAGGATTGCAAATTTTCCTGATCAGAAGATACAATCTAGCAGAAAGAAAAATAGTATTTCAATCAGAAAAATATTCTAATAAAAGTCGAATCCCAAAAGAAAGTTATTCTAATTTATTGAACATCATTTCTGAACTTGTAAACAATGATTTGAAATATGGATACGGAATTTCCCATTGGACTCTAACCTCACAAGATAATAAAATTGTATTTCAAATGCTTTCAAATACAAATTGGAATCAAGAAAAAGTTCAAGTAGGAAATGGTCATATCACAATTCTAAAAAGAGTAGAAGCATTAAGAATAAATTTTTCAGATAAAATTGAAGACGGAAAATACTTCGCAGAATTAAAGATGCCTGAAATTGAGATTGTTTAAATAACTCACCGTATGCAGAATAATCAAATAAGAATTTTGCACTCTGTATTTGGATTGGCAAGTCAGTGAATTTAGAACTTACATATGTAGGCTCATAACTAAAATCAATATGGTTTAGGCATATTGTCAGATTTTCAAGGAAATTACTGTGTTGGAAGATTAAATTAAAACCGTTCTATACAAAAATAAAATGTTGATAAAATCCTATAACATGTAAATATAATTTCACTTGCTTACAAAAAAGGTGATTTCGTTTAGATTGATTCTTTTTATAAAAAGGCAAAAAATAACTTTGGAGTAATTCATGTTACGAATCTTATTTATCTTAACTATTTCTTTTTTCTTTTTGCAGAATTGTGCATCCGGTGGGCAAAGACTGGATGAAACGGAAGACCGTGTTAGTGATAGCGGTGGACTGACTCGCCAAGAATTGGAAATTGCTGCCGTCAAAATCGGCAAAGATGTCATTGTTCATTTTAAGAAGAACCCAAGCCCTAAAGGCGTTGCCCTTGCAATTCTTCAGACTAAGAATGATACGTCTGAACAAATTCCAACAGAGGTATTTGAAAATACGTTAGTCGCTACTATGCTTTCTGGAAAGATTTTAACGATCCGCACAGACAAAAGAGCAGAGCAGCTAAAAGAGATTAAACTCAGCCAGCAATTAGGAACTGATCTTTCTGCGGCTAATCTCAAATCGCCTAATTACTTTATAAGAACATCTATAGATGAAAATATGTTTCGAAGTGGTGGTGATAAAATTGTAGAGCAAGTCTTGAATGTAGAACTTTTGAGTATTGAGACAGGGAAGTCGCTTTCAGTAATAAAAAGACTTACCGTAAACAAGCTGTGAGTAACAGAGGGGTTGGTTGGTAAAATGAAATACATCAAGTATTCTAGTTTTATTCTTTTATTCGCGCTTTTTTCTTACTGCGCAACAAATTATATTGAAAAGATCGCTAAGACGGAAAATGCATTTTATGCGGAAGATTATGAAACAGCAATTCCATCTGTTCGTGAATTAGCAAAAGACGCTAGCGCAAAAGATGAATTACTCTACTTGATGGAAGCTGGAACGATTTTTCACACTAAAGGGGATTACGCAACTAGTAATAAAGTATTCAAAGATGCAGAAGTGATAGCTGATCAAATTCAAACCAGCATTACAAAAGAAGGTCTTGCTTTTATGCTTTCTGATAATGAAAGTAATTTCAAAGGAGAAAGTTTCGAGCGTGTTTTAATCAAGCTTTACATGGCTATAAATTATCTTATGCTCGGAGATGTAGAATCATCTAAGCGTTATTTTAAAAAAGTAGACTTTGAACTCAGAGATATGAAAACGACTGATTCAAAATACAAACAGAATCTTTTTGCTCGTTATATTGATGCGGTCGTTTCCGAACAATTAAATTCATTTAACGATGCGAGAGTTAGTTATAAAAATATCATGGACATCGCTCCAGACAATAAAGATATTTTGGCAGACAGATACGTGTTAGCCGTCAAAGAAAAAGATACAAGAGATCAATCAAAGTATGCAGAAGGACAAAATTATATTAAGGCATACAATAAAAACTTACAACCAATAGCGTATAATAGTAATTTGGCGGAAGTTCTTATTATTAACCAATCTGGTAAAACTGCAACGAAAGAGTCAAAAGGCAAATTGATCAATGAGCCAGTAATTCAGCAAGCACTTTACAAAGCGGTTGACCTTGCCATGAGAAATATGGATACCAAAGGTGCTTCCGTTACAACTGTAATGGCAATGATTTCTAGTGCTGAAAATCCTATTCCCGAATACAAAAAAAGAGAAGAGCAACGTTCAAATCCAATTGATATCTATGTAAATGGAGTCATGCTAACCAACACAAAGGTTTACAACGATTATTCGGAAACTGCTATTGCTAACTTCAATGAAAATTACACAAGCCTTGTTACAAGGAACGTTGCGTCTATTGCAACTAAAGTCGTTGCAGCGGGTATTGCTGCGTATGCCGCTTCGAAGGCTGCAGAGAAACAAGCAAAGGATAGAGGGGGAGACGGTGCCGGTATTGTAGGCTTGATTGTTGGTGTTGCTGCCGGAGCCATTGCCGGAGCCGGAGTGTCTGCTACTATTAAACCTGACCTTCGTTGTTGGAGAACTTTACCTTCTAATTTTCAAATTCGAAGAATTTTTATTGAACCAGGAACATATGACTTTGAGTTTAAATCAAATACCAGTCGTGCTATGGGAGGGAAAAACTTCAGTAAAATATCTGTTGATACAGGAAAGTTAGTTGTCATTAACTTTCGCTCTCTCTAATTTTTACTATGCATGGTATAAACTAAGATTTTACGGTTATGAAATACACGGAGACTCAAATGATTACTAGATTTACATTATTCTGTTTGATAATTTGCATGGTTTTTTTAAATCCTATCTTATCGCAAACCAAGGAAGATACAAAAGTAGAATTAAAATTTTCTATAGACACGCGTTTTGGCTTAGGAAAAGGTTCTTTTAAAAAAACTTCTATAATGGTCAAAGACAGAAAAGCTGGATTGGGAATTATCGAAATTGATACATCTTCTATTGATACAGGAAACTCAATGAGAGACACTCATCTTCGTGATCCTGATTTTTTTGATGTTCAAAAATTTCCGAAAGCAGAGTTTGAGATTCTTGGATTAGAAGAATCTGGAACTGATTCAGTGAAAGGAAAAGGAAAATTAACTTTAAAAGGGATTACTAAAGAGTATTCCTTTGTAGCTTCGATCATCCGCACAACTGATTCTGAGAAATTTTCTGGTTCTATCAAGATTAATCGCAAAGATTATGGAATGGTTTATCAAAGTATGATGAATCCTATCGAGGATATTGCAAATCTTGAATTTACAGTGATCCTACCTCTAAAAAAGTAGACTTCTATGAAAATATTTCTTTTAACTTTTATCGTTTTATTTCTCGGCTTGCAACTTATTCCTTTTTACTTACAAGTGAACGCTATTAAAAATCCTGAATTAAATTTTGCATCGAATTCGGATGATGAGTTCGATGATGAAGAAGGAAGTGAAGAAGAGCAAGAGAATGAAGAAATCGAAGAAAATGCTTAAACAGTATGGATGAATCGAACAGGTTTATTTCTAAATTACTTTCTTTCATTAAGTCGATGTCTGTGGCTAGGGCAGTTAGTCTTAGCTTCAGTCTGGCTATTTTGGTCGGCTCTCTCGTATTATTTTTATTAGAAGGTGGAAAACTTTCCTACATAAATGCATTTTACATTTCTGCCTCTGCATTTTGCGTTACAGGCTTAACGCCAGTATTAATTAGCACACTTTCATTTCCAGGGCAACTAGCACTTATGTTTTTTATTCAAGCTGGTGGCTTAGGTATAATCGTATTTACCGTTCTAATCGGTGTGATGGTTATTCGTGGTTTGTCGCGCAATACAAAACTGCAAGAATTTATGTTTGAAGTTTTGGATACTGATCCGACTGATGAATTAAGAACGCCCGACGACTCTATTGGACAACCAAAAGTATTAAGGATCATCGTTGCCATTTTTAATATTGCTATTACAATTGAACTAATCGGAGCCTTTGTTTTATACTTTACTTTCCCTGATGAACTGCCGGCTAACGTTCAATCAAGATTCTTTTTAGCTTTATTCACTTCGATATCTGCTTTTAATAACGCTGGATTTTCTATTACAGACGACATTAGTTTTTTAATGTATAATCTACCTAGTCTTTATGCGATTATGTTTTTAATTTTAATGGGCGGAATTGGTTTTCCTGTAATTATATTTATTGAAAAATTAATGCTTAAGACATTAAACGAAATCACTTCCAAATTTGAAGTATGGTGTGAGACTCACTTAATGATAAAGGCAATTAGTGGCGAGGAACCTTCTCCGATTTATTTTTTTCTAACTAGACTTTCCTTTTGGACAGAGAATCAAATCGCCACTTATAACAAATCTCTTCTCGGTGAGTCAAGTCGTGTGCAAACAACTGTTATCCTCATCGGGAGTTTTGTTTTAATTTGTATTGGAACGATAACCGTGTTTCTTTCTGAGTATACGAATGAAAAATCTATTGGTGCTCTTCCTCTGGATGTTAAATTCGCCAATTCACTGTTTGTCTCAATTGCGTCTAGAACGGCTGGCTTCAATACTTTTGATATGTCAAAACTTATGGATTCGTCGATAGTTGTAATTTGTAGTCTGATGTTCATTGGAGGAGGACCACAAGGAACTGCTGGAGGGATCAAGATAACTACGTTTGTTATCTTTCTTCAATATTTAAAGAATGTAATCAACTCACAGAGTAAAGTCCAAATTTTCGGGCAACTTGTTTCTAAGAGATCTGTCGCAATGAGTATAAGGCTATATTTCCTAGCGACAACTACACTTATGGGCGCAATTTTTATTCTTTCTATAGTTCATCCGAAAAGTTTGCTTCAAAGTAATCAATTAACGGAAATAGTTTTCGAAGTCATATCTGCTTTTGGGACGGTAGGCTTTACTTTGAATTTTACACCCAAAATTACAGATTTAGAAAAAGTTATTTATTCCTTGTTAATGTATTTAGGACGAATAGGAATTTTTACTGTCCTAGTTGCGGTTACGGGCAACTCAGTTACTAGTCAGATGGGCGAAGTTGATGATGGATTAAAGATTCAAGTCGGTTAGATTTTTTTAGGTTAGAAGTCCAAGTTTGTATTTTATAAAGTTTTCATTCCACCAGAGATGCAATTTGGTTTCGGGTAATTCCCAGAACTTAGAATAGAGTGCTTTCATAAAGAAAGAGCTATATAGAATGATTCGAAGCTCTTTTGCATTTAAACTATCGGGTCCATTTAGTAAAAGTTTTTCCATTAAGTCATTGCCGTATTTCATTTTTTTTTCAGGCAAATGCAAAGAAGTCTTTTGTAAATAACAATGAAGTGCGTTATAATAAGGATCGACAGAAATTAAGAATAGAGGGTCAACGTTGAAATTTCTCCTGTTAGCCATTAGCCCCTGTGAAGATAAAGTTTTTCTTTCAAGAGAAATTACGTCTGTATTTGTTTTAAATCTAGTTTCTTGTAGAAAAATTTTTTCTTGTTTATCCTTACATGATACCAAATAAGTAGCAAAAGGGGATAATGTCCAGCTTCCCCAGATGGGCATCATCCAATAAAAAAGTCCACTTATTTGGAAGTAAAAAAATACACCTGTTAGAATTCCGAGTAAACTCAATACATAGAAAGTGCTAAAACTTTCTCTAAATGCTGACGAGCTATCTAAGTATCTGTTTTGTGACTTCCACTCGATTTTAAAACCGATAAGAGTGAGTAGGATAAATTTACTATGCATATACATTAGAATAGGTGCATGAATGACACTAAAAGTGAATTCTAAAAAGTAACTCAACAGAAAGGAAAAAATATTCTGCGAATTCTTCTTGTAATCCGCTTTTACCAAAGTATAAATTAAAGTCAAGATTCGAGGTAGGAAAAGAATTCCTAAGGAAAAAATCTGAAGCTTCAAAGCTTTTTCGAAATAGGTATGTCCCCAAAAATCTTTCCATTTTTCAGGTCCGAGAGCAAGTCGATAAAATTGTAAATCTTGGAAGTAAACTAACACCATACATAATATAAAAATAAACCACAAGAAAGAGGATACGTAAGAAAAAATACCAAGCAGGATATGAATTCTACTCGTAATTTTTAATTCTTTAGCAAATAGAAACCAAAAATGCTGCAAGTTTCCCTGACACCATCTCTGATCTCTTTTTAGCGAGTCTATTACACCGGGTGGAGACTCTTCATAACTCCCATCCAAGTCATACGCAAACCAAACTGAGTAACCTGCTTTTCGAATGAGAGCAGCTTCGATTGTATCATGACTTAAAATTCTACCACCGACAGCACCGAGTTTAGGTAATGCAGGGAGTCCACAATTATCCATAAATGGCTTCAAGCGAATAATAGCATTATGCCCCCAAAAAGGGGAGCTATTCAATTGCCAAAAATTTGCACCAACAGAAAAAATTAAACTATGCACAGAATTTGAGAACTGCATAATTTTTTGAAAAAAAGTTTTTGCCATAATTATTTGGGGAGAGGTTTGTATAATCCCCGTGCTCGGATTTTCCTCCATTAGTTGTGCAAGTTGAACAATGCACTTTCCTGTCAGAAGACTATCTGCATCAAGTATAATCAGATACTTATATTTTTTTCCCCATCTTCTACAAAAATCCGCAATATTTCCACTTTTCTTATTCAGATTCATTTTTCTTTTTCGGTAGAAAATTTTTCCAAATGCATCTAATCTTTTTACTAGTTCAAAAAATGCAGTTTCCTCTTTGACCCACTTCTCAATACTTTGCGTATCACTTAAAACATAAAAATCAAAACTAGATTTTTCTTTTTCTAGGGAAATGGAATTATACATAGTTTCAATTCTAGAGAATACAGAATCTACTTCTTCTCCATAGATTGGCATTACGACTGCAACTGGAATATTTTCTAATGATAATTTATTGTTTGAGAGGATATTCTTTGTTATTCGGTAGGAATCGCCGCCAGTGATTAGTTTCCAGAATCCAAAAATAGAGACTGTCGTGCCATAGGAAAGGTTCGTAAATAAAATTAAGAAGATAAAATAAACACTCCATTTTAAAAAAGACATTTCTCTAATTGAAAAATAATCCCATAAAAGAATTGTTCCATACCCAGAAATTAAATTCATAACTGCTAAAAATGCAACGATTCTTGCTGTATAAATTTTGGATCCAGGTGTTTTATTCATTTGTTTAAAAATATAAATTGTAAATAATCAGAGTGTAAATGAAAAACCAAAATCCAATTGTTAAAAATAAAGTTTTTATATCTACTGCTGAACTGGAATCTGAAAAAAATCCTTCTAATGGTCCAAAGTGAATAGGACTCGGAGTCATACTGCTTACATTTAAGTTTTGCGGAAAAATTTTCTCTAGCCTGTCCATTGCATGTGCTGAATCTTTCTGAGAATCTAGGCAGATAAG
Source organism: Leptospiraceae bacterium (assembly GCA_016708435.1). Classification (NCBI taxonomy): domain Bacteria; kingdom Pseudomonadati; phylum Spirochaetota; class Leptospiria; order Leptospirales; family Leptospiraceae; species Leptospiraceae bacterium. The sequence goes on along the minus strand of JADJFV010000001.1, from coordinate 304,052 downwards.
AGATAATATTTGTTTTGGCCCAAACGCATTTGAATTAATACTTTCTTGCGACAAATACTCGTATACTACTAAATCTAAACTAGAATTATTCATTCGAGTATCTAATTTTGATTGACTCTTCTTCAATTTTTCCCAAATTTTATTTGCTTCTGTGAAATCAGAAATACCATATGCAAGCAAATTGAAATAAATTTTCTCAATTCCTTTTTGGTTTTCAATTTTCTTATTTGATAATAAGCTATTGAAGTTCAAGTGTATAAGTCCAGGATTCAGTAATCACTGAATCTCCTTTTTTTAAAAATGCTTTTAATTCGATTGATTTGCCATTAGCCTTAGAATTTAGTTTAAAGCTGCATCTCCATTTCTCTGTTTCCGGAATTTTTTGAATTGTTATTTCGGATATTTGGGCAGAATCCGTTGCTGTTACAACGGCTTCTAGCTCGGAAGAGTTTTCTATTCCTTTTAATTTACCGCCTTTAAAATCAATTTGGTAAATGTATGCATCGTTTTCTTTGGGAACAGCTTTAATTCTAGTCGCAACTACATCAGCGATTGTTTTATCATTTGGATTTTGATTTACCCAGAAAATTTTATACGAAAAAGAAAAAGGCTCACCAACTTTAGGCATTTCTTCTGGAACCCAAAATGCTCCGATGTTATCAACCGAATCTTCTTTGGTTGGCATTCTGTAGAGTTGAACGCTTCCTTTTCCCCAATTCCCGTTTGGCTCAATCCACGCACCGGGGCGAAGGTGATATTTCATTTCAGAATCTTCATAACTGGAAAACTCTCGATCTCTTTGAAGAAGACCAAATCCTCTTACATTTTCTGAAATAAAACTATTTATAGTTGGTTTCTTTGGATTTTCCAATGGTCTCCAAATCCATTCATCATTTGCGTTTAATACGAGTAATCCGTCAGAGTCATGCACTTCAGGATAGGTAGAAGGATGATTTGCTTCTGAATTTTCTCCATACCAATACATGCTAGTCAATGGCGCGAGACCAAGGCGATCTACCTCCTTTCTTAGAATAATTTCAGCCTTTACAATCGTTTCCGTTTGCTTACCGGGAAAAAATTCAAACTCATACGCGCCAACTGCCGATTTGCCGTCCATTAGTGCATAAACTTTTATGGAATCATCTCCTGACGATGGTTTACGTATCCAAAATTCTTTAAAGATAGGAAAATCTTCTGGATATGGCATACCGGTATTAGTCGCAAGTCCTCTTGCGGAAAGACCATAAAATTGATTTTGGGAAACTGCTCTGAAATAACTTGCACCTTGGAAAACTACGAATTCATCTGTATGCTCTTCGGTATTGATTGGATAATGAATTTTAAAGCCAGAAAAACCAAGTTCTGTTGATGCTTTCTCTTTTAGTTGCAAGGCAGAGAAATCAAAATAATCAGTGTTATAAAAAATAGGAAATGCCTTGTTCTTTCTAACTTCATTGATAAGAACATTGTAATCATAGATATAGCCCGGGTGAAGAAATTGTAATTGAAAAGGATTTCCTTCTCCTCTCCAAATAGATTTTTCAGGAAGAAACTTTATATTTTTATATTTATCATAATTGAGTTCGGCTAAACTTTTATTGATTGATTTTTTGGGTTCTTTAAATGGCTTTGCCAGTAACTCTTTTGCTTTTTTTCTGAGTTCTTCATAATCAAAATTTCTATCTACAATTTTATGCTGTTCTAGAATTTCAACTTTCGGTTTTCTATCTTCGGGATTGAGGGGTTCTTCTTTTTTTATTCCGGTTGCAATAAGTATTGCAGCAAAAAAGCCCATGATTATATTTACTACTCCCATACTTGCCGCCTATATGTGAAAATTTAAATAAAATGAATGAGACCGTTCCATGTTTTGATTTAAAAACAGAATTACAACTTAAAAAAAAATAATATTCCTAGTTTTTTTATTACAGAAATTCTATAAAAATGTCGGAGATAATTTGTATAAATCTAACACACTTATTTTAGAATTATTAAAGACTTGATTTAAGTGGTTAGTTTTCTTGAATGGAGAAAATATTTTTTAATTGGAGTTAATTTAAATGAAAGTAAAATTTTTTTTATTCTTAAGTATAATGCTTATTATCCTCACAAACAATTGTAGCACCACTCCTGAACCAGTGCAAGCTAAGCCTGATCCAATGGCTGAACTAAATGCAGAATTAAAACCCGCAAGATTATCAGGGTATGAAATAGGAAGTAACGCTCCATCAAAAGCAAAACTTGCTGAATGGGACAAAAATTTTTTACCAATAGTCAAAGGTGTTTACGATAAAATGCCCGAAGGTTACAAATTACAAGTGCGTGGAAACGCAGATGCTTCTGGTTCTAATCAGGAAAATATGGAAGTTGGTGAAAAAAGAGCCAAGTATGTCTATGACTATCTATTAAAAAAAGGATTTAAAGCTAACAAGTTGATAGCTGTTTCTAAGGGAGAAGAAAGTCTAATGGAAAGCGAGAAAGATCCTTTAGATGTAGATCATAGAAGAGTCAATTTTAGAGTCGTTAAAGAGTAATTATCCTTTATTCGACTGATTTTGTAGAACTGTGTAAAAGGGAAAAATCTACCACAGAGATATTTCTTTTACACAGGTTTTTCTATTGCTGAAGGAATGGTAAAGGTGAATTGACTACCTTTGCTTGGTTCGCTTGTTGCTGCAATATTTCCATTGTTCTTTTCAGTGAATTCTTTACAAAGTAATAATCCAAGACCGGTTCCGATTTCGCCTGACGTTCCTTTCGAAGAGATTACACCACTCGTAAATATTTTTTCAATACTTTCTGGTGAGATTCCTCTGCCGGTATCAGAAACTAATATTTCGATTGAATTATTTTTTGGAGATGCAGTGACATATACATTATCTCCTTCACTACAGAATTTGATTGCATTTGAAATTAAGTTTCTAATCACAAGTTCAATCATGTCTTTATCTGCATAAGCATTGAGTGTATCGCTTATATCGTGGTTTAATTTTATTTTTTTATCTTTTGCACGCGATGAAAATAATTTGACCTCTTCAGAAATGACTTGATTTAAATTAAAGTTTGTAGGATAAACTTTTGCGCCTTCCAATTGGCTCCTTGCCCAACCAAATAGATTGTCAATTAATTCCAAAATGCTCTTTGAATTAGATGTTATTTCGGGAAGTATATCAAGTAAATCCTCAGTTGTTAGCATATTTTCTTTTATGGAGTTAAGTGTTAATAGAAGAGACGTTATCGGACTCCTTATATCGTGAGCAATAATGGAAAATAATTTATCTTTGATTTGATTTAGTTCAGCTAGTTTTTCAGATTGAATTTCAATTTCTGATTTTTGATGAGATAGCTCTTTATTCTTTTCCGTGATGCTCTTGACTAATGATTCAAGTTTTTCCTGACCTTTCTTTTGTTCGGTTAAATCAATATTACTCCCAGAAATACGAAATGGTTTTCCTTCATTATCTCTTGAAATAAATCCTTTAGAAAGAATTGGAATGTAGTGACCTGCTTTGTGTTTTAGGTGAATTTCTACTTCGTAAGTTATAATGGTTGTTGTAATCAATGCGCGATTGTATAGTTCATTGACATGAGGTAGATCATCTGGATGCAATAAATTCCACCATAACTTTACTTCAGGCTTTAATTCATTGTATTCATATCCTAGAGTGTTCCACCAAACCGGAGAATAATATATATTATCCTTAACTAAATCCCAATCCCACCAACCATGGTTAGAGCCTTTCAATACAAGGTTTAATCGATCTTCTGACTTGGATAAAGCTAGCTCTGCTCTTTTAAAATCTTCTTTGTAGACCATTATGATTAAATATAAGAAAGATGTTGTTGCAAAACAATTTATCAAACTTCCAATAAAGGCTGAATCAAAAACAGCGTTGATATATATTATTTTCATGCCCGCAATAAAAACGTAAGTAGAAAGATTGTAAATGTAAGATAAGAGCATCCACGAAGCACTAAAAAGAAATGCTCCAAAAAAACCACAACCAAGAATTAGAATTTCATAGTTAATGATTCTATTGTTAATGATTCCGTAACAAGCATAAAGCAAGATCAAAGTATTAGAAGCAAAGAAAGAATAAATCTGCGCAGCCTTATTTTGGAATTTGTAATTTAGAAAAAAAATAGGAAAGCAAATTACTAATAAAATGGATAGATTTAGAAAAATTGCATGGGACCTTTGCGCAATTAAGTTAAATACAAGTAAGGATGCATTGATTATGCCAAGAAAAAAAGAAATTCGGTTCAGAGTTCTTACTTGTCTAGCTTCAAATACTGTCTGACTTTCTCGGATTCCGATTGAGAGTAATGTCTTAATTTTTCTTTTAAAGTATTTTTTCATTTAGTATGTCGTATTTTACCAGCCTAACTTGAAAACTGTAGAATTCAAATAAAAAAAGAAAAGTCATTGTGATTTTAGCAACAAGTAGCCGCTCGTTGTTATGGAAAAAAAATTATTAAAAATACAAGCCACCTGAAAAATAAAAGCGAATGAATTCCTTTATTGAAGGATCAACTCTGAATTCATCGTAGAGTATTTTTTTTTGTGTGATTGGATTTACGCGTGCAGCGCAGATGGATGCGAACAGAAAACTAGAATTATCCTCTTGCCGACTAGAAAATTGATACATTGCGGAAATAATTCCTTCATTTCCTATACCAAGATTTGAATTGGTATGATTTAGAATTCCGGTGACTTGAAAATTCTGGTTTACACTGTAGATTGCACCAATACTTGCGAGTTCCATTCCTTTTGTGTCATAACTATTTTCCTTTTTAGAATCAAAGTCTTTAAATATAGTTCCATTTCTTTCGTTTACATTTTCCATTAAAAGAAAAGAAGATTTTCCTCCAAAAATTCTTACATCAGAGAGTAAGGGTGAATATCCATTATGCGCTTTATTAAGACTACTGGATTTATCCTTTGAGGCATAGAGTCCGCCAGTTCTAAATTTCCATTTTCCAAATTCAAGATTAATAGTTAAATACGTCAAGTAAGCATTAGTCTTAGTTATACTGTTGAATTTTTGGTAAGCGTATTCTCCGTAATCTCGGTATCCATTTACCGAAAAAAGCCCTAGTTCCATGTTTGTGATTCGGAAAAAATTATTGGTCTTTAGCTCGAATCCTTTGTAACTAAACTTGCCTTGCGGTTTAAATTGTTTGTCTTCTTGAAGAAATTGTTTTTCTGCAATCTGCCCTTTTTCTAAAACAAGGTAGTTGAAGATTTGTATCTGTGAAAGGAAGGGGATTGATCTAAAGAGTAAATTTCCTCCCATTAGTCTATCATTTGTATCGTTGTCTCTCAGGGATAAATTTTTTTGGTTAAAATTATACGATAAAGCCAGGAAACTCAAGGTTGCATCGAATGATTTCCAATAGAAATTTGTTTCTATATAATTTGCCATTCCTGCGAATAACAGACCGTATGCGTCAAGTCGTTGAAAACCTCTTCCACCTTCCAAGTTTACATTGAATTCCTTCTTAGCTAATTTCCAAGCGGCGATTAACTCTGTATCTACAGGTCGATTTACATTTCGCTTTAATTGAAAATCTTCTCTGTAGGAAAGAATTGGGGATAAGAGTAGCATATACATCACGTTATTTGTCTGCTTGTAGCCAACTAGTTCAGGTGAAAAAATAAATTGATTTGCATATCTACCGGCTAAGTCTTGTTTGTCTCCACCCTTTTGGGAATAAAATTTAGGAGTTATATAGGAACTCAGTAATAATTCACCTTTAGAATTATCTTGAGTTTCATTTGTATCCGATTTCTTTTTTTTAAATCCACTTGTTTCAATCCGTCCTTTGTTTTGAATTGTCTTTTGTCCATGGTTCGCATAATTAAGATCATCCACTCTATGCTCTTTGTAGCTTTCAGAGAAGAGGGAGGTTGTTAGGAGAATGAGGAATGTGGAATTAGTAATTTTGAATGAAGAGGTTAAGAATTGAATTGGTTTCATTTTGAATTAGTTCTTTTGGACTTTTGCATTCAGCTTTGTCTTTTTTAAATGCATATTGGGATCAATTATAGAGGTGTTTGTAAATGCTAGTGTTGAGAGGATAATAGCGATTAATTGTAAAAAGAAAAATCTTGTCGATAGAGTTATTTCTATTTTTGAAAATTTTGTATAAAAGAAAAAATTGGCGCATAGGCAAAATGGAATGCAAAATAAATCCGTCCTATCCGCAAATCCATTTTGATTCCCGAAACAATTCGCATAAATCCAATCGTTCCAATCCTGATTCCAATTGATTATGGAAAATAAGGTAGCGATACTGATGTTGGCGAATAGAAATAGAAATTTTTCGTTTAGTTTTTTGAAACTACCATGGAAGGAAATCGTCGTTAAAAGAAAAGGGAATACAATTAATCCCGTTATGTCGCTTAATTTACCTGTAATTTCATTGTGAAATTCTCTTTTCCAAATATGATCGTTTGCTAACCAAAGAAAAGTGAGTAGCAGGGATACTTTTGAGGAAAGAAATTTACCTGAATTGGATAAGGATTTCTGCATTTTAATTATAGCTATGTTTATGAGGGTGGAAATGCAACTAAAATCTGAACGAATCTAAGAAAGAATCTGGTTGGTATTAATTATTTCCTAGACAATTCCTTTAGGAATTTTAACCTGTGCTAGAATTCTATTCTGGAGTTATATGGATGAAAAAACTATTACTTTTTGTCATTTTGACAAATATGATTTCCTGCTACACTTATGTTAATGATGAATTGCCAAGAATCAGGGCAGTTAAACCGAAAATTAAAATCGACGCCATCTCTTTTCGAATCACTGGAATTGAAGATAAGAAAGATTTGAGTGATTACAACCGCGTTGTAAGAATTAATTTAGAAAAATCGAATCTTTTCCAAATTGTAAATGTCATCGATGTAAATGATAAGTTAGATAAAGCTGATAAACACCACCTAGAGATTCATCTTAAGAAACAAGATGTTTTCGAAAATAGATGGTTATTTGGTGCATCGGCGTGGGTATCTATAATGACCTTTACTTTGGTTCCTGCTTTTGAGAAGAACAGAGTAGCAATGTTAGTAGATTACTATGTTGATGGAAAATTGAAAAGATACGACAGATTCTATCAAAGTTCTACTCGTCTATTTGGTATCATTCCTTTCGTTATCAAGACTAAGAATGGTGATTCTGTAGATCATCCTGATCCAGTAATCTTAAATAATCTAACAGACAATGCAATTTATTATTTGAACGAATTGAATTTCTCAGAATCAGTTCAATAACAACCTCAGATTCCATGTTTTCATTCGACATGGAGAACTCCTAAATCGCTGAGAGACCATCTCAGCGTTTTAAGTGTGTTTAAAAAAATGTTCTATGATTGACAATAAATTATCCTGCAAAGATTGTCTATAGTGCATGACATCTGAAGCTCGAAAAACCTCTGAAACAGATATTAAACTATCCCTAAACCTTCGCGGGACGGGAAAATACAATTTCGATACTGAAATTCCTTTTTTTGACCATATGCTCTCGCATATATCCAAACACGGACAAATCGATATGGACGTTTGGCTTCGTGGCGATATTGGCATTGATTGCCACCATAGCGTAGAAGACACCGCCATTTTACTTGGATCTACCTTACACAAGCAATTAGGGGACAAAGCTGGCATCAATCGCTATGGACATTTTACGATTCCAATGGATGAAGTTCTAACCACTGTGGCTGTCGATCTTGGCGGGCGATTTTATTTTAAATACACAGGTCCAAAGCTCGAAGGAAAATTTGGAATTTACGATGCTGAGCTTTCCCTTGAGTTCTTGCAAAAGTTTGCATTGAATGCAAAGATGAATTTGCATGTTGTCGTTCATTATGGTGAGAATCGTCATCATATTCACGAATCTATTTTTAAAGGTCTGGGCAGAGCACTGCGTCAAGCAATTGCTTATGACGAAAATGCTAAGGGTGTTATTCCTTCCACAAAAGGAGTCTTAGAATGATCGCCGTCATTGATTTTGGAATGGGAAATATTCATTCTTGCCTAAAGGCGATTAGCCTCTACACAGATAATTTTAAATTAACGACAGATCCAAAGGATTTGGAAAATGCAAGCGGCATTGTTTTGCCCGGAGATGGAGCATTTGAAAAGGCAATGTCTAATTTAGAGGAACTCGGATTCATTGATTCGATTCATAAAGCTATAGAAAAAAAAATTCCACTCTTTGGGATTTGTATTGGTTTCCAAATTTTATTTGAGGACTCCGAGGAGTCTACTGAAAAAGGAAAGCTAATAAAAGGTTTAGGCTTAATTAAAGGTCATGTAAGAAAATTCAAACTGAGAAGTTATAAAGTCCCGCATATGGGTTGGAACAAATTAATAGTAAACGCTAGAAAGAAATCCACTCTACTCAATGAAGTTCAAAATGGAGAGTATATGTATTTCATTCATTCCTATCGTCCTGTTGATGCGGATCAATCCTTTGTAACGGCAAATTGTAATTATGCGGAAGAAAAATTTCCAGTGATAGTAGAAAAAGAAAATATATTTGGAACTCAGTTCCATCCAGAAAAATCCGATAAAGAAGGTCTTAAGATATTAAGAAATTTTATTCGGGTAGCAAATCCAAATTAAGGTTTAGTTAAATCATGATAATCATACCAGCAATAGATATTTTAGACAATGAAGCTGTCAGACTTTACAAAGGAGATTATTCTCAAAAAACAGTCTATAGCTCCAAGCCTTGGGAACTCGCACAAGGATTCAATAGAAGTGGTGCAGAACTGATTCATCTAGTTGATTTGAATGGAGCAAGAAATGCAGATTCGATCAACAAAGACACAATCATTCGAATTCGCAAAGAGGCTAACGTTAAAATCCAATTAGGCGGAGGAATCCGCGATATGGAAAAATTAAAATACTACGAGTCTCTTGGTATTGACAAGTTTATTGTTGGGACTTCAGCAGTGATGAATCCAAAATTTGTAGATGATGCACTTGCATTTATTGGAACAGATAGAGTCATTATTTCTGTAGATGCTTTACATGGACTAGTTCGCGTGAGTGGCTGGGAAGTTAAAACGGAAATTCGTTACGAAGACTTATTGACCAGATTGAGTTCGCAGGGGATTACACAGATTATCTTTACTGACATTTCTTATGACGGAACTTTAAGTGGACCTAATCTTGAATCTTATAAGCATATTCTGGATGATTTTGATTTCCAACTCATTGCGTCAGGCGGAATAGCATCTCTGAAAGATATAATAGATTTATCAAGTATTAATTCCGATCGTCCTCTGTATGGAATTATTACAGGGAAAGCTATTTATGAAGGAAAACTTGATTTAAAAGAAGCAATCGATAATACGAAAAAATAATTATACGAGGTTACTCAATGTTAAACTTTAAACATATAGCAACTTTTTTACTTTTATTCATTTTCATTCTTGCATGCAAAAAGTCGGGAACGATTAATCTTCCTGATGGTGGTTCTTATAAAGGAATTATTTCCAATGGAAAGCCAAATGGAAAAGGAAAGCTCGTTTTTCATGATTTGAATTATGAAGGAGATTTCCTTAATGGTAAGCGACACGGAAATGGGATTCAATCTTGGACAAGTGGACTACACCAAGGGGAATCCTATTTAGGTGAGTGGAAGAATGATGAAAGAGATGGATATGGAATTCATGTCTGGCCTGATGGACGAAAGTATACTGGCAAATGGAAATCAAATCGTCAGAACGGCAAAGGTGTATTAACCAATGCTAATGGAGATAGTTATAATGGACATTTCAAAGATGACCAACCAGAGGGCGAAGGAATTCATACAAAGGCGGACGGATCCATTATTTTTAAAGGACAGTGGACCAAGGGCAAACCAGTTAAATAAAGAATCATTTGAAGGATAAATAATAAAAATTACGGAGAACAGAAAACACGAATGAATACGAATAATTTAAAAAAATATAATTTAATGGGAGTAATCGTAGCGATTGTAGGTCTATCCCTTTGTATTGCCTTAATACAGGAATTTTTTGGATCGGCGGGCGCTTTCGTTGAATCACTTTGTTCTACCACGGGAGATGGAGATTCTTGTAGTAAAGTTGCAAAGAGTGCTTGGTCAGGTTTTAGAGGCTTACCAGTATTAGGTGATGTTCCTGTTGCGCATATTGGATTTACCTTTTATGGATTTTGCGGATTTTTATTCTTCGCGATTTTAAGAGCAGACGAAGAGGAGAAGAAAGGATTTGTAAATTTACTATTTGCTGTTTCTCTTTTAGGAATAGTGATAGATGTGATATTGCTCATTATTTCAGTTTCACAAATTGGAACAGTATGCGTATTATGCGCTCTGACCTATGTAGTTACTATAGGCATATTCGTGCTTGCCTACTTACAGGCAAAGTCTTATTCTGGGGAGGAAGGAATTATGAGCCAAGTAAAATTAACTGTTGGTAAGAACATTGCCACGAATTTTTTAAATTATACAATCGTCGTTTTATTGTTTTTCGCGGGTGGGATTGCTTGCGCTAGATTATCTACGCCAAATAAAACTAGTAATGAGCCTGACCCAGAAAGCAATAAAATCTATTTACAGACAAAAATTGAAGCATTCGAAAAAAGACCAGCGGTTAAGATTGATTTATCGCAATCTCCTGGAGTCGGAAGTCCGAATGCAAAGATAACGATTGTAAAATATGCCGATTTTAACTGTGGACATTGCATGCATACAAGTCATATTATCAGTCAACTTCTTGCAGACTTTCCAAATGATATAAAAGTATATTATAAGAACTTCCCACTAGATGGAACCTGTAATCCTTTAGTGCAAAGAAAAGATCCGAGTGCGAGTTCTTGTATTGCGGCAAGTGCTGCATTATGCGCTAACAAGCAAGGCAAATTCAAAGAAGTTTACACAGGACTTTATGCGGATAACGAAAACGGAGTTCGACATACAATTTCTTCCGTAAAAGAGATTGCAAATAAAGCAGGGGCTAATATGCAACAGCTACAAGCTTGCATGGGCTCTACTGAAATTCAAAACTTTATCCTAGCAGAAGTAAAAGAAGGCGAGGTTCTAAATATTCAAAGCACACCTTCTTTATATATTAACAATAAGGCGCTTGATCCAGGAACACCAAACCCGAACTTCCTAAAAGCGTTAGTAGAACATTTACTTAAGAAATAAAAACATATCGTAGGGGCGTTGTATTACGTCCCTACGCTTCTACATTTACAAACGAAAGATGATTGGCTATATGCATTGCGTGCGCTTGGTCATAATCTTTCTTAGATAATTCGCCATACGCAAAATGCATTTTTAATTCTCCAGAAAATTTCTTAAAGTCTTCAATTGCTTGATAAAGACGAAGCATTGCTTCTTTTTCATTTCCTACTTTGGGAATCTCTGGAGCTTTTGGAATAGGAGCATTTAAATCATGACTCATATAACCACGACTAGCAAATAGGTTGGCTGCAATTTTTCCGGCTGTCATTCTAAACAGAGCTGCTTTATTTTCCGGGTAGCCAGTGAGCGAATACTCTATACTCTGCGCACAATGATTTAGAATTTGATACCATGACCATTCCCCACTCGGAGTAATTTTACTTGCAGTTTCAATCTTTTTTAGTTCTTTTACTGCTTCATCTAAATTTGCAAATCTTAATTTTGTGTCCATTTTACTTTCCTCAGTATTACAGGCAGCGTTTGTGGATAAAATATAAGTAGCCGCTACTGCTGTTCCTGTTTTTGCTAAAAAAACTTTTCTATTCATCTCTTCCATCTGACATCCTCATAATAACTTTTCTTAGTAACTTCTGAATCAGAGTAGCTCCATCGAATAGACCAGTGTAAAGCAAAATACTTTTCTTTGCTACGCCTAGATGCGGATTTTTTTTCTCTTCTAGACTTAGATTTGTTTCGTAGCCTTCTGTAATTGTAAGAATTGTTCGTTGCACACTCATTCCGATTACTTCGTTGAGACTTTTCTTAGAAGATACTTCTTCGTCTATTAGATTCATTTGCGTGAGTAGATGATTGATTTCTTTTGAGGTGTTACCTTTTTTTAATAGCAAAGAATAAATTCTTTCGGCAATGTCTTTTCCTTTTTTTAGAGTAGATGTAAACTGTTTTAGCGCCGAATACATCTCTTCTGTTTCTTTGAGAAAACTTTCAGTATCAAAGTAATTACTCGCAGGTTCTAAGGTTAAATGATGAATAGCCTCTCTTATAGATTGGATACTCGTAATTTTTTCTAGAGATGTTTTATCAAAGCATTCAAAGAAAGTTTTTTTAGGAACATCAGTGATCTTAGTTCCCTTCGTAGATAGGTTAATCCAATTCCTTCCCGCTGCGCGATCGGAAAACCATTTATTAAAAATTTGCATCTTCTCGTTAGTATGGTATTCTTCTCCTGCATAACCAAAGGATTTTAATTTTGGAAGTGCATTCAGTTGATTGTAATTGTGCTTTTCTCTTTTGAAATATCGGGATTCTTTAAAGTTCAATCTCTCTTCTAGGATTGCCCCTCTACAATGTGCATATCCATTCGTAAACGCCAAGTCTTGTCCCACAAAATATACATTAGCCGCTCCCATAAGCTCTGCTAGACTTACTGCATTTGTAGATACAGATCCCCCGAATGGAATATCTCCTGCTTCTATGTTTAAATGTTTCGTATATAACTGTAGCAAGGGAAAAGGAGAAGAAGTAAAAAAGCCAGTTCGGAATTTATTAGAAAGTCGAAGAGTATGATAGCTAGAAGTTGGGTCAAATACAATATTGCCGCTACCATGATAGCCTTCTAAATAAGAACTATTAATGGCTTGTGGGTCTACACTAAAGATAAGATCAGGCTCAATGCCTGCTTTGGCTAATACCTGTAAGGCGGTATCTACTGTGATTAGGATAAACCTATCTCGATATTTTTCGATATCTCCTAGACTCTCATAGAGACTAGGTCCTGCCCCAGACACAACAATGGGCAAATCCTTTGCAATTCCAAATAATCGGGACACAGGAGTTAAATGGTGAATATCTGGAAAGTTTTGAATAAGATTACGAGTCCATATCTTTTCGAATCGACTGAGTGTTGCAATGTTTACATCTTTTTTCTGAAAGAATTTTTCGCATATATACTTGCATTCTGTATAATCTGTTTCTCTCCACGACACGCTAGGTCGATGCGGAATAAAGGTAACGGGTAATACTGATATTCCCTTAAATGTAGAAAACAAAGAATCTTCCGTAAAAGGTTTAGCTAGAATTTTTAATTGTCCCGACTCTAAGTAATGTGAATAATCATAATTACCCAGTGCTTGTTTGAGTATTCCCAAATAGCACTCCATCCAGATGATTTGAACATTTGGTAGTTTTAATGCTTCTACTATTACGTAACCAAGTCCAGCCCCAAAGAAAATATAGACTTTTTTTTCGTATGACTTCTTTAGTCCATCGAGTAGGCGTTTTGCTTCTACAAAAGGGTCATGCTTGCTATGAAAATAAATTCCATCTACGAGTAGATTTTCTTGTCCGGATTTTGTTTTCTCTAAATTACCTATTGGAGTGGAATCTTGAATTCTTTCCGATAATTCCGATTGTAGCTTAGAAAGGTTTTTGTTTAGAATTTCTGTCATGGGATGATATGCGGAAAATATCTATTCTATGTTCAATGTAATTTATCAGCTTGCAATTTCAATCGAATTTGTAAACTTTTGTCCATGGTGCTATTGGCAATAGGAGTTAAAAATAATCTGCCACCAAAATTAGATTAACTTATTTTTTCTGGCAACTTTAAAAATATGTCCTTCTTTCCTTTGTTCTTTTAGAAGTGTATGGTTAGATAGAATTTCAAAGACAACTTCTACTGGCATATTTTTTAAACTTTCGAATTCTTCTTTGTATTGCATCAACGAAATTTTATTAAATAGAATAAATGCTTGGTATTGTCCGATTTGATGCTCCATCAAAAACTTTAGAGTTTCCAAATCACCCACTGCCTCTGCGGTGATAACAGCTTCTCTATTGTCCGCAAGCTTCTTACAATAGTCGATGAAAGCGAGGTTATCTAGGAATTTGACTTTATCCTCAGTTGCTTTGAATTTAAAGCTGATTGGATCTAGTTTGAATTCTTGAATCATGATACCCAAATCTAAAACAATTTGATGACTAGAACTTTTTACTCCAAAATCATCTGCGGCAAAGCTGTATCCATAATCCCAGAAGCATTGGCATACATCTTTCAATAGAAATTCATCTTCTTCGTAATGCTTTTCAATTAGTTCGAATCGAACATTTTTAGGTAATAGATTTTTTGAGCGGATAAGACCATTAAACCGGTTGACCTTTTCATGATTGGAAAATGTATCAATTAAAGATTGCGGTGTAATGTTGAATTTTAATAACCCGGGCGCGTTTTCACTTGCAATGATTAATTTTTCAAGGATAAGTAATTCGACGCGATTAATATCCTGACCAAGTGGTATATCTGTTATTAGATCTTTGTAGCCTTTATATGCACCTCCACCAACAAATATTTCTCCACCTTTAACTGAGAATGTTTTCTCTTTTGAATCATAGCAAACTGTTGGTTGAATCATTGCCTCATGGGAAGCTCCCGATATATAGCTGTTTGCTTTGTTAAAATAGGTCCAGCCCCATCGCACTAAATTATCATTTAAGTTTTTTTCTGACGTTTTGGATAAATCTTCAAAGATTTCATTTACGCTTGAAATGTAATTGCACTGTGTTCTTGAAATTCCATAGCTAAATTCGCAGATTTTCTTTCTAATATTTTCTTGGTGTATTTTTCCAAAATGGCCATCTAGATTTGGAAATGCGTCATCCGCAATATCTGCACCAGAGGCAATGCCAAGCAATAGACTTTGTTTATTTTCAACAAAGTAGAATCCGTAGTCTATGATTTTTATTTCAGGAAAATTATGAATCTCCTTTTTTAAAAAATTAATGAAATCAATTAGAGAAAGCCCCCTTATGTTTTCCATGCGCACCATAAAAATGGGGCGTCCACGATGATTATCAATGAACTTTTTCTTAAAGGACTCTAAGTCTTGCAAATCCTGAGACGACTCCGGGGACTCTTCTTCAAAGCTTGAATTTTTTTTCATTTAGGAAATTCCTCCGCATGTGCAAGACAATAGGAATTTATAAAAACTCTGTCAAGTGGAATTCTTTTTAGCTCTTCGATTACCACCGAGCATAGTGCTCTTCTGACCAACCAAACAATTTAGGCAGTTGAATTTTTTCTTCGTTTACTCCTAAGCGAATATAACCATCGAAATAGCCGAATACTTGGTGCACTTTAGATGCGATTAAAATAAAATTAGTTTCAGCAACACGCTCATAGATCGGATGAAAGGTAAGGTTTACTCTATCCGATTCTTCTGTTCTATGAGTCCATGGCTTTTTAAAATCAGATGTATCATAACCGAAGAGAATTTGTTCACTTATTTTATAAAGCTTTCCATCATAGAAAATTCCATTTTCTGTATAACCAGTATTATCCGTCCATTTCGCACCGAAGTTTAATCCTATTTTCTTTCCATTTATTTTGCCTGAGGCAGCCGCCCAATTCCAGGAAGAGGAATAATGCCATATGCCTCTTCCGAAATCCAAGGTAGCATCTGTTTTATCCGGTTTAAGGAGAAATTCTCTTTGTCCCAGTTGTATTTTTCCGCTAGTTGGAATGGCGTGTTGTTTAGATGTAAACTGAAAATGCTTTTCGTCCCAGGGGATTACAACGTTTAGACTCTCATGCGTCAGTGGTTGAATTACTTTTATCTCAGCGTTTAAATCTTTGTCTTGCTGAAAGGATTTGCAGAATATATTAAAATCAATTTCGTATGTGTCGCCTACTGTAGCATATTCGATAGAAATTTTCATTTTTGAGTTCTCAAAATAAACTCTATCTAAAACAGTTTCTCCTAATACACAACCCTTTCCAAAGGGAATCAATTCTGTTTTTTCGATGAACTCTAGCGTCTTTAAATCAAAGAGGTAAATAAAACCAGTTGCTGCATAATCCAAATCAGCGAGTGTAACGGAAAATAAAATTTCATCGTTTGTAAAACACCAATAGTTCCATCTTTTTTTTCTAAATGTATTTCCTTTTAGATTGCATACTTGAAGGGGAAATCGGGAATAGCCGCAAGCTTCCTTGTTTAGCTTTCCGGTATTATTGCATAATAAAGTTTCTTTTAAAATTTCTTTTTCTGGTAACATGATAATTCCTTTTGTGTAAATTTTATTTCCATGATTTCGCATCTTAATAAATTTTATCGAATAGACAATACAGTTTAACGAGCAGGAAAAAGATTGCTACTACTTTACTCATCTTCCTGTTGGAAAAGTTTTTCAATTCTATTCAGCTGGAAATGTAAATATTAGTGAATATCGTTATAAGTGGAAAAACGATGGATCATTATCAAGAGGAATTTATGGAAAATACAATCCTAAAGTTCCTGATAAGTTAGAAATTATAGCGAACCAATTAAACTTCTTTGGAAATTATAAACTCGTTCTAGATTATTCGGAAGATAAAAAAGAATCTCGCCCTAGTTGGGATGTTGCCGGTGGAAGAGGTGCAGGTGCGACAATACTTGATGCTCAATATGAAAGAGTAAAGTTAAAATAGTTTTTATCAAGCTATATAAGGTAGGTTTATAGCTTTAGTAACTATTGTCGATTTTTTCTGAGGCTAATTTAACTTATCTGCCCGAAAGTGTTTTTTGTTTTTGTAGGAGGGAAGGTGGTGGGTGGGAAAAAAAGCTAACCCTTGCTCGACAAGGTTAGGGAGAGAGCAAGAGTTAGTAAAGATGTATGAGATGTTATTATTCTTCTAATTTAGCTAGTTTTTGGTATTCTGTTGGAGAGTAGTTTGTTGCTAAGCTTTCGTAGCTAGCTGCTAAATTATCCAAAGCTTTTGCAAGGTCTAAAAGTCTTTTTGTTCTCAAATCTTGAGTAAGAGCTTTTCCACCGTAATTTACTGTTGCCATTTCTCTGTAAGAATCAGCCAATTTTTTCTTTTCAGAAGCAACGGAAGCTAGGTAATGTTTTACAGCAGATTTTTGTTCTTGAGTAACTGCGCCTTCGATGAGTGCTTTTTCTAGGAGCTTGCTTTCTAAGTCATTGCTAATTGAAAAAATCGGGCTTGTCATTAGGCTGAGAGCTGCTGCTGTTAAGGTAATTGCTGTAATTCTTTTCATGGTATGTATCCTCTTGTCTATCATTTCTTTGTTTTCAGCGTTTCGCTGTTTCATTTATACTAATGCATGAACCGTGCCAAGTTTTAAAAACTTAATTTTAATCTAAAATTATTAAATCTTCAATTGCATTCTACCTCCCTTATTATGTCTAGAATGGCTAGAAATGTATGATTTAATAAAGAATATTGATAGTTTAGCAATAATCGGCTTACAGTAATAAGTTTTAACTGTATCCAATCGGGATTTTTGCTGCTAGAATTATTCTTAGATTTAATCTAAAAAGATTAAAATTAATCGCTTAAAAATTGAATATCAGGATTATTTTTAATCTTATATTGTAAAGAACCCCTGCTAATACCTAAAAGCTTTGCCGCATTGTCCTGTGTCTTTCCGATTTTTAGGGCTTCTTGAATCAATTTTGTTTCTACTTTGGAAAGAGCTTTTTCTAGATTCAAATCAGAATAATCAATGGCTGTCAGTTCTTCTAAGGGATTCACCTTTGATTTAGCGGTCGTTTTTTCTTCTTTTAGGCGATCAAATCCACGAATTGCATTATCCGGTAAAAAGTCAGGAGTAATTTTATCATTTGGACATAGAATGGCTGCATACTGAATTGCATTTTCGAGTTCCCGCACATTGCCAGGCCAGGTATGTTGTGTTAAGAGTTCTAGCGTTGTCATGTCAAAGTATTTATTTTTGCCGTATCGTTTATTGAATTCTAATAGGAAATGATGAACGAGTAAGGGAATGTCTCCTCTTCTTTCTCGAAGAGGTGGGAGGCGAAGAGGAATTACCCCCAAACGAAAGTATAAGTCTAATCGAAAGTTTCCCTTTTCAACTTCTTGCGCGAGATCTTTGTGGGTAGCACTAATTACCCGCACGCTTACTTTTATTTTTTTAAAGTCACCAACTCGCTCTATTTCTCCTTCTTGTAAAACTCTCAATAGCTTTACTTGTAAAGAAGGTGGCATTTCAGCAACTTCATCTAAAAAAATAGTTCCACCATTAGCCGCTTCAAATCTTCCGATTACATTTCTATCTGCCCCCGTAAAAGCTCCCTTCACATGACCAAATAATTCTGTTTCGAGTAGATTTTCATTTAACGCCCCACAGTTTAGACTAATAAAAGGATTTGCTTTGCGAGCGGATAAATGATGTAAGCTTTTCGCGACTAATTCTTTTCCTGTTCCTGACTCGCCGTTAATCAAGATGGATGCATCGGAGGGAGCTACAGTGCGAATTCTTGTTTTTAAAAATAAAATCTGCGCATCATAACCGAGAATAGAATTTAAAAAATCCTGTTCGTTCTTACTTCTCTCAATTGCTTCTCTATAAAAGGTATTTTGAATAAGCGCCTTACAGAGTTCATCGGCAATTTTTTCTGCCCATGAGATTTGTTTTTTTGTGAAATGATCTAGGTAATGCGATTCTAGGTTTAGAATCCCAATTACTTCATTGTCCGAAATCATAGGCACAGCAAGCTCAGATACAACAGAGTCAATTAGTTTTACATAACGCTTTTCCTTTGTTACATCAGGTGCATAAACTGTTTTCCTATTTGCTGCTGACGCTCCCGTAATCCCAACGGCAAATGGGAATTTTGCGGCAATTTTTTTTTCTTTATCAATACCTTTCGCACATGCAATGGTAAGGATTTTTTCTTGTGGGTCAGAAAGAGAAATACTTCCTGTGCTTGCTTCAAAAATATTGAGAATTTCTTCTAGAATATGATCTAGAATATCGAAAATATTTTTTCCTAACCGTATTTCAATTTGCAAGCTATTAATTAAATCATAATACTTCTTGTCTTCCGCCGGTATTTTTGTTTTTATCATACATCGTCATCTCATACATCTCTATTTTTATGTTTATGACATACATGTTAAAACAAAAAGGGGAATCGTAAACGAAAAAATTTCGTAAAAATATCTTTATTCCTGCGAAACACTTTCTTGTTTTTTCATTTGCCGGATGAAGTCTTCGCCGAAACTTAGCTTCTTTGCAAGATGTGAGTCTACTTCTATTAACCGCCAGAATGGAGTTATTTTGTCTAATGGCTGTTTGCCTATAATGTAACTCTCGAATGCAGCTTCAGCTACAATTCTAAGAAAGATTCCACTTGTCACAGGACAAGTATAATCGGCGGAATATTTTTTTGCTAGACTTACTCTCATTTCTTTTAGAGATTTTGATTTTCCTTTTGGGATTTTGCGAATGAATTGATCTATAATTTTAGGTGTTGCAATTAACATAGAGCTATTGGCAGGCATATCAGCAAATTTCTTATCCAAAATTTTTACTTGGTGCGTTGCGTCTTTATTTAATTTTGTTTGCCATGGGGTTAAATCTTTATTTTGCGCTTTCATATTTTTCTCCAAGAGCATTACCTAAGTTTTCTAAATACAATTCCATCGCTTTGTCCATGTCAATGAATAGATGAGCAAAGACTCTCATGAATGGATTTGCTATAGAAGGCTTTTCTATGAACTTAACAATAGTTCCGCCGCCAAGTCCTAAAATTCCAATCATTATCAAAGCGTATTTCATATTTATCTCCTTTATAAATTTAGGATACACCCATTCCCTGATTCTAGTTAGACAAATCTTGCTATTTTATCGGTAGGTAAATATCAGTGATATAATCTTTAGGGGAATGAAAGGCAGGGGATTGAATATAATCTTCAAAGGACGGGCGGTTGTCTAATTCTATTTTGTTTGTAAGTAAATGATCTCGAACGATATTACTATAAACTAAATCGAGTTGCGCATAATCTCCATAATACCTGAAAACTAAATATTCTCCTTCTGCAATTGTTTTAATATCCAATCCCTCAACTTGCATTTTTTCTTTAGTTACAATGCATGCATCCAGCCTGAGATTTTCTGCGGAAGTTATGTTGGGATTATCGTGCCAAATACCAATTAGCCTTGTAGATTTATCTATTTTTATTTTCTTAGATGCAATCTGAATTAGTTTCCTCCAAGTTTTATCTACCTGGCTGTATTTTCCGAGATGCCGCATATACAATACATTTAAAGATTCAGA
Organism: Leptospiraceae bacterium; assembly: GCA_016708435.1. Lineage (NCBI taxonomy): Bacteria > Pseudomonadati > Spirochaetota > Leptospiria > Leptospirales > Leptospiraceae > Leptospiraceae bacterium. Next base: position 283,785 of record JADJFV010000001.1, on the reverse strand, counting down.
TTTTTTTCTAATTGGACTATCTAATTTAATTTCTAATGGTTTCTTTGTAAAAATGGATTTGAATTTTCTTTTGTATTCCTGCGGCGTTGACCCAAATATTTTTTTAAACACTTTAGAAAAAGATTCATGGTTTTCATACCCAACGTCATATGCGATATCTCCTATGCCTAAATTCGTATATTGTATAAGATGAGCGGCTTTTTCTATACGAATCCTTTCCATATATTCTCTTGGAGTAGAGTTAGTTATTGATTTAAAAATTCGATGAAAATGAAAAGGAGAAATAAAAGAGGCTTTTGCTATTGCTTCGAGCAAAATTTTTTCACTCGAATGTTCTTCCATGTATTGGATTGCCAGGCGTATTCTCTCTGGATAATCCATATTGGACTCTTACCGATTAAATAGCCACATAATAAAAGAAAGTAATATACTTAGAAGAATAGAAGTTGTGAGAGGAAAATAAAAACTGAAGTTATCGCGCTTAATGCTGATATCCCCGGGAAGATTACCGATAAACGGGAATTTGCCGCTAAGCATAAACAAACCTCCAACGATAAGAAGGATGATTCCTAAAAAGAATAAATTTTTACCAAATGATTCCATCGACTTTTTTAAATCCCCCCTGCCCCCTTTGCGAAAGGGGGTGTATACAAAATCCCCTTTTGTAAAGGGGATACAGGGGATTTTCCTAAGCTGTGATTTTTTTGCGTTTCATGAACATGGTTAAACCGGTGTTAGCCTCGCTCTTGATTTGGTTTTGGATAAATGGCATAAACCCCATCAGATAACCTGTAGCTCCAAGTGCCATGCCTGCCCATTTCCATAAACTAAATTGATCTTTGTGGTTTACAATCTTTCCGTCTTTGAATTGGAACTTTGCGCGAATGCGATTGGTGACCGTTCTTCCCGTTTTGCTAAATGGATAGACGGCAACCCAATCAGCGCTTCCTTCTGTGTCGTTAGCTTTGATGTTGCTATAGGTTAATTTGAGTTCAGCGCCTCGCTCGATCAGCATTTGCCACATAGCTCTTGCAGCATTTCCTTTGAGTCCTTTAAAAACAGGATCGTTGAATTCCACTGTATCGGCGTAGCATTCTCCCATTGTTTTAAAATCTTTCTTTTGAAACGCGCTATAAAATTTATCTATTAGTTCTTCGTTTGGGTGCATTGGGATTCCTTTTTATTTTTTTTGAGAATAATTCCTTTTTCAAATTTCGGATACTTTCGATTAATTTGTCAAATGAATATTAGTCTCGATTGGAAAATAATTTAAGGTGACACTCTTTTAAAGTATCCGCCCCCTATGTTTTGGAAAAGACCTTCGTTTTCGAGTTGGCTGAGAGAAGAAAACAAAGAAGGCATTTCCTTAAAGTTTTGGGGAATGATCTCAGATATATGGAAGAAGGAATCGGGGGATTTTTTTAGATCAGACATTGTAAGTCTAGAAGCACCATCTTCTAGAAGTTTGCGTCCTCCTTCGTTGTAGAGAAGTTCAGGGTCATCAAATACCATGACTTCTCTTCCTTGTTCAAGTGCATGTGCAACGGAGGACATGGCACCGCTTTTAATTGGAGCTTCCATTAGAATGAGTAGTTTTGCGATGCCGGAGATAATTCTATTTCGCCGAGGAAATGACCATTTGCCAATAGCCTCACCGATTCTCATTTCTGTGATGAGTAATCCATTCGATGAATGTTTTAGTTTGGTATACAAGTCTTTGTTTTGATAGGGATATTCTTTTTCCATTCCCGTTCCCATTACGCCTATCGTTGGGATGTTTGCTTCGAGAGCGGCTAACATAGCTGTTCTGTCAATTCCCGTTGCAACACCCGATACAATTCCTAAATTCGGAGATTTTGAAAGCATATTCGGTAAAAGACTTGTCGCCAAATTAGAAATAGGTGTTGGTTTCCTAGTTCCTACGACTGATACTAATTCGTATTGGAGCAAATCAAGATTACCCTTACAAAAAAGTAAAATAGGAGGTTTATCAATTTCTTTTAAAAGATTCGGATAGCGAGGCTGAAAGAAATCGATGACTTTGACTCCTCTTTTTTCTGTTTCGAGTTTTAGTTTTTCAGCGGCAGCTTGAATTTTAACTATTTCATCTGATCTTAGAATGGGAGAAATTTTTTTTTCTAACTCAGATAGATTAGATACCTGTGATAATAATTTGTATCTATGCGCAATCGAAGAAAAACTCGAAAAAGAAAAATAATAAGGAATCAAGTCCTCCATGTTTTTACTTTGCGGCGCCTAATTTTTTAAGATTGCGCACAACGTTTATATAAGATGTATTTTTGTCTAAGTTTTCTTTGATTGCGCCTGCTTTTTTCATGGCTTCTAGTTTTGATTTAATCGTGAGATATTCTTCTGTTGCTTGTTCGGGTGAACCCCCTCTATAAAGAAAATTCGCGCGAGCAAATCTAGCGGGAATATTATTCGGCTCTTTTTGAATGATAGCATTCATAATCTTCATCGCTTTCTCTGCATCATTGTAGCCGGAAGGATCGACTCCATCAATGAGTCCATCTGTCACAGAAGAATCAAAATAAATTAAAGCAAGCTCATACGGATAACGTAGATCAGCCGGATCTTTTCGAATGAGTCCTTTAAATATGGTAACGGCAATATCATGACGCTCTTTATCCCAGCCTCTATCGCGGGAAGCATTTGCATAGGCAAGTCCGGCTTCGAAGAGCAAATCATCAGTAATCTCTCGATAGAGTAATGCTTTTTCGAAAAATGGAATTGCACCTTCAAAGAAATGAACTTCAGAGCCAACAACATCTACTTTGTTTTCCATATTTTGCTGAATCGCCTGCGTATAATAGCGACTACTCAGTTCATAGTTTCCAACGCGCATATAGCCTTGCGCGATTTTCCAAGAAAGCACGCCTGCTTCTTTTGTCTTACGAACCATCTTGCGAATTTTTTCGTCTAGCTCTTTGATCTCTGCCTCTTCGAGTGCGAGTTTTTGTTTCCATTTTTCTAACTCTGCTTCGGAAGGTGTTTTGGGTGTAACGTTCTTCTTAAAATTTTCCTGCCCCATCTCTTGCAACTTCTCGCAAGAAGAAAAAGTAAATAGCAACAATAGTAATAAATACTTCATAAATGACTCCTAGTATTGAAATTAAATTTGCACAACGGGTTTGTTCAAGTTGTCATTCCCATTATGTTTCGACCCTTAGAGAGAAACATTGAGTTCATTTTCTGTCGGGAATCTCCAACATATTGAGATCCCCGATAACTAAATTCGGGGATGACATTTGTTGAATCTCAACTTCTTGAGACCCCCTACAGAAAATTTAGGGGGTGACAATTTGTTTATACCCCTAACATCGTGCTAAGCTTCTTTAATAATTTTCTTTAATCTAAAAATCGTTTCGTCTTTCTGACAATTCAATTATTTTATTTCCAATTACGCGGTTTCGACAAAAACGGTAGCTAGGGCGTAATTTTTGATAAAAAAAACTTCTACAGAGGACATGAAGTCCTTAGAAAATTTAGAGAGACTCTGCTTTCCATCAGAGAATTGGAATTTTGCTCAAATTGTATCCCATCATGACATGCATTCCTCTCTTCTCTATTTCCCTGATGATTTTACGAGTCCTGTTGGATATTTACTCTATTCGGAAACTTCTTTTGAATTAGAAATCTTAAGGCTTGGAGTCTTAAATGATTTTCGCAGAAGAGGAATTGCCGAGAGACTCCTTGATTCTCTCATAGAGTTTGTAGACATGCGAGATATTATACTCGAAGTCAACTGTGAAAATTCTCCGGCTATAGAACTCTATAAAAAAAAAGACTTTATAAATTATGCAGTCCGTAAAAGATACTACCCCGATGGAAAAGATGCCATATTAATGAAAAAGGAACACAAATGATTGATAAAGGAAGATTTTTATTTAAAGCAAATCGTTACAAAGATTACTATGTTAGTTTTGAATACATGGGCAAACATATGCTTGGAATTTTAGGATATGCAAGTGAGTTAGAAGTTTGCATTGTCCATAAAGGTATGCATGTTGCCAAGACTACTGAGGCAATAAAGGGCTTCATTAAAAAGCGCGGCGAACAAGAAAAATATGAATTCAATGGAAAGACAACCTCTATTGAAAATCAAACTCACAAAGGCAGACATTATACATTCATCTGGTTGCATTTTGACCCTCCAATTAATTTAAGTGAAACTTTAATTGCACTTGAGATTGCTAGTTTTAGCGAAGTATAAATCAAATTCAGTAGATTTTTTTTCTTTGTGGTAAATAAGGAGTAACCAGTGAAATCAATTTTAAAAGTTGTAGTATTATTTCTCCTAATAAGCTTACAGGATTGCAATGTCACTAGTCCCTGCAATCAATTGGATTCAACTTGCAATCCAATTTCTTCGCTTGTTTTAGAAAGACAGATTCGAAGTTCACGAAATCCTCTCACATTTTTACCAGTTGGTGGAACGTATCGGTTTGACCAATTTGTAAGTATAGTATCTGGAACACAAGCAAGCGTTATCCGCTATACGACAGATGGTTCTGAGCCTACATGCTGGAATGGAACTGTATACACCGATCCAGTTCCATTGGTCGGGGCTAAGACGCATTTGCTCAAAGCAGCCGTTTGTGTTGATTCAATGGTTGCAAATACTAAAACAGATCAGTATATAGTTTCACAAAGTCCACTCTCCGCGCAGAATTTACGTTTTTGGTATTCAGCAGATTCTATTGGGATACAAAATGGAATGGAAGTAAAAGTATGGAATGATTTTAGCGGAAGTGGAAATCATCTCTATACTAGTTCTATAAGTTCATCGAATCCAACTCTTGTTGCAAATGCGTTAAACGGCAAACCCTCTGTGCGTTTTAATTCAAACCAAAAACAATTTATGAATACCAGAACAATGAATGGCTATACAGGGGCAAAGACAGGCACAGGAGTCATGGTATTAAAAAAATATTCTTCTCAATCAGAAGAAGTATATTTTAGCATTGGCTTTTTAGGAAACTCGGTGAATGCTAGAAATTGGAGAGCAAACCTTTCCAATCCAAGTATTTGCTCTTCTCTTTCTCCTTCGCTTGTAAATTGTGCGGCTGCGGCTAATACGGCAATATCCACTACCTCCTATAGTGTAATTTTATTTACCATTGATTCTGCCGGTGCTGTTACTTATTATTATAATGGCAACATAGACGGAACTTCAACTCTTGCAACACCAACTAGTTTTTCTGCTGCCAATACAATGCTTCTTGGATCTGGTTTAAATGTATCCACTTTCTTGGATGCCGAAGTTCTCGAAGTCCTTTTCTTTGAACAAGGCTTCGACGTAACTGGAATCAATGTCGTCCACTGCTACATTCAAAGCAAATATGGATTAGCTGTCGGAACCAATTGTCAATAGTTTAGGTTAACCTTACACCTCATTGCAGTTCATCTTGCGGTTCAAGTTGCAGTACATCTTTAGTCACGGAATTTTTAGAGTATAGATGAACTGATACATGAACTGCAATGAGAACTGCAACTTGGTGTAATCTAGTCTTTAAATTAAAAGCACGAGACTAAAAACCTCGTGCTTTCTTAAAACCTAACAATCAATCAATTTCATTTCTCCTCTTTTTTAATCTGATACATTCGCTGGTCGGCATGATGAATTAGATCATTCAATTCGGTGGCATCATCGGGATACATACTAATTCCAATGCTTGTGGTGATATGGATACTAACGTTTTTAATATTGCAAGTCTGAGAAATAAGTTCCTTTAACTTTTTGGCTACTAGGTTTGCATTTGCAAAAGTTTCTATGTCGGTTAGGATTACAAGAAATTCGTCCCCACCCAATCGTCCTACATAATCGCTTTCTCGAATTCCCAGTTTTAAACGCTCAGCTATCGTCTTTAGTAAAACATCTCCTGCTTCATGCCCTAGGCTATCATTGACATCTTTAAATCCATTTAAGTCTAGAAACAAAACGGCAAGTTTACTTTTTCTTCGAGCAGCGATTGCGATTGATTTTTTAAAATGATCTAGAATCAAAGCACGGTTTGGCAAGGAAGTAAGACTATCGTAATGAGCGGCATGTTCTAACTCTTGTTGTAATCGCTTCTTTTCTGTTATATCGCGAGCCATGCAGATTACAAAATTAGAGTTATCGTATTTTCCCTTAAAGGGTGCATTCATCCATTCGCATAAAATCTCTTTGCCGTCTTTGCGAATATTTGCATTCTGATGATGGGAAACAGTAAAATTTTTATGAACATCTGAAAGAACCTGTTCTACTTCTTCTTGTTCCCTTGAAGGAACTATTTTTAAAATATTCTGTCCTAGCATATCTTTCGAATTCCAAAGAAAAGTATTTTCTGCTTCTGTGTTCCAAGTTTGCACTTGGTTTTTATCGTTTAGGACAATGATACTGACAGGAGCATTGTCTAACATAATCTTAAGTCTTGATTCACTAATGCGAGCAGTCCGATAAAATCGAAATAGCATGACCGATATTAAGGTTAATAACGATAATCCGAAAGCGGCATAATAAAGCTTTTCCCTTAATTTTTTTAAGTCTGCTATAGAGTCAGGAACATAGAGCATTGCATCTACATTGAATTTTTCTGGTAAGAGTCCTAGCTTATGATAGGTCTGACTGATATGCTGCCAACGTCCCGGATTCATATAGCCAGGATCAATCAGTTCAGGCTGCATTAAGTCATACATCGTATTAGCCTCAAAGCGTAAATGTTCGATGCTATGACGCTTGGAATATTTATTATAGATTAACTGAATAATCTCTTCTCGGTTGTGCATTGCGTATCGCCAACCTTTCTCTGTCGCTTCCTTAAATGCTGCAACAATCTGTGGGTTTTCTTTTACTTCTTTTTCCATTGTGAAAAAATTATCACCGTAAAAGTCAACGCCTCCCATTCTCGGAGTAAAATGATTGTATTTTAAATTTCTTCTCTTTGCTTCATATAATTCATCTGTCACGTAAACAGAGATCGCATCAGTTTTTCCTGTTAATAGATCATTGAAATCAAAACTATGATGTTGTAGCGTAAATTTATTTTGACTTAGTCCTTCCTGAGAGAGGTAAGCAAACAATTCCGCAGAGCTAAGCTCGATCATTATTTTACGACCAGCTAGTTTATGAACATTGTCAATACCTGATTCAAAGAGAGTAATTAGACTGAGAGGAGAGTGCTGAAAAATGACTCCTAACACAATCACGGGCGATCCATGATAGCGATTTAAAATTAACTCGCTCGTGCCTACGCCAAATTGAGCGTTGCCTACAATCACTTCTACTACAGGATCCACACCGGGAACTGCTTCTAGAATTTTTACATCTAGACCTGCTTCTTCATAAAAGCCCTTTTCCTTTGCTGCATAATAGCCTGCAAATTGAAATTGATGTTTCCATTTCAGTTGAAGCTTAACCGGCGTTGTCTCCGCCTTCAAATCCAAGGAGAATAGAATACTAGTTAGAAATAAACATATTAAATAAAAAAATCGAATCACAATTACCTAGTTTAGAAAATTATTCATGCTTACATTCACCAATATCTTCAAACCAGATATCTGGAGACTTTTCGATAAACCGCTTCATCAGATCAATGCAGTGTGTATTATTTAGTTCAATCACTTTTACCCCTGCCTCTTTTAACCAATCTAGGTGACCATCAAAATTTACAGACTCACCTACAATAACAGTTCCAATATTAAATTGACGAATCAAGCCAGAACAATACCAGCAGGGTGCGAGTGTTGTCACTAAAATTTTATCTCGGTAATTTGTTTGCCGTCCGGCTTTGCGGAAAGCGTCAGTCTCTCCATGCACAGAAGGATCATTGTCTTGCACTCTGCGGTTTCTCCCACGTCCGAGAAGTCTGCCATTGCTATCAAACAAAGCAGCACCTACAGGCACTCCTCCTTCGTCAAATCCTACCTTGGCTTCTTCATAAGCGATTGTTAGCATTTCTTCATAATTCATAGTTCTATACTCCATTCAGAGTTTAATATTTCTTCGATTGATTAAGAGTTAATAATGAATGCTGCCTCAATAGTTTCAAGCATTTCTTTTTTATATTATTAACCTATAATCATTACAAGTTGTGGCTAATAGAGCGTAGACTGTAGCAGTCAATTAGAAAAATTTTCCCCCATTCATTTCAAAACATCTTTTTATGAAAGAAAGACAATCCAATTTTGCATTAAGCTTTTATTCTGTGTAATTAGAATCGGATATAATTATGAGAGAAGTTGAATGCAAATTACTAGAAATACAAATTGCATTATTGAGGTAACAACCGCTAGAATGATATGAATGGTTCTCTATTCTTTTTGTTTTAAATCTAATGTTTATCCTTTCGATTATGTAATTAAATAATTTCATTGAGAAGGGCTTTCTACAAAATGAAAAATTTTTACATCTTTGAATTTGTTTATATGGCTAAAAGTATCAAACCTTATAAACAAATATTCTTCATAAAAGGTTTTAAGATTTCGCTAAAAATAATTTAGCGAAATTCTTTTTTTAAAAACTATATGCTACCAAAATTAATAACTTTTGGCTCAGATCCGTCGGCAGGTACAAAAATATGAATTGGGGCAGGCATCCCATTAAAATTCTGATTTTTCTTAATAAAATATTTGAATCTAGAACCAGCTACACCTTGGTAAGAAGTGTCAGCTGTTTTTTCCACTCTTGTAATTACCAATGGAAATTCGTATCTAGAAATTCCATTGGAAGCTTTTTTAAAAGAAAATTGCTTAGTGTTTGGAATTAAATCAGTTTTATCTTTGGTTTTGTCATAATCGTGTACATAGGGAAGAATCGCTTTTACTCTTTCATTTTCATCTGCGATTTTTAATGCTTCGCAAAATTTAGTCAGCAAATCTACTAATTTTGGATCTTGTGGAACATCATTCGCAAAAATTGAAAATACGAATAGAAATAAAAATAAATATATTTTTTTCATAAATTACCTCAATGTAAAGGATCATGTCTTAAAAAACTTTGTCAATAAATTTCTTTTGAAATAAAAAGAAAATTAATATCAGAAATCTCAACTTCTAAAGATTCTCAGTAAAAAATTTTGGGGATGATACAGAAAGGAATCCTTACATCGAGTTCAAGTTAATTAAAATCGAAAACTTACACCAGGAAACGGAATTGAAAAGATTTTAGGATTGTGTAAAAGCAAAAAACATTAAGCACAGAGAGTTTGATACATCATTTCTGTTTATCTCCCTGCTAGTGTTTATGCTGAACCGCAGATTCTAAATTAGCGAGTCGAAGCATGGTTTTACACAATCTATTAAATTTTTTTTAAATCTTATTGTTTATAAATTTGGAATTCAACTCTACGGTTTTTAGAAATAGACTGAGTTTTTTCTTGTTCGTAATCTTGTGCACCATAATTTTTTGTTTCTAATTTGTAACGGTTCATTATTTCTGTAAAAATATTTTAAATAATTTAACAAAAAATCTTTTCCTTTTTAAAAATAGTTGTGACAAACACTAATTTACCTCTTTTGAGTGAAACTTTTTGGATCATCCAGCCAACACCTGAAAAATGGGAAATAAAATTTTTTCCCAACTTTATTTTACAAAATAGGCTCTAACACTAGATAATAGGATGTGGATAATTCCGAATATCCATTTCTGTTGCTTATTACAAAACTCTGTCATTAAATTAAAAATTTTCTAAATCAAAGAGTCTAACAAGAAAATGCTAATATAATTAAAAAAAATCTATTCATATTAGAATAAAAGGACAGTGATTTGAACTTATCAAAGGCAGTTTATCAAAAGTATAGTCTTTTAATTTTGGCAGGAATTATACTAGGATTAGGGTTGCATCTAGGTTTAATCGTTATGGACTCAATGATGGAGGAAAAACCAATTTATTTCAACTTGGACAAAAAGTTTTTTCAATCAGTTTTTTCTTTTCCCTTTTTGCCAATCCTTATAATAGAAATATTTTTTTCTAGTTTAACTTTATATCTTTGGTTTTCCCTTCGGCATGCTGCCAAGAAAGCTTATGAATTGGATGTCAAAAAAGAAAAATACAAAACATCTGTGGAAACCTTCCAAAAAATTATGGCTCTCATGGCTGAGCATATTATAGTCAATAACAATCGAATTTTAGGAAAAATTGAGATTCGTCGTAGGCAAGGACAAGAACCGTCAAAAACCATTGAAACAGCCAGTCAAAATATTGCAAAAATTCTAGGTGTTTTATCTGAAGTTAGTTTTGTTGAACCTTACCTTGCAAGTAACAAAAATGCTCCTATTGATTTACTAAAAGAATTGAATATCCGAATTGAAAAAATTATACAAGAAAACTTAGATTAAATAAATCAAAAGGTTGAAAGTCCAATTCGGAAGTAGGCTCCTTTATTTCCTTGTTTCTAAATTTAAAAAACTAGCTTGAAAATCGAGAAAGATTTTCCTACCTTCCCTGACATAATCGTTAGGATAGGCTAATCTTTGAATTGTGGTTTGGTATTGGTTATACGTTAAGCGCAATACGCATATTTTCCCATATTTTATAATTAATTCTTAGATTTATATTTGTCCATGCAGGAACATCTTTAGTTCTGTAAGTTGGATAGGAGTAGGGATTGCTATAATCATTTGTTTGTAATATTCCAGTTACAGGATCAGTGTCTCCTATATCAGATTTTCTTTGAATAACAGTGTCTTGCCTCTGCACGGAAATGAAAGTCTGCCAATCTTTCCAGTTAGTGGATAATCCAAAGTTTGCGGTGCTCGCCGGAGAAATGATTGGTCCTTATGATATTCTCATTGCCTCTCAAGCAATTTCCAAAGACTTAGTTTTTGTGACAAACAATGAAAAAGAATTTAAGAGGATTAAAGAACTCAAAATTGATCAATTCGGACTTACCTTGATTCCACAAGAAATTCGTGGCAGTCTAGGATTCGTCACTGGTTCTACTTTGGCGTTAACAGAAGAAAAAGGAAGTATATCTTCTCATACTCTTGCAGAATTGTATTCTTCTTTGTATTCCATTAAAGGTGGAATGGTTTACGAAGTTTTACATATACGAGAGGCTCAAAAAATGAAAGCAAGGCATATCAATCCATACACAGTTTGGATTTAAGAAATTATTTTTTAATTTAATAGATAATTCTATTTTAAATGTGCAACGTTAGATCGGGATAAGAAATGGGCCTTCTCGTCGTTGCAGGATCCGTCGAGGTTGAATCAATGATGATAGTGTCGAATTCTTCGCTTCTCTTGAAAAATGTTCCTGTTGACCGAATGGATCCTGCTCCCCCACCTCTTAGCATGAAGTTTATAAACAATCCTTCTTTAGAAAAATTGGATAGGTATTCAGAAGAGCTAACAGCAAATAGCCTTAATAATATAAAAATCGGAACTATTTCAATTTACGGAAATGCAATCAATGAATTCGATAAAGGGTTTCTTCGCTCTTTTGGGGAAAAATTAAATACCGCCATATTGAGTTTTAATCGGAGAAAGTATTACAGAGAAATTGAATTACTAACCAATAACCTGAATGCCATTATTGGAGATGATTCTACTTCCATTACAGAAAAGAGAACTCAGATCATCAAAGAAGTGCTCTTTAGAATTCAAGCCAAAGAAGCTCATTTTATCATGATTAAAGATGGAAGTATTCCTACAATTGAATCAGTAAAAATGGAAGACCTGGAAATGCAGAATCTATTTATGCGGATAATGGCATACGTAAAGAAATTAGTGCGCAAAAGCAAGATTATATGCTAAAAATTGCGTTGTATGCAATTAAATCAACTGTAACCGTAGATAGCTTTGAAGATCGAAAAGAAGATTTTGGCTATGCAATATCCACTGAAATCAAAGTGAATAAAACAAAAATCGGTGGAGCATTTGTTATTTTTGACAATAGAGAATTCTCATCAGCAAGACAAAAGATTGCTATGACTACTAGCTTAAAAATGGATGACTTCATTATTTTAAATCAGGACATGCAAAAAGAAAAAGAAACCAAAGAAGGAACAGTTCTCATTCCTTGGGTTGGGAAACAAATCTATTGGAGAAAAAGATTTTTCATATGTCCAATGGCTCGGTTTATCATTGTTATGCTCTCTGATATGAAAGGCTCTACGATTGCTGCCGATCTTCTAATGATAGAAAGCAAAAACCGAAGATAATCCCTATCTTCTAAAAAAACAACGACTATGTCAAACAATTAATCCTATCTCGGTTAAAAGCTGTTCTAACTGTGAAGGCGTGATAGATAAATATAGGAGATGCCGTAGAATGGGGTTCCTATTGATTAACAAATCATCTACAACGAATTATTTTATTAAATATACTTACACTCGAACACAATACGGAAATGCAAAAAATGGGAGTTCTCCAACAAGATTGTTCTTCATGGAACATTCTGGATGTATGGACTAGCTGCGATCATTACAGTGGGTGCAACAGTAATGACTGCCAGAATAGAAAGTTTGCCTGCATCAGAATGGAAGTCATATTAGCAGAATTCTATTCTTTGGAGAATTAAAGGAAGAACATTATTCTATATCATTTTAAAAGTTTTAAAGTGAATGAGTTTACATCCTTTGCAATGCAATACGTCAACAAAGCAAGAGAATCTCTTTTTAATGAAAATAAAGTTTACAATGAATTCATTCAGGGAAAATACAATGGCATATCTTAGAATTAAACCTGTATTGGATACGGTTAATTAGCTGCAAAAAATATTTTTAACAAAAGAAATTATGAAAAAAATACTTTTACTTTTAATACTTCCCTTCTGCTTATTGGCAGATGAAGTGCCAACGTTAGATAAAGAAAATAATTTGATTAAAAATTATTTGATACAAGATCAAGAAGAAATAAAGAAGAGTTCATTGATTCAGTTTATTTATAAGAATGGAAAAAATAAAAATAAATCATTTGCAGAGTTTTATCCTGCTGGCTCTAAAGAAGCTATCTTTCAAAAACCACCAAGCAGTTATTTCGTTTCAGAAAATGATAAGATGGAATTAGTCGTAAGTCAAAATGAATATAGATTCTCATCAAAAATCAACGTAGGGGAATTTAAAAATTATGCGATTAGCTCTACTGGAAGCTTAGAAGGTATGCCCGGATTATATGATCGGATTATACAAGAATACAGTATTGTAGGAGATTTTTTTAAAGACAAGCAAGCATTGAGAACTAAGTTACTCAATACTTTAATTCCTTCCTATTCTGATTTTATAGAAAAGACAGAATGCAAAAAGTTAGAAAATGATTTTACCTGTAATCTATTGATCAAAAAGAATTTGTATACTATCCAATTGAAAAAAGGAGAAACTGAATCGATTCAGGTTTATTTTATCCATAAAAATCTGATTCAATCAGCGACTGCGCCGACACAATTAAAATTATTAAAAACTACAACTACAAATCTATCGAATGAATATGGAATCTCACAAGAGGAAACTGCAGAATATGAAGTAAAAATAGAATTGGAAAATATTGTAGAGCAAGGAGCAGTAATGGCGGGCTCTCCAATGCGAAGTTATAGAGGATTTATTAATTTAAGTGTAACCAAAAACAAAAAAGAAATTCTAAAAAAACAACTCAGTATAGCTTCTCCTCATATCAATAAAATCGGTGGAGAGAAAGCTGTAATTGAAAAAGGAACAAAAGCTGCTTTCGAAGAAGTAATAACTCTTATCCTCAAAGAAAAATTTGAATTGCGGAGATAAATTTTCAATTTATATTCTAAATATTGAATTGCAGAGTTAAATTTTAGATTTATTTCAATCTATATTACAGTTATATTACGAAATTTCAATTTTCGTTTAAAATATTTGATTTTGGAGTTAAATTTTCAATTTATATTCAAAATATTGAATCGCAGAGTTAAATTTTCAATTTATTTCAATCTATATTACAATCTCATTACGAAAATTCAATTTTATTTGAAAATTTACAATTGTAAAAGAATAAGTTATTCGTTCACGACAATATCTAGAGGCAAAGAAAGTGTAAACTTGGAACCACTATCTTCCCTGCTTTCAACATTTATATTTCCTCCTAATTTGCGTGAAATCATCTTGCAAATAAATAAACCTAATCCAGTAGAAATTTCATTGTCCAATCCTGTTCGCTTCTTGATACTTGATAGCTCGAAAATATATTTTAAAATCTTTTCTGGTATTCCAATTCCTTCGTCAGTTATGCAAATACTGAGCGGCTTATCTGTGTAAAACTCTTCCAATTTGTTTTCATTGAGCTCATAGTTTACTTTTGATAAAAGGTAATCGTGAGAAACCTCTCTTCCATTTTTGTCTTTGGTATATGCTCAATAAAAGGAAGGTCCACAAAAAAATAAATGATGAGACCAAATATATTGAATCCAAGAAAAAAGAAAATATCTCTCTTTTCATATATATTAAATAAAAAGAAAGTAGCAGAATCTGCGAAAATATCAAAAAGTAAAAATATCGCTAAATCCTTTTCTTTCAGGAGCAAAAACAAAACTACCAAATTCATCGAAGTCGCAAGGATTCTTTTGGATACGAGGAAACCAAACAAACGCAATGCAATTAAGTTAAAGCAAAAGATGAATAAAAAAAGAATGTAAGATTCCATTCAAATTGCGTGAGTTGAAATGGATGAGCAATGATGATAGTCAAGATTACAATTATAATAGAGAAATTAGTAATATTGAAAAAATAAAATTTGCTTTGTTTGCGCTTGGAACTTTGTCAATTCCGTAGTAGAATATTTCCTTTAAACTTTGCTTTATCTTTCGGAGAAACATGATTCTAAAAGTCCATTATTATTCTAATTAAATTTTAGAATCAAATATTCTTGTCTATTAAAAACTTGTTCTTATTCTGAATTGTTTTTTTAATTGAAAATGAAGTGCATATCTAAGTGACTAAAATAAAATGATAACAAGAGGTATTTGTTTAAATGGGTAAAAAGCATCATGATTCGAACTTTGATGAATCTTTTCAATGGGATGAATGCTTTGTAACCGGCTTAACTGAAATTGATGAGCAACATCATCACCTTGTAAATGTAATAAATCATTTTGGAAAACTAGTCAGAGAGAATGATAAATTACTATTGGATGAGATTGAAAAAGTATTTAAAGACTTAACTGATTATTCTGAATATCACTTCAAGGAAGAAGAATCTTTAATGAAGAAAGCTTCCATATATGAGCATCATTACAAACATCATTGTAGAGAGCATTTAAACTTTTTGCGAGAAATACAGCAGATAAAAAAAAGTCTTTCTAATAGTAATCCCAATTCTGCAAAGTCACTATTAAAATTTTTAATTCACTGGCTCGCTTATCATATTTTAGGCTTAGATCAGAGTATGGCAAAACAAATCTTCGCTATACAGAATGGCGTAAGCAGTTATGACGCGTATACCCAAGAAGTGAAACAAAAAAACGGGGCAACTGGTCCTTTGCTAAGAGCACTCAATGGATTATTCCATCAAGTATCAGAGAGAAATCGAGAATTGAGTCTATTAAATCAAACTCTGGAAGAAAAAGTTGCCGAAAGAACACAAGAACTTTTAGAAGCAAATCAAAAGTTGGAAGACATGGCATTAACAGATGTTCTAACTGGTCTACCAAATCGTCGTCATGCAATGAAGCGTTTTACTAAATGTTGGACTGAATCTATCAATGAAAATAAACCGCTTTCTTGTATGATGGTTGATGCTGATAATTTTAAACAAATTAATGATACACAGGGACATGATGCAGGGGACGAGGTGTTACGACAATTATCCCGAAAATTAAAAGAATCTATTCGAACAGATGACGTTGTTTGCAGATTGGGTGGAGACGAATTTATAATTCTATGTCAGAATACTCCACTGGATGGTGCTATGCTTCTTGCTGAAAAGATTCGACAAGAAGTATCAAATCTTCAAGTCTCTGTGGGTAATGGCAAATGGATTGGAAGTATAAGCATTGGTGTTGCCTCAAGGCAAGATGATATGAAGGTTTTGGAAGATCTTATAAAAGTTGCGGATAATGGCGTATACATTGCCAAGAAAAATGGACGAAATTTTGTTGGGTCTGCTCAGTTACCTAGCTGATACAAAAACCAAGAGGAATACAATATGATTTCTTTTTTTGAATCTGCTCGTTTCCGAGAAAACTATGATTGCCAAATGCCGATTCTATTAGTAGGAGTCATTGTGTATGATTAAATTTATTCATCAGCTTAGAATTGTAACTAGATTAATTATAACTCTATGCCTTGCCGGTTTTGTTTTGGTAGGTGCGACATTTGGTGTCTATTACCAAACTACAGTAGTAAAAGACACAATGAAGACGCAGATTCAAGAAATTCAAACAGAGCAGAGTAGACTCCGTGGTTTGTTGGATACAAAGTATAAAGAAGATATCGCTTTAGAAAACCAAGCATTTGATAAATTAAAAAATCATGAATTAGAATTAATCAAGTTTCTTGATACCTTTCTGATTGGTTGGATTTTGGTTCTCGCAGTTATTACCATAATTTCCTTTTTAGCTTCTTTTCTCATTTACACAGAATTAATTGTGCCTCTTCAGCAAGCATTCAGTGTAACCGAGCATATGTCCAAAGGTCGTTTTGACTATAACCTAAAAGTAAATACTATGGATGAAATTGGAGAACTCTTGCAGTCAATCAAGATTATCCGCATTATCTTTAGAAGTGTTTTTGCTGAGATAAAAGAAGTGGCAAATAAATTACATAGCTCAGCAAATATTATGATTGGCTATGCAATGGATTTTACAGAGACTTCTTTTAAATTAGCAACCGTTGTTAAAAAAACTTCCGACTCTGTTACTAGCGTATCCAATTCTACAAATGCTATTGTGGATGCGGTAAATAAAGAAACCATAATGACGAAAGATGCTTTGTCTATCATCAATGAGTTGAATGAGTCCATTCTCGATGAATCTACCGTCTTTACTGAACTAATGAAAGTATCGGATCATTCTGCAGAAGAAGCAGGTTTGGGCGAGAAGGGGATAATGGAAGTTAGATTCGCGATGGACGCAATCGGTCAAAATTATATCGCCATAAAAAATATCATGGGAACCATTACAGAAATTTCCGAACAAATCAATTTACTTGCGCTCAATGCTTCGATTGAAGCAGCTCGATCAGGCGAATCAGGAAAAGGATTTGCTGTTGTAGCAAATGAAGTTTATAAATTAGCAGAGCATACAGCGGATAAAGTCAAGGAAATTGAAAAATTAATCAAAACTACAAATAAAGCAATAGAAAATGGAAAGAACAAAGTGGATGAATCTTCCAATACTATTCATTCTATTTTAGAGAATGCAGAAAAAGTAGACCAATACATTGACAAAGTGTTTCAAAAAATTAATGTGCATACAGATATTTCAGACAAATTAAAAAAACATATTGAGTATATGAATGCAATGGCAGATCAAATTGAGTCCAATATAAATGTTCTAAAGCATACTGTTAGCTATATTGACACAGACGTAAAAAGTATTTCTGTAGAAGCACAGACTATCGGAAATGGAACGCAGGATATATTGCGGTTAGCCAATGACAAAGTAAAGACTTCTAACTTTATCAAGACTGTTCTAAGTGAATTCCAAATCGATACAAAGCTTTTAATCCAATGGGATGATACTCTCAGTGTAAACGTAGAAGAAATAGATAGACAACACCAAAAACTAATCGATATTCTAAACCAACTTTATATTTCTACACATGAAGATGCATCGAAAGAAAAGCTCACCGAAATACTAAACGCACTCATAGAATATACGGTGATTCATTTTAATACAGAAGAAAGTTATATGAAGCAGTGCAAATATCCAGAAGCGGTAGCTCACACTGCAGAGCACGAAGCATTAAAAGAAGAAGTTCTTAAATTCAGCAAAGCCTATCGAGAGGGAACGGAAACGGTTAGCTTTGAGTTGTTAAACTTTTTAAGGAAGTGGCTAACCAATCATATCCTCAGATCAGATAAAAAATATTCTAAGTTCTTCAATGCAAGTGGAATTAGATAAATTAGGTTTTATTGAGATGAAATCTTTTGTGTGAAATTGTAATTTCAGAATATGCCAGGGATAAATCGCCATTTTACTCTTTGCATATATTGCACATAGACAATGTCTTTTTGTAAATGGATTTCTTCTGTGTAGGCTCTCCAGAAATAAATCAAACTCCACCCGACTAAGCCGAGTGCATTTTGAAAATTTAAATAGGGTAAATGCTCTAACCACCAGGCAAATATTTTAGCTACATAGGCAGGATGTCGAACAATTCCATAGACTCCCTTCGTGATAATTTTTCTTCTACTTAAATTCCCTGCATTCCATCCAAGATTCAATGTGCTAATAAAATAGATCGTATATAGAAAAAGTGTTATGATTTGTAAGACCGTAAGAATAGTAGAAGACTCTATCCACTGTGCTTCTGGAAATTTTCCGTAGGTAAATAATTGTGCCGTTGCACCATTGAATGGAGGATAACAGATTAATGCCGCTATCCATCCAGAAGAATGTGGCTGTGGATCTCTTATTCTATTGCCGAGCCATTTGGATTCTACTGAATAGGCAAAGAAGAATATGATCGTGTCTAAGATAAGTAGAAAATTAAAATAAGCTGTATAAAAATAAGAAAAAGGTTGTTTAAAAAAAATGAATAAATCTGCGGAGATGTCTATGAAATAAGGGAATAATACTCTGTAATGTTCCAATATAAATACGAACATCAGTGGAATAAAGA
Organism: Leptospiraceae bacterium; assembly: GCA_016708435.1. NCBI lineage: Bacteria > Pseudomonadati > Spirochaetota > Leptospiria > Leptospirales > Leptospiraceae > Leptospiraceae bacterium. Next base: position 265,034 of record JADJFV010000001.1, on the reverse strand, counting down.
AAATCTTTATGAGAATTACGAAGAAAACGTTTCTATACTTTTTATGATTTAAACTAATCTTAGGATGTATTAATTGTTTAACGAAAGAAATTAAGATTAGAAATTTATCTCCTGTATCAATTGTTTTTTTATTTGAAAAAGAAAGGGAGGCAAAGAGGTAAATAAAGCTTATCCCCAACCATACTAAGAGTAATGAATTCAAAGCTATTTGCCAACTTTGAAAGAAATAAGTTTTGTAAAAAGGGAAACTCTTATAAAAAGCCCAAGCCATTCCCATTAGAATGGCTTGAACCAAAAACCGAGGAACAAATCTTTTTATTATTTTATCTATTTGCACTTGGATTTAATCCTTAGTTAGCCTTCTTTCTCGTTATGTCTGCTCTATTGGTGATATCTGTCCTGTTCGCGCATTTGAAATCTTTCTCATCACACTCTGCTGCAATTTGTCCGTCTTGTGTTTTGGTTGACATAGCTTCTGGTTTGCAACTTAGATTTGAGCAAGTAGACGATGTAGAGCAAAAAGAACTTGCGCTGCAAGTATAATGAGCTGAGCTTGGACATTCAGATGCTGATGCGTAGTAGCAAGAGGATGTTCCACCTGATGAAGAGCTGCTACTAGAAGAGGAAGATGAAGATGTTCCACAAGTTCCTGAATTCACACAACCGGTATATGTCGAATAACAACTAGAAGACGCAGAACAAGAATATGCGGTTGAAGAGCCACAGGCAGAAGTCCATCCAGTTGTGCAACCTCCACTACTAGATGACCCACCGGATGAACTAGATGAACTGCTAGATGAGGAAGAAGAACTTGTGCAAGCCGAAAGATTAGAGCAAGTTGAAGAAGAAGAGCAAGAACCACTAGCTGTGCATGTATAAGGAGTCGAAGATGGACAAACTGAACTAGAAGCATAGTAACAAGATGATCCACTAGATGATCCACCAGAAGAGCTACTGCTAGAAGAATATGTTCCGCTACTAGTTGAACTAGATCTAGTCGCTTGGGAAAGTGAATTGAGTAGCAATAAGTTAGTAATATCCTTCATTGGATCGTCTGCTTTTTCGGAAGCGCAAAACAAAACACCTAGTAAAATTGTAATTGCACTGAGAGCCATTATCCCCTTTTGGATACCTTTGTTTTTTTCAAGATTTCTTTTCATTAGAATTCTCCTTTGAATATGTTTACCACCTATTATAGCCATTAAAAATTTTCTGTCTATCCTCAAGATTGATTAGAAAATACGTTTTTTTGCGCTTTTTTGATGCAAAAAGTAGTTAATATTGACTATTATTTATTTGAAAAGATGTAGACATCCAAATGGATCATTCAAGACTTATGGTAAGATAATAATAAATATTAGTTTTGAAATACGGTGCGTCTTACAATAAGGGAAAAAGAAATTTTTAAAAGAATTTGCAAGCGGAAATTCTCCAATAGAAATTGCATAAAAAATTGATATAAGTATCTCGAATGTTCATTAAAAAAGGAGTTTTAAATGGAAGTAAAAGAAGCAATCTTAAATAGAAAATCAATTCGAAAGTATTTACCAAAGCCTATTGAAAAAGAAAAGCTAGAGCGGTTACTGGAAACTACCCGCAGAGCTCCTACTTGGAAGAATACGCAGGGTTATAAAATCGCAGTGGTTCAAGGTAAAACAAAGGAAAATATCGCGAATGATTTTGTTAAAGCCATAGATGCAGGGATAGCGGAAAATCCTGATTACCCATATCAAGATTTTTATCCTAATTATATAAAGAAAAGAATGCTTGAACTCGGCGCAGCTTATTTTGGTCATATGCAAGTAGACAGAAAGGACAAAGAAAAACGAAAGGAGCTTATGCTTGAAAATTTTAAATTCTTCGGCGCTCCTGTCGGAGTATTCTTTCTCATGGAAAAAGGAATGAATTATTGGCCAACTCTTGATCTTGGAATCTTAATTGGAACTTTTTTAATTGCAGCTAGAGACGAAGGACTCGAAACAATCGCACAAGCCAGTCTTGCTGCATTCCCTGATATTGTTCGAAAAAATTTAGGTTTAGTGGATAATTGGACAGTGGCAGTCGGTGTTAGTCTTGGTTACGGAGATTTAGAGGATAATACGAATAAGTTCCAATCTCCTCGTGCAGAATCCGCTGAGATTATTCAATTCTTTGATTGAATCTGACATTCATTTTAATATAAACAAATCTCATAAGGATATACTTATATGATTGTGAGTAAAAGAATTATTCTAAATCAAAAACAAGTGTATTTACCTATAAAAATTCTGGAAATAATTCTAAATTATACAGCGCATAATTTAATTTATCCACAATTTCCATAACTTACTTGATTACAGTCTATTTTTATTTAATAGGCTTGACTGTTTCCTAGGCTATAGATATTTTTCGAAATAGAAAGTAAGTTATAGGTTTAGGTAGATAGGTTCTACTACGTCCTTTAGAATTTTCAGTTTGTATTAGAAATATCGCTTAAGTCAGGAGAGATTATGACAATAGAAACAAATTCAGTAGAAATCTTACTCGTTGAGGATAATTCGCGTGATGCGGAATTAATGATTCGCGCTCTTAAAAAAAGAAATAAAGTCAAATCATTCCACTAATCCACTAAAGCAATGAATTTAATGTAAGCGTGTTCGATTCCTTATCTGAACATATGCACTCAATCAAACTTTAAAAGATTTGCACAAAATCATTGTTATACGAAAATAGCCTTCCATTCTATTGGAACACATTGACCTATATGATATGGTTGAGCGTATACGTGGTCAAATTAACAATCTGATTATTGAAATCGATCCAGATATAACGATTGACTTTGGGGAAGTTGAAACTATTCGCTTTAATAAATCTTATTTAGAAACTTATCTTACGCAAAGTAATAAAACTATGGAAATTTAGATGAAATTAAGAATATTAGATGAATCTAATGAATCAATAATATCAATAGCGGTGTTTCGCGTGGGCCTCTGGTGGTTAGAAAGTATTTTTTTAAATCTTTTTACAAATGCAATGAAATATAAATCATCAGATAGGAGACTAAAAATATCTATTCAAATGAAAGACTTTGGAAATAAATATCAATTGTTGTTTGAGGATAATGGATTGGGGATGAATCTGAATCGCTATCGAGATAGGATTTTTGGACTCTATCAAAGGTTTCATGATCATCCTGAGGGTAAAGGTTTTGGACTTTATTTAATTAAATCCCAAATTGAAGCGTTAGGCGGAACTATTCACGTTGAAAGTGAAGTGAATGTTGGAGCCAAATTTAAAATCAACTTTCTAAAGGTGATAAAATGAAAAAAATACTTTGTATCGACGATGATCCAGTTACTATTATGTTTTGCACTGGAATCATTAAAAGAAATTCTTTTGCAGCCGAAGTTGTAAGTGCTCTCGGCGGTCAACAGGCTATCGATTATTATGCATCTCTACAAAAAGCATCTGCTGGGGAAAAAGAGCATTATCCTGATCTAATATTCTTAGATTTGAATATGCCTATTATGAATGGCTGGGAATTTTTAGATGAATTTGTGAAAACGTATTATAGCGATTTTCCTAAAACAAAAGTGGCAATTCTAACATCTTCGATTGATCCAAAGGATGAAGAAAGGGCAACAGAGTATACAATCGCAATTGATTTTCTTTCGAAGCCATTAACTGCTAAAATGCTAAATGAATTAAAAACAATTTTTGAATCGGAACAGAAGTAAAAAATATTTTTCCGCAAAGACACAGTATATTAAAGGAGGTTTGATAAGATGAAAACAATTCTACTCATTGATGATGATGCCGCAATTAGAGATTCAGTCAGTTTGATTTTAAAGAATGAAGGATATAAAGTTATTCTGGCAGAAAATGGCGAGAATGGGGTTTCTCTTGCGTTAGGATATAAACCCGATTTAATACTATGTGATATTTCGATGCCTGGAATGAGTGGATTAGAAACTTTTTCAGAAGTAAATTATGATTCTATTGAAGAGATGATTCCTTTCGTTTTTGTTACAGCGAAGGCAGATAAAATAGATGTTCGTAAAGCAATGCATTTAGGAGCAGCGGATTATATTACTAAGCCGTTTCAAATAGACGATTTATTGGCAACTGTAAAAACTCAGTTGCTTAAGAAAGAATTGTTAATCCAAAGATTTCAGGGTGAGAGAATTAGACTTCTTGCTAAATTAGAAGATGAACTTCTTGCTAAAGATAAGGAAATTGAACGACTCCAAAAGCTTCTTCCTGAGCAAAAGGATGAGTTGCCTCTCCATAAAGAATCAATATTGAGCAAAGACGAAAGCAAAGCTGAAAAATCCTCAAATCACATTTTATTAATAGTGTATAGCCCTCTCTTACGATTAAGGATAACCTCTAATATCCGTAAATTATTTTCTTGCAATATTTATGAGGCTGAAACAATGCAGGAAGCTCTTCGACTCACAGATAGTCTAGATATAGCTTATATTATTCTGGAATCGAGTCTACCTAAGCTTGATCCCTTGAAGATCATTCGACAGATTAAATTCAAACCAAATTTAGCAAGTGCTCCTATTTTAATTGCAGCGGAGAATATTGATCAAGATATGATAAATACTTTTGCTAAGATTGGAAACATTGATTTTATATTAAATCCATTTCATCCGGAGAAATTAGTATCAAAGATTTCAAAGTATATTACGCAAGTCGAACATCTCCCCATCAATTAAAAAGTTTAATTTCGAAAAATGGATTGCACTCCATAGTGAAAGTTTGCTTCAATTAACTTGGAGAAAATTAAATTATGAAAAAAATTGTAGAGTTTTTTGTAAATAGACCTATGCTCGTAAATCTATTTATCATATCCGTATTCGGGTTTGCATTTTTATCTTTATCAAAGATGAGAAAGGAAGCGTTTCCCGAAGTGGCAATGGGAAGATTTATTATCACTACAATTTATCCAGGTGCCTCTGCTGCCGATGTCGAAATAAACGTTACTCTCCCTATCGAAGACGCAATCGAAGAATTGGAAGGAATACAAGAAGTAAAATCCTATTCCAGAGAAGGTTACTCTTTAGTTGATATTACTGCTGATGAAAATTTAGAAGAGAAAGAATTACAAAGACTCTATATGGATGTTGATAGTGCGATATCGAATATCAACAATTTGCCGACAGGCTTAAAGGGAAAGCCGGTAATAGATGAAATCTCGTCAGGAGATTTGCCTGTATTGGAAATTGCATTTTCAGGAACATACGAACAAATCAAGGATTTTATTCCAACAGTCAAAGAAGAAATTCAAAAAATAAATGGAGTCTCCGCAGTTAAGACAATTGGACTTGGTGATGAAGAAGTTCATATACTAATGGATCCAGAATTAGCAAAAAAAGAATTTGTAGACTTACTGACAGTAGCCGCTGCGATAAAAAAAAGAAATCTTCATGGTTCAGGTGGAACACTCAAATCTTTTTTGGATGAAAAAAAGATTGTCTCCTATGAAAAATTTCGAAAGCCAGAAGAAATCTTAGATACTTATATTAGAATGTCACCCGATGGATTTGGCGTTAAGCTTGGTAAGATTGCAAAGCTTGAATACCAACCGGAGGATTTAAAGTTAATTGTCCGCAATAACGGCAAACGAGGAGTATCCCTTCTTATCCAAAAAAAGAAAAAAGCAGATATTTTAAAAACAATAGACGGAGTTTCCAATTATCTGGATACTTTGAAATTACCGGAAGGAGTGACTTTCAAAAAATTAAATGATGGTTCTCGTCTGACAAGGACAAGAATTAGTTTAGTTCTCGGAAATGCAATGATGGGGTTTGGATTAGTTCTCCTCTTACTGTTTTTAGTTTTCGATATGAAGACTGCATTTTGGACTGCGTTTGGAATTCCATTTTCTTTACTTGGATGTCTTGTTGTATTACAGTTGATGGGGATGTCGCTTAACGTATTGGCTTTGGGTGGATTTATTATAGTAGTAGGAATGCTCGTAGATGATGCGATTGTAATTTCAGAAACAATCAATAGCAATAAGGAAAAAGGAATGAATCCCGTAGAAGCTGCTTCTGCCGCAGTGGAAGAAGTTTGGGCTCCTGTGCTTGCTTCTTCTGCCACAACTACGATAGCTTTTTTACCATTGATTAGTCTCGGTGGGCTTCCTGGAAAATTTATATGGGTAATACCGCTCGTTGTAATTCTATCTCTTGCCATTTCTCTATTTGAGAGCTACTTCATGTTACCCACTCATATGGCACACGGAAAAGCCTATATTCCTCAAAAGAAACAGTTCATTGTTAAGCTAGAAAATTCCTACCGTTCTATTCTAATAAAAGTTTTACACCATAGAGTATTATTTATTCTATCAATAATTCTTTTATTGGGGATTACAATCATTACCTTTAAGAAGTTTATGAAGAAAGACCCATTCCCGCAAGATGCATCGGAAGGATTTATCATTAACCTACTCTTGCCAAAAGGTGCAAGTGTTCAAAAAACAGAATCACTAGTTGAAAGAGTAGAGGCTATTCTTCATAAACTCCCAGAGAAAGATGTGGAAGGATTCAGTGCAAGAATAGGAACTAATAGTGAATCCACTACAACAGAGAGAGGCAGTGTCGGCAACTCGGCAGTAATCTTTACATATCTTACTCCATTTGGAAAAAGAAAGACAACGGCGTCTGAGTTAGAAGAAATGGTAAGAGTCGAAATAGAAAAAGAAATTAAAAAAGAATTAGTTTCCTATTCTTCAAAGATAATTCGCTTCGGACCTCCAATGGGTAGACCATTTGAAATCAGATTAATCTCAAATGATAATGAACTTAGAAAAGAAAAATCAATTCCTCTAAAGAAATTTCTCTCAGAAATCCCCGGAGTCTTCGATGTGAACGATGATGAGATTGAAGGCAAGGATGAATTAAATCTTAAGATCAATCATGAAATTCTAGCAAGAGCAGGTCTGAGTGTAGACGATGTGTTGACTACTCTGCATATTGCGTTCGAGGGAAAAGTTGTAACAGATTTGGTCAACATGGATAAGAAGTTAGATTTTAGACTTCGACTCAATGAAAAGGCAAGAGCCGACGTGCGGTTTATACGCAGTTTGCCCATTCTAAATCGCGCAGGACAAGAAATCAATTTCAAAGAATTCATTTCCATTGAAGAAAAGAATTCTTCTGATGAAATTCGTCATATCAATGGAAAAAGATACTTGGCCGTATTTGGAAATTTGAATAAGGATATTATCAGTCCGCAAGGTGTAGTCGATCAAGTAAAGGCAAATTTCTCAAATGAAAGCTCGCTCCAATATGAGTTTGCAGGTGAGCCTGTGGAGAATGCAAAGATTTTTAAGAATCTAGGCATTGCTGCCATATTTGCGTTAGCCGGTATTTACCTAATCATTGCGCTGATTTTTAACTCTTATTTAAAACCATTCATCGTAATTCTAGCTATTCCATTTGGGATAATTGGTGTTATACTCTCTGTCTTCGCACACGGAATGGCTCTTTCTTTATTTGTAGGAGTTGCCCTCGTTGGACTCATGGGAGTGATTGTGAACAACTCAATCGTTATGGTATTTACTACTTCTGAGATTGCAGGAGAAGGTAAAATTACAAAGGAAATCATTGTAGATGGAGCAGTGCAGAGGTTAAGACCGATTATACTTACAACCACAACGACTATATTAGGTTTATTACCTACGGCTTATGGAATTGGAGGATATGATCCATTTCTTTCTCCTATGAGTTTGGCTTTGTCTTATGGGCTACTCTTTGGAACGGTAGTAGTTTTATATTTTATTCCGACCGTATATTCTATCGGTATCGATTTAGGAGAAAAGTTTAGTCGCCAAAAATCTTCTGAGTTAAAATAGTAGTTGGCGTTTTGCGTAAATATAGATAAAAATACTTGATTTATTTTATCTGTATAAAGATTTTTATTTTATGAATAAGATTTTAATTACAAAAACGCTACTCAGCATTCTAATTCTCGGAAATATATTATTTTGTAAAAACTCGCAAGAAGAAATTTCAAAATCGAAAGAGCAGTGGGATGCTGCTGATTCTAAAAGTTTCTTCACTTGGACACAAGCGGCTGAATACTGTAAGGGCAAACAAATGAGACTTCCCACATTACGCGAAATCAAAGATGCATCCAAAAATGGATTAGCAAAAGAATGGCAGGGTAGTGTATACTGGAGCTCTGACGAAATAAAAGATGCGCCGAGATATGTTTATGCGTTCTCTCTTACATGTAAGGATTCATTTGAGACTGATAAAACAGGAATCAAAGACACACATTGCATTCGATAGATTTTAATTACGACTAATTCTGATAATTCGCTGTTTCAGTTTTGATTCGGAAGAGTTAGTCAAAATATCCTTTTTTTTCTATCCAAGAAAAAATAGTTCTTTACCATTGAACTTATGCAACCATTTCAAGAATATCTAAGTGTTTCTATTTTTTTGCCGTCTGCTTTTTGTGCAGGAATTCTTTTTCTTGGCTCCTTGCTCTATGCTATAATGTATTGGAATACAAAAGATCCTTTGCATTTAGGAACAACTGTTTTAGGTATTGCAGGTTTTTGTTTTGTTGGTGGCGAGACAATGATTTTAGCCTCTGGATGGATGCTAAATCCTGAGTTGGGTATGTGGTTTCATAGGTTCGAGCAAATTGCGGCTACTCTAATGTTAGGCGAAAGCAAGCATCGTCCCCGCCTCCTCTTTCGTTATACAAAGACAGTGGAGATATTTAGAAAATATTATTTAAACTAGGGATACTTCTAAAACATAGTTTATTTAAAGAGAGAATAGATGGAAAAAGAAAAAATAGATAAATTTTTAGAATTTTATAAACCACTTGAAGGCTATGAAAAAGGAGAAGGTCAAACTTTTTTTTAATCGACTTTTATTTTGTGTCTGTTAAAGACTAAAGACAAACAAACAAAATTTGTTCTAATTAAGTATATTGAAATGAATAAAAGGTTAAAACCATATACTTCAACAAAGAATTTGAATCATATTACAAAAACAAAACTATTTTTTTTTTTTTTTTTTTTTTGGGTTGTTTTTTTTATTTTATTATTTGTTTTTTTTTTTTTGTTTTTTTTTTTTTTGTTTTTTCGGGTTGCTGGGCGGGTATAAGCGGGCCTGCAATACTCATGGTATTACAACATTTACTTGTTATAAATTCTTTCTGGAAAAAACTAAATCGAATCCTTATCTTCATTGGATTAGGAATTTTTGCTTTGATTACGATTATTGCATTCGTCGCACCTGATTTATTTGTATCTCAGACTATTCATCGTGAAGATTGGTTGACTCGGCAGGCAGATCATGGAAGAGGAAAAGAAGGTAGTTTTTATCCGATCCGTGATGCCTTTTTCGGTTTTATCATTTTATATTCTATTGGATGCTATATAGTCGATATGATTAAGGGTAATCTCAATTACCTGCTATTATCTTTTATTGGACTTTTAATTGCTGTCTCCGGTGCTGTAATTGACGTTATTAGTGTGTATACACATCAATTCTATGACTTTACTCCTGATAGTAAGCATTCTAGATTTGTTGTGGGGATAAGCGTTTTTATCCTCTTCTCGATGGGAGCAATCTTACGAAAATTCTTTGCAATCTCTAAAGAGGCAGAGGAAATTCATAAACTTAATAAGAGCAATGCAGAGAAAAGTGAAAAGCAAAATGATTTTATAAAGAATAGAATTAAAACTAACTCGGAAGATCTTTTTAGTTTTTCAGAAAAGCTTTTAGCTACGATTTCCATGTTGCATTCGAACACAAAAAATCAGAAATCCTCTTCCGAAAAAGCAAATGAGAATATCGAAAAGATTGCTTCAAGAGCAAATGTCGTTTCTGAAAATATTGAAAATCAATTTTCTGGAATGAATGTATTGATTGATTCAATGCAGTCCGTCAATGAAAGTATGCAGTCTGTAATTAAACTAACACAAGAATCTCTAAGTAAAATTCAATCGATCAACAAGAATGCACAGGAAGGAGATCGGTCTATGAAAGTCATGCAAGAGAGTATGCAAAAAATTAGTAAGAGTTCAAGTCAGATTCAAGGAATCATTGGAATTATCAATGATATATCCAACCGAACTAATTTACTTTCTCTCAATGCTGCTATCGAAGCGGCGAGGGCGGGCAATGCAGGCATGGGCTTCGCGGTAGTAGCCGATGAAATTTCTAAATTGGCAGAGCAAACTTCAGGAAGTATTAAATCAATTAGCTCAATCATTATTCAAAATGACAACGAGATAAAATCAGGCTCTCAAAATCTGGCTCAGACTTCGGGGCAAATTAGCAATATCATTTCAAACGTAGACACAATCTTAAAAAAGATTCAACTCATCTCGGATGCAGTCAATCAACAGGCTATTGACTTTAAATCGATGGAGCATTCAGCAGATAACTTTAAATTAGCCGCTGGCAAAATGAAAGAATCTCTTACTATGCAAAATTCTGCTGTCCTAGAAATCAAAGATGTAATTTCAACTCTTGATGACCTTGCGTTTACAAACTTAATCGCAACAGAAGAAATTTCAACCTCTACAAAATCGCTCGTAGAGAAAGCAGAGAAAATTAATATGGAAATCGATCAATTCGAATCAGAATAAACGATTCTTCTGTGCGGCTTCTACGTCGCTTCTATGTTGGTTCTAGGTATAGGATAATTACTTAAGCTTGTTTGTAAATTTTATGTTTAATGATATCTACTTTGGAATGAAAGTCTTTGTCTAAGACCGGCTCAATGGCTTGGAAGGTGTATTCGTTTACACCCTTGCCTGAACCTTGTAACAGTAAGGCTAATTTCTTTTTGTTAATATAACCAAAGTGCATAAAAAGATTGGTGAGTATTCCTGATTTAATAATTCGTTGGTATAAAAAAGAATTTATACTGAAATAGGAAACCATGCTCATATAATCGTGCATTAGATCATAAGAATTTAAAATGATGAGACGATCACATTCCTTTTCATAAACTTGCACAATTTCTTTTATAGAATGGTTGGTTGATTTAATTATATAATGATAATAGTTCTGGCTAACTTTGTTTAGTCGCGAGAAGCGAGTAGAATATTCTTTTTCAAGAATAGAATTTTCAATTTCTGTCTTCGGCAAACGCCAGAATGGGTTTTGACCAAAGGAATGCAGCCTTTCTAAATTTTCAGAATAAAAAGAAATATTTTTATCGGAATCATTTTGCTCTACACTTTCTTTGAAGTCAGCAAAGCTAACGGGTTTAACAGAAGTTAGCCCTATCGTAATGTAGCCTGAAATTTTTAAAGAGAGGTTAGTCATTGTTTGCTCTGAAAATAGATAAAATTTTTGCAACAACGCCTGTCGAATGAAGTTTTTTATCTCTAACATTTTCTTGTAAATGTGTGGATACTGTGTTAAAGCCGTCGGACGCAGTATTAATTTCCTCATAACTATTTGATTTATCAACTTTCCAGTTACAACCAAGACCGACTTCACTATAAATAGTAGTATGCACTTCATCAAAAGGAATGTTTTCAGAATCCATGGTCTTTCTGGAAAGAGTAGACTTCATCTTCTTATTTTCTTTTGTGAAGTTTTGTCTAGAATCTTTGTATTTATAAAAATCTTCCGCAGAATCATCGTTTTTAAATAAATCCATAGCTCAGCCTTCTTTCAAAAATTTACTAAATCCCACTTTGCGAATCATTTTAGAATAAGTCAACTAAAATCAACGGACATAAAGCCGATTCTTTTTTTGATTGCTTTTAAGAAAAAATAATATTCAACTTTTACAGCGAACATGCTTAATATCTTTTTTATTCAGATAATCCAATTCGCCTAACGCTACAAGGAAATAATATGCTCTTGCCTCGGAATAATGCTGAGAAGTCCAGTAACCTGAATTTTCAGTTTTTTGCCAATCGGATTTCCAAGATTCTGTGATACCGTTTTTATATGCAATTTCCAAATCATTAATACTAGGTAATCTCATTCCATAACCGGCTATCCCAAGACTACCACATTTTCTTTTAGCATCTTCCCAATTCATTTCACCTAGATAATCACTCCAATTCTTTAAGCTATCAGTATTTTTATCATCTGGTAGTGTTGCACAGTTTTCAAAATATAAAAAAAAGATTAGGAAAATTGATACAGTTATTGTCATTCTTTTAATTTCCATAATTTACTCTATATTTTTCTCTACACCTGTTTCATAAAAGATAAATTCCTTTTTCACTTGCATGTAATCTTTACCAATATCATCTTTTCCATCAAACGCAAACTTTGTATTAGGCGGTAGTTCTTTAAGCGTAATAATGAATCCGGGAACAGTATTCATTCTATCAAATGCGTTAGCCCAAGCTGTGTATGATTTGCGTGAAATAGCTGAATTTGGATTTGTTTTAATTTCAATTTGATAAACATGCCCAGGTTCAAAATTAATTTCAGTTCGTAAACTCCTATGGATGAAGTTATCGAATTCGTTTTCAGGAATCATTTGACTAGTGCTGCCTAGTAAACGCAATAATTCATAACGTGCAATATCTTGTGCATAATTAAAATAAAGAATAACAGAAAGGGTTCCTTTACCAGATTGAATAGGAAATAAATACTCTGATCCCAAAGACATAAAGGTGCAATTTCTTCTTGTAATAGTAGAATTTTCAGAGATGATTCGCTCTTTTATTTTGGAGCTTGCCTGGTAATTCATGAAGTCTTCTTTTCTAGGATTTAAAATGCTATCACCAAATTCGATAAAAACGGGCAAAGACTTTTCCGTTCTTTTGTAGGATTCTAAATTTTGTTCTGACTCTTCATTTCCATACTCCAAATACTCATTGCCTAATTCAGGTATTTTCAAATAAAGAAAAGAATGCTTTTGCTTTAATCTTTCTGCGATTGTAGAACTTTTTTGATTACAGAGTTTTACTTTATGTGAAGTTTCGACTTGAAGTCTATACCAATCCAGTTTTCGCTGACTGTTTCCTCCAAAAGAATTTAAATTGGTATAGCAAAAGAGGAAGAGTAATATTGTAAAAGATTTCTTTCTAGGAAATTGCATTTAATTTAGACCTTTCAATTTGAAAATTTAAGCTAAATGCTATTTATTCCATTACCCATTATCCGTGTAAAGAAATATCCATAAAATACTTTTTTGAAAACAAACCATTAGAAATCTTCTGCACGAAAGAATTTTAGAAACTTATATCAATTTCGTTTATTTGTCAGATAGACCCCCGATTAAAGATTTCGGGGGTGACAGGAGTAATCCCCATCGGTGTTCATCGTCTTCATTCTCCCCTTCGCTGCATATATTCGCGACCAGCGCCTTCGCATAGTAATCTTTACTTTTTCCTCTTATCCAAGTGATAAGTTAAAGCCATCGAGATACAAAGTTTTAATTTCTCAGTTGCGATTTTATCTTTTGTTTTAAAAAGAAGAGCGCGGTTTCCTTCGTATTCAAACTCATCGCGAAACATTTCTCTAAACGTATCAACGAGTGTAGTCTGGCAATTAAAATACATCGCATAATCATGCTTACCCGATTTGACCTTATCGATTCGAATGGTAGTTCCTGATTTTGTTTGGGAAGTTAAATAACTCGGTTGACCCCATTTTAGAGTTTCTTCTAATTCACCGGCAGTTTTTGTTTTATCTGCGACTTCGAATATAAGCTTACGAAGAAATAATAACTTTGACTTTATATCATGCGGATAATCTTGAAATACCGCAAATACTTCTGGGCTTTTGAATTTGGGTTGGGTGGATGTCATTTCTAATTCCTTTAGATTAAAAATTCTTTAGCGAAGTGGTTAATTTTATTGAATAAAACTCACTCACAAGTAATTTTATACAATACATGTTTACAAAGACGATTCTCATTTTCTAATTTCGGATGCTCGAACTCCATTACTTTTTTCATTTCGATTTTTATCATTACATTTTCAGATTTAGTATTTAAGACCGAAGTAAAAGAATAAATTTCTTTTAGGTTAAACTCTTCAAAGCCTTTTTGTAAACAAAGCCTAGCGCCTTCGGATGCGTAGCCTTTACCCCAGAAGCGAGAATCTAATCGCCAACCAATTTCCATGCAGGGAGTGAAAGAGCTTTTAAAATCAGCATAGTTTAATCCGATGAAACCAATAAATATTTCTGATTCTTTTTCTTCTACTGCCCAAAGACCAAAGCCCCATTTTTCAAAATGCAAATGAATACGATTTACTAAATTGATTGTTTCTTCTCTTGAGAGAGGTTGCGGAAAATACTGCATAACCTCTAAATCGGAATTCATTTTCGTAAATGGAATTATATCAGACTCTTTCCATTTTCTAAATCCAAGTCGTTGTGATTCAAAGAGGTATTTCAAGTCGAGTGTTAGTGATTCGAAGGCGAGCGTCATTATTGAAGGCGCAGAAACGTTTCTGCGCCTTCAATAATGACGCGCCCTTCAATAAAATATTACGCCTTCACATAATGTCACAACACCCCACGATCTTCCATTCATAATTAACCATTAACCATTAATCCTGAATCACCGCCATTGAGTATTCGGAAATAGCCTCACGTCTTTGTTCGGCGTAGTCTTTGTGAAACCATAGATCTTGGGTCTTTTGGGCTGACTTGCGAGTGCTAATCGTAATTTTCGTCATACATTCGTCTACAGCGAATTTCATCGCTTCCTTGCCTGTTTCCCCTAAACCCTTGTTTCTTTTCTTTCTGACCATCTCTCCTGCGTTTTTACGTATACGATCCATGAGCTTGTCATAATCCTTATCGTCGATACAGAAGATGGTTTCTTTCTTTCCATCTTTCCACTTTACATCTACCTCAAAAAGAGGTGCAGCAGAAATATGAATTACACCGAAGTCAAACAGCTCAGGCCAGTATTCATAAAAGAACGAAAGCATGAGAGAGCGAATCGCATAACCGTCAAAATCCGCATCTGTAATGATACTTACTTTTTCATAGTTTAATTCTTTTGGATCTTTTAATTTTTCATTGATCGGCAAACCAAGAATAGCCACAATATTCTTCATCTCTTCGTTCGCAAGTGCTTTTGCCAAACTCATTCCTTTACAGTTTAATGGTTTACCGCGTAATGGGAATAAGCCGTGAAGTTTTGGATTACGAGCAGGACGTAAACCTGCAATAGCCGAATCTCCCTCAGCGACAAACAACACTCTGCCTGCATCGCTTGGTTTTCCAGTTGGTTGCATAAGTTTTGGTATATTGTTCTTAGACGCTTTGCGAAGTCCTTTTTGTGCATCTTCTAACTCTTTGAGTTGAGTTCTCTTTTCCATTTGCATCTTAACTTCTTCGAGTAAGTCGGTCTTCTTAATCAGTTTGTCTAGGCTCTTATCGACTGCGTTTCTGATGTCTTCATTTAAGTCGTTAATCAAATAAGATTTATCTTGCGATTTAAAACGTGGATTTAGAATGCGCAAGTTTACATACATATGAAAACAATTTCTTACATCATTTCTTGTAGATTGAGTTTTTAATTTTTTCTCAAGTGCAGTGATTTGACTTTTCTTTCGAACTTCATCACAAATTCGATTTTCTAAATACTCGATTGCAGAACCGCCTTGCACCGCAAAATTGGAATTAACCCACGTTAGAGTTTTGTTCTGACCGATTACGAAATAGGTTTCGAGGTTAATCTGAGAAGCCACATTCGGATCTTTGTATTCCATTTTGTAATATGTTAAATCAGAATTTTGAAAAATTTCTTCCATTCCTTTTTTGAATTTAAACTTATCCGATTTATTCTTGTGATGGAATTGAACTTCAAGTCCTGGATTTGTCATTGCAATGTCTTGCAAATATTGACGCATTAAATCAGGATTAAACTTAGTATCTAGCTTGTTAAAATACTTTGGCTCTAATTCAAACTCAACAGAAGTTCCATGCGAATCACCGCAGGATTTAATAGCTTCTATCATGAAAGTTTTTTCCATCAAAGATTCTAGCTTAGAAAGATGATCTTTTGTAAGCAATGGACATTCCTTAAAAGAACCATGTTCATCGTAAAATAAAATAACTTTTTCAAAATCTTCTGGAGATAATTTAAAGGTGCGAATTAGTTTTTTTACTTCATCGTGAACGCTAAAAAGTTTTTTGTAAGACTGTCCTTTGTTCTCTGTTGTTACACGGAAAAAATTAGACACCATTCTCACCAAGGAAATACCTACTCCATTTTGACCTGCCACATGATCTTGTTTGACTTGATCGTCAAAATTTTCTCCATACATCAAATGTAAGAATACACCTTCTGCATTTTTTGCTGGTATTCCGCGACCGTTATCCTCTACTGTAACTCTTCCACAATCAGTCGAGAGGCTAACAATGAGTTTAGTCATCTTCTGACCATCTTTGACTGTCTTATCATTTTGATTTTTGCGATATTCATCGACAGCATTCATACAAGCTTCATCAAGACATTTTAATTTTGCAGGAATATCATTTAGCTCTTCATGGCTAATTTCATAATTCCCCTTGGAATCTTTTTTGAAAAAATGTTGCTCGAATGTTGACATGGAATTTTGTCCAAGCCACATTCCAGTTCTCATACGAACATGCTCTACGTTCGAAAGCTTTTTAAAATTTCTTTCGCCTGAATCTTTTGCGTTCGGTTTAGTTTTTATTTCGGCACTCATTATTTATCCCACTTGTTTTTCAGTTCGGTCAATTCATCGATCATAAATGCAGTCAGCTTTGCATCTTGCTTTGACAATGCAGTGAACTCCGCAAACTTAATCTTAGCCTCATTGATTGCATCTTGACATTTTCTTGCTTCTTCTAAAGTCATTCTATAAACTGGAATGGAGGCTAACCATTCGAAGTATTTGAACTTCGCATTCTTCAATTGATTTTCGAAGTCTTGCTTTGATTTGATTGTTACCACTTTCTGATTCCACTTCTCATTGATGAAACGAATTAATTCAGAGTTTCTATCAATCTTTTCTTGCTCTAATCCTGCAAGTCTTTTGAATCTGCGGATGAGATGTGTTTTGCGAAAATCACAAAATCGTTTAATGATTTCTTCTTGCTTGTGATTTTTTAATCTTCCTTCATGTGTAATAACGTTAAACGAAAGAGTATCAAGATTTTCTTTGTTAAATAAAGCTTTGATATCTTTTTCTGTTGGCTTTTCGCCTTTTTTATAAACGAGTTCTATTTTAAAAGTTTGGCTGGAAGAATCGATGTAGTCTTTTAACCAATTATCCTTTTTCTCTATCATGTCTTCTAAAAGAGCAACTACTTTGTCACGATTCCAAGTTTGAGGAGCATGAGTTAAGAAGAGACTTTCCCCTTCCCATTTGAATCCGAATGTTGTATACAT
This sequence comes from Leptospiraceae bacterium, assembly GCA_016708435.1. Classification (NCBI taxonomy): domain Bacteria; kingdom Pseudomonadati; phylum Spirochaetota; class Leptospiria; order Leptospirales; family Leptospiraceae; species Leptospiraceae bacterium. The sequence continues at coordinate 247,715 of JADJFV010000001.1, read as the reverse complement.
GATTTCAGATCCATTCTCGTTGGTGGCTACTCGAACTTCGCCGCCATAACCTTTATACCAAGGTTTAATTTTTTTTGGTTTGCCTGTTTTTAAATAAGCAATTTGAGATTCAACAATATCAGAAAGTTTATGAGCGGGGATAAAGCATCTAAACCCCGTCGCAATTCCTTGGATTTGATTTAGAAGAACAATTGGAACTTTTCCTACGAAATGGATTGGCTCATCTTCTGTCTCATCGTAATTTTTTACATAATCAATATCAGCAAGTCCTTCAAAAAAACCTAAGTCCTTTGCAAAATCAGAAAGTTTGACTTCTGTATAACGCGGAGATGCGATCGCATTTGGATCTAGCACGTCCCCAAAGGTTCCTTCTCCATGAACGAGAGGAATATTATTGGCAAAAGTAAAATCTTGCGCCATAGCTGAGAGAGCGTCTTGAATAGACTTGTCCCCATGCGGATGGTATCCCATCGCCAAGCCGGCAACTTTTACTGTTTTAGTATGTCTATTTCTGGCATCGGAATTCCACATCGCCCATAGAATTCGTCTTTGCACCGGTTTCAGTCCATCAATCTCGTGTGGAATGGCACGGGAGTCACAAACATACCGAGAATACTTTCTCTGGTCATCATTTACCTGGTCTTCGAACAGCACTTTTGGAAAATCTGGTCGGGTCGTTTCTTGTGTATTATTTTTCATCTTTTTTTGCGTTCGTATGTCTGTCTATTCTGCTTGTCAAGCATTTTCGCAATTTTACACTGGCTAAACGAATACAAGTCCCCTTTTTAGCAGCGTCTGAATGTGCAAAAAACCCTAATTCTATTGATTCAAATGATACATAATCGTAAAAAACACTTTTTTCTATTTTTTTTTCCAATTCTAATCATTTCGTGTAAAACCTTTGCGACAAGTGATGCAGAAAAAAAGAAATTTCTGGAAATTTTTACAGGTGATTATTACCAAAAAGCGAAGGTTTTGAACTCAAATAATTTTTTTGAAAAACCTAGCTCACAATACAAATACCTAGTGATTCGACCAGGTGAAGGTCCGACTGTAAAGGTCAAGGAAATCGAGATTTATTTTTATTCCTATACGAATAAATTTCTTGGTGAAGTGAGTTCTCTTTTTGCAGAGAAAGCTCCACCTAAATTCACAATCTATGAAAAAGTAAAATACGGAGAAGGGAAAAGAAGTAACGACTCTGGCGATTTAGAAGTCGAATACACAAATTTTTCGATTCGTAATTCACAAAGTTCCGATTTGCTTGGCGGGTTAGAAAAATTCATTAATCGCAAAATGGAAGCGCAGCAGTTGTTTCATGAAAAAGTAATTTATACAATTACACCAGACGAAGGTCTTTGGAAATTGGAAGAGTCAGAAATGAAAGATGGTCAAGAAGCAATTCGTTGGAAGCATTATCCGTCAGGAACTCCAGCGCGTAATTACCCTTATTCGGAATTCTCTCCCAATAAAAATACGTTAGAGTATTCAAGAATCTATGCCTTCGAAGATTACAGTTATAAAAAAATCTTTAAAGACATTCCTTCGGGCAGCAAACTTTATAACAACAAAGAATTTGTGATCTATTATTTTCCCGGTGAAAAATTAGATCCCGTAGATGAAAATTTAATTTATGCTAAAAACAAACAACTGACTTTATATAAAATGGATTTACCTTTGATTATTTTTAAAAAGAAAGAGAGCACAGTAGAATGAACCAAAATATTAGAACACGATTCGCTCCATCTCCGAGCGGCTTCTTACATGTAGGCGGTGCAAGAACTGCACTATTCAATTATCTATACGCAAAAGCAACCGGCGGAAAATTCCTGGTTCGCATTGAAGACACTGATCAAGAGAGATCTACTGACTCTTCGATGAAAATTATTTTAGAGTCACTCGAATGGCTTGGACTCAATTGGGATGAAGGTCCGGGAGTAGGCGGTCCGCATGGTCCTTACAAACAATCCGAGCGTTTGGATATTTACAAAGAGCACACAGAGAAGCTAATCAAGAGTAACCACGCATATCGTTGTTTTTGCACAACTGAATTACTTGAAGCCAAGAAAAAGCAATCCGAGGCAATGGGAATTCCTAATCTCTATGATGGAACCTGTTCAAGCATGACAGAAAAAGAAATCCAAGACAAGCTAGATCAAAAGATTCCATTTTCAGTTCGATTTCGCACACCTGCAAAAAATTTAATCGTAGACGATATCATTCAAGGAAAAGTAAAATTTGATACAAAACTCATCGGAGATTTTATCATTGTAAAATCAGATAGTTTTCCTGCTTACAACTATGCAGTTGTGGTAGACGATCACCTTATGCAGATAACACATGTTATCCGAGGCGTGGGACATTTATCGAATACTCCTAGACAGGTTTTAATTTACGAAGCACTTGGCTATCCACTTCCGAAATACGCACACGCATCCGAAATCGTAGGCGCAGACGGAAAGAAACTTTCGAAACGAGCAGGGGCTACTTCTATTTTGGCGTTCAGAGACTTGGGATACACAGCAGAATGCTTTCGTAATTATATGGCTCTTCTCGGTTGGACCTCGGAAAGTGGACAGGAATATTTACCACACGGCGAACTCGAAAAAATATTTGATGTAGAAAGATGCTCTAAGTCTCCATCGCTATTTGATGTATTTAAAAAAGTAAAAGAAGAAGACAAAGAAAAGACAGATTTCAACTCGTTGCCATTATCCGCACTCGCAGACCAACTCAATCCAAAGTCCAAGCTCAACTGGCTTTCGAATAAATACATCCGCGACTCCGACATAACAAAATTATGCGCTGAAGTAATTCCATTTATCAAAGATAACAAAGGGATTCCAGAAGAAATTAAAAATGCGAATAATGAAACCCTGCAATCTCTATTAGAATCAATTCGGGTCTACTTGGATCGACTCTCCCAAGCACCTGACTACATCTCTGAATTTTTCAATAACGATATTGTTATTGAAAACGAAGACGCAAGAACGATCGCCACTGCCGGAAATGCTGGACTTGTCATAAAGACATTTCACAAACTTCTCGCATCCGAAAACCCATCTAACTCCGACGCCTACAAAGCCTTAATTGAAAAGACCGGCGCTGAAACAGGCGAAAAAGGAAAAAATCTCTATATGCCAATCCGTGTGGCTACTACCGGTAAGGCGCATGGTTTGGAACTTCCGATTTTGTTTAATCTACTTGGGCAAGAGAAGTTGAAATACCGGATAGCGGTGATTTGCCGCGAGATTAATTTAATGATCAATTAGGAATGCGGAATGAGTAATTATGAATTTTGAATGAGAGAGTTGCGATAAGTCGGTCATAGCTTGGCTGAAGGTGAAACATTATCTACTTTACACTGCTTTGAGGATTTCATGTCAGAAGATAAACTTTGGTTTATAGATAAAAAGAAAGAAGACTGTAAGTCTTGCCAGGCTGTTGGGTCAGTGCGGATTGAATACTACAATGCTGTGCGTTATCCGCTAGAGGCTAAAAACGAATTTGTAAATTATAATTTAGTCAAAAAGAAAACAAAGCGAATTTGCGAGAGTTGCAATGCGAGTGAAGAATCCTGGGAAGAATGGAAAGAAACCGTTTATCCAAAAGGATTTGAGCCTGATTTTTTCAGAAGAAGAGCTTTGTATTTTAAAGACCATGTTCCCAGTATGGCTAAAGATGGGTTCGAAGATTTCTTTAAGAGAAAACCTGCTGATGCCGAAATGCGATACGAATATGGAAAATTTCTTCATAAAAAAGGAGAACTTCCCAGCTCCTATCAACAGTTAAAAAAAGCACTCGAAAAAAATAAAACTTACTTGGTTGCCATCGAAGAGTTAACAGAAGTCCTATATACTCTTTTTATTTCGCAAAATGAAATCTGGTATGAGAAGAGAATGTTCTTTGGACACTTTACAAGAATATTTTCTAGCTTTAAAGATTTACGAAAGGAGTTAATCAATCTTTTGCGTTATCTTTTGGACTATCATAAAAACAATCGCTTTGCATTAGCAAAATACTATTTTCAGGCGGGAAATGTTTTAGAGGATATGCATCAGTATCCACTTGTCTTGCAATATTATGAATATGTAATAAACGAAGCATCTGAGAATTTATTAAAATCAGAAAGTTGTATTCGTATGGCGATAGTTTATTCCAATCTCCAGGATTATAACAAAGCTTTTTCTTATTTAGAAAAAAGTTACCACTTGGTCCCAAATGTTTTGATTTATTTGTATAAAACAAAGATTTATTATAAGCAAGGAGACAAGGAAAAAGCCACACATGAGTTAAACATCTATTTAAAAGAAATTGATAAACTTATAGAGAAAGATCAGAAAAATGCGCGCATTCATTATTTCAAAGGGCTAGGACTCGAATATTTAGAGTCTTCCAAGTTTATGATTGATTATTATAATGGGATTACTAAAAATCTTACCATTGATATCGCACTTCGGAAAGTTTTTTACAATAAAGTAAATTCTTTGGAAGATCCTCCGACTGAAACAATACAAGACGTTGATTCTAATCATGCTTGTCCGATTTGTAAATTTCGCAAAATCAATATTATCCAATACAAAGATAGGGTCTCAGGACTGGAACATTGGATAGATGGAATTAACTCGACTGTATATTATTTACGCTCTACGAAAAAAATATGTATGCAATGTAAATATGAATGGTGGGATTACTTTAATTGGGATGAAAGAGAGTCGGAATATCCAGGTTAAGTGAATGGCAAATGGCTGTTAGACTGAATATGAAACAAGAAAAATTCTCCATCATCAAAAGGCTAAAAAGTTTTATCTTTGCTTTGAATGGATTGAAAATTTTAATTCTCGAAGAGCACAATGCAAGAATTCATTTAGTTGCTGCACTCTGTGTTATCATTGCGGGAATAGTATTAAGAATAGCAAATGTTGAATGGATTGCAATTATCTTTGCGATTGGATTTGTTTTTGCGCTTGAGACGATCAATTCCGCAATCGAGAATTTGGCTGATTTCATTTCTCCTGAAAAAAATGATCAGATTAAAAAAATAAAAGACTTATCCGCCGCTGCAGTCTTGATTAGTGCAATTACTGCAATCTTCATTGGGTTAATTGTATTTATACCCAAACTAATTACATTGCCTTTTTTCCAATAATAAAATAATTGTCAGACAAAGCAGCCAAATCCATTCTTACTTTGGGCTATGATAAAATTATTAAAAGAAAGAAATCGGTTTAGTGAAACATTATTTATGGGAACAATATCCCTTTTGTGTTTTTCCTTTTCAATCTTCAGATTTATATATACGGATACAAAAGTTTTTCTTTTTCTAAATTGGAATTTGTTTCTCGCCTTTATCCCCTGGGCAGTGACAAGTATAACAATCCTGAAACCAAGCATTCAAAGATACAAGGTAACAATCATTATCCTCTTAGCGGTTTGGCTTTTGTTCTTTCCGAATGCACCTTATATCTTAACAGATTTATTTCATCTTCGATTAAAATCCTCTATGCCGAAATGGTTTGATTTGATTTTAATTCTTTCCTTTGCATGGACTGGATTAGTATTTGGTTTTTTAAGTCTATGGGATATTGAAAAAATACTTACTAAATCATTGAGTCAAATATGGATTAGCATAATATCTGTTAGCCTCTTATTTGTCGGGAGTTTTGGAATTTATCTAGGAAGATATTTGCGCTGGAATAGTTGGGATATTATAGGTGAGCCATTTAATTTACTGTATGATATTACTGATCGTCTGATTAATCCCTTTGATCATCCAAGAACATGGGGCGTAACCATCTTCATGGGAATATTTTTAAACATGATTTACTGGACATTTTGGATGGTAAAGAAAAGAGAATGACTTTTTATTATTTGCTTTCCAAAATTTCTCTCACGTAACTCCAAAACAAAGAGGGATTTTCCCAATGAGGTGAATGACCTGTATCCGCTATAGCTATGAGCTTAGCTGTTTTATAGTTTTCACAAAATTGTTTTATGCGAGAAATGGAAATGACAGGATCTTTTTCTCCGTGAATGAAATATAAAGGAAGTCCTTCTCGTAAATTCATATCGGAAAGACGAATGGATTCAAGAATTTCAACCACAATACGCAGCGATTTAGGTTTAATTTTCTTATATTGCTCAAAGAAAGTTGGGAAGAATTCTTTTACATCAGCTCGATTTAAGAATTCTTGTTTTCTATCGGGGTTAACAGATAATGCTGTATCGTAAAAAGTAGATTTTGAATCCTGAGAAAATCCCAATGCAAAATCAGTGAGAAAAGTCAGATTCCAAAGTCTGAGATTTTCCATGAGAGTCACGATTCCACCAATTGGTCCTTCCAGAAAAGATCCTACAAGAATATTTTTTTCCACTTTATCGGGAAAATGATTCATATACTGCCAGTTTACAAATGCTCCTGTCGAATGACCTATCAGGATTAACTTTTCATTAGCCGCTATTTTATTCAATATATCGAAGTGAGAATCTAAAAATTCCGCTAGCTGCAAATGGGTTTTATCTTTTGGAAATTCAGAAGGAAAATGTCCGCCGAGGTTCATAAATATTTTTTCGTAGCCGAATAGATTTTTAGGACATGATTCTTGCCAAACGGAATGAGGCTCCGCCCAACCAGGTAAAAAAACAATTTTCTTACCTGAACCTTCTGAAACCCAACTTGAAATAAATCCATTCTTTTGATTGAATTGCATTTTGCCTTCTTATTGGTAGTAAAATCTCTTACAGCTTTAATACAAATTTTTTTTTTGAGGAAAATACAAATCATTTGCAAAACAGCTTTCTTTTATTTGCCTATTTTTTAAATTCAATAACTAATTATGAAATTTCTAGGTTTATTTATTTCTCTGATTATTAGTTATACTTTGTCTGCAGAGGAAGCTTTTTTAAAACCTAAATATAGTGTATTAGGCTTTGGTGGAATTTTTGTTAATTCAGATTTAGCTCCGATCTCTTTTAATTTGGATTTTAAATACAAACCTTCTTACATTTCAGGTTTAGGAATTAATCGAAAGGTTAATCGTAAGTATTCTATCTTTGAGTTTGAAGTGGAAGGAATTTTAGCCAAGCATTCTGGAGCGATGAATCATGGTGAAGCTGTAGTAGTTGGAATTGCTCGGATTCCAAAACTATTCGGCACTCCAATTAGTTTTGCGTTAGGCGAAGGACAGTCTATTGCTAGTGAAAATCCAAAATTGGAAAATTTACGTAAGGGCTATGACAACGGTAGAATTGTATTTGATGATATTCAGTCGAGACCTTGGCTTAACTATTTAATGTTTGAATTGGATTATACATTACCATGGTTTAATGAATCATCAAAAGTATTTGCACGAATTCATCACAGATCAGGAATCTATGGAGTCTATTGTCCTCCAACACCACCGTGTGGATCGAATTTTGTTGTATATGGATTCAAGACTGAATTATAAATATTAAAAGAGTGGCTAATTATAATTAGATGAATACAGCAAATAAATTTATGTTCATTGGATTGGGGTTTGGGTTTCTATTTCCCATTTTCTCAACATTATTTGAAACATACTTGAGAATTGGATTTATTTCATTCGATTCAGTATTAAGCATTCAAGTTTCAAGTCCACTGCTTTGGGTCATAGATACTGCCCCTTTATTTTTGGGATTCCTTGCTAGAATTGCGGGACAAACGCAAGAAATCGCTAATAAAATTAATCATGAATTGCAAAAGTCCAATAAAGAATTACGAATCGAAATTGCAAAGAGTAACGCGATTGAAAATAATATTCGTGATTTGATTGATGTCTACAAAAAAGATTTACAGTCTGCAAATTGATTCAGGAATTTTCTTTGCCAGAAATTCCTAAGTTTGATCAATATAGAATTTTTTATAAATATTTACCTTTAAACCCAGTTGGCGGGGATTTCATTTCCCTTCAAAGAATAGATGGAGGACTTTTGAGTATCCTTGTGGGAGACGTTGTGGGTCATGGAATCTCTGCTGCACTGATTTCATCTTTGGTCAATGTTCTTGCTAATAAGAATCGAGAGAAAAATGGCCTTTTTCCGGGTAAGTATTTGGAAAATCTGAATAAAGAGGCTAATAACTATTTAGCGGAAGATTATTATTTTACTGCATTGTATGGATTACTCTCATCGAGTTCTGAGTCAACAACCTTTACATTTTCTAGAGGCGGGCACCCTTATCCATTTATTTATTCTCATCGAGAAAAATGCGCTAAAATTTTTGAGATAGAAGGAACTCCTCTTGGACTTATGAATAATCTTACTTACACGGAACTCAGTGTCGAACTATTTCCTGGAGATCGAATTTATATTATCACGGATGGCCTCATCGAAGTTAAAAATGAGAAAGGAAAACTTCTCGGAAACAAAAATTTCTGCCATATAATTACAGAAGCGTGTAATACTGATATGTCTCTAGAAGAATCCATTGATTTTATTCTAAACAAGGTCGATGAGTTTTCAATGGGTGTCCCACCGGATGATGATCGTTTCATTTTGGGTATAGAAATTAATGTATTATAAAATCTTTGGGAGCTTATAAAAATATCTTATGAATAAAATGTTTCAACCTATCAAACCTGTATCTTTTATTGCATTTATTACCTTGTCTTTGGTATCTCTCTCTGCCGATACCTTTCTTCCTGATTGTAAATCAGACTATGAAAAATTTTGCAAAGAAATTACGCAACCAAAAGCAAAAGTTACTCAATGTCTATTAGAGCATAATGATGATTTGTCTGAAGGATGTAAGTCAAATCTTAAGGCTTATTCCGAAAAAATGCGAAATCAAACAAAAGGTGCTTGCAAAGAAGATGTGAATAATTTTTGTAAATGGACCGTTCCCGGTGGGGGAAGAATAATAAAATGTTTATTTAGGAATGAAAGTAGTCTTTCCGAACCCTGTAGAAATATTTTGAATGAATAACTCACGTTACGCAAAGAAGTAAAGCTATGGATTATTTTATGAAATTAAGAACATTAGATAAATCTAATGAATCAATAGCCCGCGGCAGCGAACCCACCGTTAGGTGTAACCCCACCTTCAGCGCTGGGCACGCTGGTCGCTCACCTTGCGTAAGGTGAGTGAATAATTAATATAAGTCGCAAATAGAATCTCACGATGAAGACCATAGTTCGTTTAACTTTGCTTTAATTGACAGTGTAAATCTGCTTTTCAATTGGAAGCCCAGAATCTATGGCGAAGATAAAAATAGAAGAAAATTTGTTTGTCTGCTCTATCATAAGTCAAGGAGAATTTCTTGAGCAAAGAAACATTGAATATTTATACTGTGTTCTTTCCTATTACAAAAAACTTTCTCATATACCGTATCTGGCAAATCGCTTTTATCCTCAAGAATGAAAAAGTGAATGATATTATTGTTTCAGCAGGAATCCTAGGGCATTAACGATTCTTGTTATATAGTAAAAATGTTCTTGCCTGAAATCATTTTCTAAATTCTTAGTAGTCTTCATGTAGTGACTGCAAATCAAAAGCAAGTCAGTAGAGAAGTAATAAATACGATGAAATGGAAAGTAGCGCGTAAGAAAATCGAGAAGACAGTAATTGAGCCTTTTAAACCTGAAAATTTAATGCAGGCTTTGAAAAATCCAGACGAAGTTTTAATGAAAAGTCTGCGTTCTTTGTCAGAGATGACCGAAAGCATTACAGGGATTAATTTTAAGTCCTATTCAAAGTTAAAAAGTGAGGCTAAAGGCAAAACAGAATTTACCTTCATCGGAGAGAAGAAAGTTGAAGAAGTTAAGTTGCAACTGTTTACTTATAATGAAAACACTTGCACAGAAACAGCGGAAATCACTGATTATAAATTAGTTGATACAAATAATTTATCCAATAATCACTGGCTAAATCTTCACGGTATTCACGATGTTGCATTAATCGAAGCAATAGCTGATACACTTAAATTAGAAAGTCTCACTGTTGGACAGGTAGTTGATACAACGCAACGTCCGAAGATGGAGGATTACGACAATTATATCTTCTTTAGCATAAAATCCATTTTATTGGATGAGTTTGATAGGCTTGATATCGAGCAGCTATCGTTCGTTCTTAGCAAAAATTATTTAGTATCTTTTCAAGAAAAAGTTGGAGATCATTTTAATTATATTAGACAGAGAATGCGTGATAGCCTTGGTCTGGTAAGAAAACGAGAATGTGATTTTCTTTTGTTTCAATTGCTCGACGCCATATTAGATAATTATTTTGAAACTCTTGATTCAATCAATAAAGAAGTAGCATTAATTGAAAAACAAACCTTAACAAACCCGAAACAATCTACTTTGTTATTGATAGAAAAGAATAAAAAGAATGTGAGTAAAATAAAAAAATCCCTTGCCCCATTTAAGGAAGCGCTTACTAATATTTTACAGGATCGAACTCATTTTATCAATGTTGGAAATCGAAAATACTTTAGAGATCTAACAAATAGTTGTAGCAACGCAATCGAAGAGGCAAATGCAACGTATACCGCGCTAGAGAGTCTAACGAATATTTACTTCTCTTCTTTGAGTCAAAAGATGAATGAAACGATGAAAGTTTTAACAACGGTTGCGACAATTTTTATTCCGTTGACATTCATTGTTGGAGTCTATGGAATGAACTTTGAAAATATGCCAGAGCTTAAGTGGCAATATGGATATTTTGTTGTCTGGGGGATAATGATTACTACACTCTTTGGAATGATTTATTATTTCAAAAAACAGAAATGGCTTTGAAATAGTATTTCAAAGCCATTCTTGATTATACCAAGCCTAGTCTTTTATAAATGACATCAATTCGTGCAAGGTATGGTTTTATATCGCAAATTTCATCTAACACTTTTGCGGTTAATACTTGATTTACTTCGCTATCAGCTAGAAGACGCGATTTCATTGTTTCATTTTGATTTGCCCAAACCGCCATTGCATGGGATTGGACTTTCTCATAAGCTTTCTCACGGGAAATTCCACCACGCTCGATCATTGCAAGCATGAGCTTCTGTGAAAAAATAAGACCGCGGGTAATACCAAGAACCCGCTCGCTTGCATCTGGATAAATATGCAAATTCTTAATTACAAAATTCATCTTATCTAGTATGTAATCGAGAGCGATTGTTGAATCAGGCAATACAATTCTCTCTGCGGAAGAATGGGATATGTCTCTCTCATGCCAGAGTTGCATGTCCTGGAATCCAACATTTACATTCGAGCGGATAACTCTCGCTATCCCACTTATGCGCTCGCAAATAACTGGATTGCGTTTATGCGGCATTGCGGATGAGCCTTTTTGACCTTTAGAAAAAGGTTCTTCTACTTCTCTCCCTTCTGTCTTTTGTAAGAGTCGAATTTCTGTCGCCATCCTGTCGAGGCTAGAAGCTGTTAGCCCTAGAATAGAAAGGTAAAATGCATGGCGGTCACGAGTAATGACTTGAGTTGTTATTGGGTCAACGGCTAATCCCAATTTTGTGCAAACAAATTCTTCAATTGCTGGATCTATATTCGAGTAAGTGCCTACCGCTCCGGAAAATTTTCCAACAGAGATTTCTTTGTGCGCTTGTTTGAGTCTTTCTAGATTTCGTTGCATCTCTGCAAAGAAGAGTGCAAATTTTAATCCAAGAGTCATTGGCTCCGCGTGGATTCCATGAGAGCGTCCCATGCAAGGAGAATCTTTTTCTTGGATCGCTTTTTCTTTTACTGTTTCGAGTAACGTTTCAACACGATTGATGATGATTTCAATTGCCTGTTTCATTTGAACGCATAATGCGGTGTCGCCGATGTCAGACGAAGTGAGTCCGTGATGAACATGTCTCGATGCAGGTCCGATATAAGAACCTAGGTTTGTTAAGAATGCAATTACATCGTGCTGTAACGTTTCTTCTAATTTTAGAATTTCATCTACTTTAAACTTTGCTTTTGTTTTAATTTCGTTGAAATCTGCTTCTGGAATTTCTCCGCGATTCATTCTTGCTTCGCAGGCTAGAATTTCAATGTCTTTCCAAATCTCAAATTTATTTTCGAGACTCCAAATTTTGGATATTTCTGGATTGCTGTATCTATCTATCATAAAAATAATTTCTCCCATTTTTCTATTGTCGCAAAACGAGCGTCATCCGCTTCAGTAGGTGCCCAAGTTGCAAAAAATTTATCTTCTTTCGGATCATAAGGTCCTGATTTACCTTCAAAGCAAACACATACATCGCTGAGTGTCACTAAACTATGCCAGACTCCCGGTTGAATGTCAATTCCTCGAATAGGTCCATCATCGGATAATAAGTATTTTCCGGTAATGCTTCCTGTCTCATCAAAAATCAGGAAACCAAGTTTTCCCTTTAAAGCGATAAATGTTTCTGGCTTTGGCGGATTCTCATGTTTATGCGGTTGAACATAAGTGCCTTTTACTAATACATTTAGGAATCTTTGGTAAACCTCTGTTAGCTCATGAAAATTGTGATTGGATCTTTTTCGTTGACTTAGTTTTGCTTTTTCGGAAACGGATGAAAACAATTCTTCCGTAATTAATTGGACTTTTTCATTCATAACTATTACTCTAAAGTAAATTTGTATTCTAGTTTTTAGAGTAAGCCCTCATTGGCAATTAGAAATTAATTTTATTAGCACAAGCGTCATCCCCGAAACTGTTCAATAGTAAACTCTTCAAAGATTACCACCGATGAACACGGATAAATAAACAATAAAAAACGATCTCAATACAAATATAACTAACTCACCTTACGCAAGAGAATAAAACAATGGGTTTTTTAATGCAATCAAGAATATTAGGTAAATCTAATAAAATAGCCTGCGGCAGCAAACCCACCGTTAGGTGTAAACCCCACCCTCAGCGCTGGGAACGCTGGCACTCACCTTGCGTAAGGTGAGTAACTAAAAATATTTAACATTAATCGTATCTTTTATCGGTGCACTCGTTGTCCATCGGTGGTAATCTTTAAATCTTTCCATCTCTCAATTCCTGCAAAAAATCTTCCTGGCGTTTCACCGAAACCAACACGAATAAATCCTTCTCTTTCAAAATTACTTCCGGGTAATACGAATATGTCGCACTGCTTTAATAATAAGTCTGCATAGATTTCTGAGGAAATTCCTGTTGCTAATTTCACAAAACTAACAAGCCCTCCATCGGGTGCGCGAAAATTTTCTATTCCTGGCAAATTCTTTGCTGCGATGGCAAATGTATTTACATTTTGTAAGATTGAATCTTTGATTGGCTTCACAATTTTTTTTCTGTTTCGTAAAATTTCTAAAGCTAAGAATTCTGAAATTGGATTTACTGTATGTGTTAAATAGTCTTTAAAAGAACGAGCTTTTTCGAGCAATCCTTTGTCTCCAACGAGCCAACCAATTCTGAGGCCGGTTACCCCAAAGCATTTTGTAATCGAGCCGGTAGCAAAACATTTTTCATTTAATCCAGCTCCCGAAAAGCTTAAATCGTTTACATAGTCTAAGAAACGGTAATGTTCATCAAATAAGGAGTAGCCGCTAAACTTAGATAGGGAGTCTTTTAGTGTTTTGATTTCGCTTTCTCCCAGTCCAATGCCGGTCGGATTATGTGGATGATTTACGATTGCCAATTTAACTTGTTGATCAAACAATTGCTGTATAGGAAGAGATTCCTTTACTTCAACCTCTATTATGATGGCTCCTAATGTCAAAGGTATTTCGTATAACGCTTGAAATGCAGGAGTAAACAAAGATACTTTATCACCTTTTCCAATTAGTAGATGAAATAATATATACAAAGCTTCACTTGTGCCTGTGGTAATTAAAACTTGGTCTGGTGAAATATTTTTGTATAGGGAAGCGATTTCTGATCGCAAATCTTCCCTTCCGTTGTTGGGAGAATCGGCAAGTGAAATTGTATTCAAGCATCCAATATCTAAATTTAACCGATCCAATAATTCTTTTACGGTAAAATTGCGTAAGCCGCTCTCCCCTAAATTACAGCTAGCGGTTAATCTATATTTTTCTAAACGATCTTCAATAAAAAATTCTCTTGGGATCAATTTCGCTCCGTTCGATTGCGTCCAGATTTTTTGGCTCTATAGAGAGCGTTATCCGCTCTAGCTATAAATGATTCTAAACTGTCGTCAGGTAAGTATTCACTAATTCCCATGCTTACTGTGACTTGCCTTTCTTCTAGAAAAGCATGATTTTCAACTAACGTTCTAATTTTTTCACATATTTTCACGCCATCATCGATGTTTGAACCGACTAGTAGAAGAGTAAATTCTTCCCCTCCCCACCTGCATAAAATATCTGACATTCTAATTTGAGCCTTGATAAAACGAGAAACATTTACAAGCACTTCATCACCCTTATTGTGACCGTATGTGTCATTAATTTTTTTAAAATGATCAATGTCAAAAATGATAAGACAGATTGATTTTGGATTGATTTTATTTTCTTCGATTGTCTGTTTGAAAAGTTGTTGAAATTTTGTTCTGTTAAAAACTTTCGTAAGCTCATCTAGGCTGGCTTTTTCTTCTAGAGAACTTTTCTGATTTTCCAATTGGGTAATATCTGTTAGACTCAGAATACTGACTTCTTTTTCAGGAATGATATTTTGCTTTATGCGGAAAATCGTCGTTTCCCCATCAGAATTTTTAATTTTAACCTGAAATTCTTCATCTTTGGGAAGTTTTGGTAAAATAAAACTTTCTTCTGAGTCAGAACCATTGCCAAAATCTAGAAAATTCATTAAGCTTGGATAATTCTTGTTAAACGCTTCTACTGTTTTTAGTCCGGTGAATTGTAGAAAACTGTAATTTGCCGCAATTACTTTTTCTCCGTCCGTCATTAGAACCATATCTCTTTGAAAATTGAGTAAAGTTTGAAGTAATTCCTGATTGAATTTAAGCTCTAAATGAGTTTTCACTCGAACAAGTAATTCATTAGAATTGAATGGCTTAATAATATAGTCTACTGCTCCAAGTTCAAAGCCCTTTACAATGTCTTCGGGCTGCGTTCTTGCTGTCAAAAAAATGATTGGAATTTCTTTTAAATTTTCAGTTGCTTTGATTCTCTTGCAAGTTTCGTATCCATCTAGCTCAGGCATCATAACATCTAGAAGAATTAAGTCTGGCTTAATTTTCTCTAATATGCCTAATGCTTGTAAGCCGTTCGATGCAACAATAATTTTATAACCGACATTTTTCAATACAGTCCCTAGTAATTGAATATTCTTTGGAGTGTCATCGACTATCAATATATAGGCACTTTTTATATTAGCCAACATAGTGTGACCTTAGATCCTCTAAAAGCTTTGGATAGGTCATTAGCAAGCTTAAAAGGGAATTCATATCAAATAGCAAAGCTTTTGCTTGTAAGTTCTCAGAAAAGTTTTCTAAAGGGGGATAATTATATTTATCTCCTAAGTATTTAATTTTGTAGGCAAATTCTTCAATCTCGTTAATGCTAGATATGTCAGATAATTTTTTCCATTCAGAATATAAATCTGTTTCCATTTCATCGAGTAATGGTTTTAAATTTTTAATTTCTTCTTCATCCAATTGGATCCTCTCAATTTTTTCAGGAAGTATTGCGGCAACTGATTGTTTGCTTCCACTAATTGACTTTGGATTTTTGTGAGAAATTTCTTTTGAGACAAGTGAATTTTGTAAAATGATTTGAAAAACACTACCTTTGTCTACTTGGCTTTTTACTGAAATACTGCCATTCATAAGCTGAACCAATCGATTTGAAATGGCAAGTCCAAGACCCGTTCCCCCATATTTGGAATGGCTCTGTCCTTTTTGCTGGGTGAACGCCTCAAAAATCGAATCGTGCTCTTCTTCTGGAATTCCTACGCCTGTATCTTCTACAGTAAAAATTAAATCCATATATTGAATAGTTTCCTTCTTCGTTTGATATGTAGCGGTTAATCGAATATAACCTTTATCAGTAAATTTAATTGCATTGCTGAGTAAATTTAGAAAAATCTGTCTAAAACGAATTTCATCGAGAATTATCTCTTTGGGAAGGCTAGGGTCAACAACAATTTGAAAATCAAGCTCCTTCTCCTGCAATTTCTGAGAAAAAATATCACGGAGTTCTCCGAATACATCCCCAATGTTTACGGGCGATAAATCAAGCTCAAGTTTCCCTGATTCAACTTTTGATAGGTCAAGAATGTCATTAATTAGGGCTAATAACGTTTTTCCGCTTGAAACAATATTCTCTAAATACTTTCGCTGTATTTCATCAGAGATAGAGCCTCTGAGAATTTCTGTAAATCCTATGATGGCATTCATTGGAGTTCTAATTTCGTGACTTATGTTGGCTAAAAATTCTCCCTTGATTTTACTCGCTACTTCTGCTGCTTTTTTTGCGACTACTTGTTCTGTGATATCAAGACCAAATCCTATAAGACCGTCGGTTGACTCATCGAGAAAAAAATAATTTTGAAAAAACCATTCAGCCCCATCATTATAAAGTCCATTGGAAATAAAAACCTGTGGCTCACCTTCCAGTGCTCGATTGAACTGAGCGGTAAATTCATGATATACCTCAAAAATATTTATATTTACCGCCTGGTTTTCAAATAAACCCATCTTCTTTAGACCGGCTCCCGTGCTTTGAGTGATGATACCATACTTGTCAACTCTAAAAACTACAACAGGCATATTTGCGAGGATTCCACCAAGCATTTGACTTTTCTCATTTATTTCTTTTTGTATTTTTTTTCGCTCTGTGATATTGCGCATAACGGCATGGACTTCAAGGTTTCCAGTATCATGATTTAAAATATATCTTGATACAACTTCTGTCCATATTGTTGTTCGATCTTTTTTATACTGTTCAAGCTCATCAACATAAATACCATCGATAGATTTCTTGCCCATTGAAATTTTTTTTAACCTCCGTGGAAAAGTTTTTTTTGCATAAGCTAAGGAGGCTGGAGTTAAGAAAAATTCAAGTGGCTGAGCCATGATTTCTAAAACAGAATAGTCTGTTAAATTTTTGATTGAAGGGCTAATATAGAGTAACTTCGTAGAGATTGTATCAATGACGAGTATAACATCTGCCATGTTTTCAGTAATGATTCTGTATCGCTCTTCGTTTTCGACTAGAGCTTCTTCTGCTAGCTTGCGCTCTGTAATATCACGGATATTTGTAAGTATCCCCACATTTACATTTTCATTCTGATAAATCGAGTGTTGAATTTCAATGGGAAAACTAGTTTTATCTTTTCTAAATGCAATACTCTCATACGCATAACTGTTATAATCCGAACTTAAAAGAGCATTCATGATTGACGCTATTTTTTCTTTTTCAGATGGAATTGCAAAGTCAACAGCGTGTAATTCTCTAACTTCTTCAATAGAATTGTATCCGAACATTCGAAGCATATTGCTGTTTGCCCAAAGAATGGAATAATCCAATCCTATGAGCAAAATTGCATCGGGAGAAATTTCGATCAAAGTTCTAAAAAGTTCTTCGCTTCTTCTAACTTCCTTTTCGATTTTTATTTTCTCTTTATCGATTTTTCGATGATCTTCTACCATTTGGTTAAATGTTTTGATGAAATTGCCAAGTTCATCCTTTGATTCATATTCAATTCTTACTTTCCAATCCCCTTTAGCGATTCGATTTGCAGCTGATTCAGCTAGTTGAAGAGGGAAGACAAATTGTTTAAAAGTGTAATAAATTACAAGGTAAATAAAAACTACAGTAAAAGTGGCAGTCAGAATCATTTGAAGCAACAGAGAATAATAGGAATTATCCACTATTTGATTCGACTCCGATTCACCTCTTTGATTTAGTGCATGCATTTCGTGTAGGTCGGAACTCAGCTTTTCCATTTTGATTTTTGAGTTTTCTAACAAAACATTGATACCTTGTTTATTAAAGGATTTCGATTTTTCAATATACTCTTTGAGTGCCTTAAAGTATTCATCCATATCAGCGGAAAATCGACTGTAAACGTTTTTTTCTTCTTTGTCAATGCTCAGAGTTTCGTAAATGGTTTTGTTCTTGGTAAATTCTTTTTGTAGATAATTTAACTTATCCTCAATCAGTGATTTTTCATTTTGCGTAATCGCTGACGTATACTTGGATTCTAATTTTACAATGTCATCTAATTGGTCCATCATCTCTGATACTTTTAGAATGCTTCTTATCCATTTATTATGAATCTCCCGCGTTTCTTCATGGATCTTATTTACGAGATGGATTGAAAGGGAAACACCAATAACAATGAGGAGGCAAATGATGGATATTCCCACTAGTGCTTTACTTTTAATTTTTAACTGGTTATACCAACTAACTGTTGTAATATAATATTTTGTTGAAGCCATTAACTTTGCAATACTCTGCGAATAATTTGTTTAAGGGATTCAATATGAATCGGCTTGATAATAAAGTCGTCAGCGCCTGAATCATATATAAAAGTTTTTTTCTCTGCACTGTCTTCGGATGTTATAGCTATAATGTAGCAATCTTCTTTTGAAAGGTTTAGATTTTTTTTTACTGTATCTATTAGTTTTAATCCTTCCATTTCTGGTTTATCGAAGTTTATAAATAGGAGTGATGGTTTCATATTTTCAAGGATAGATGCTATATCATCTTCCTTTGTTGCGATGATAGTATCTAGCTTTTCTTTTTTCAAAATGGATTCCAATTCTTCAGCGAAACCAATATTTGAATCCGTTATCAGTGCTAATGGTTTATTAATATTAGGCGCTGGGTCTGGATCAGCGTTGCCTAGTAAACTGTCTTTGCAGCGATTTATGTAAAGAGAAAAAATTGAATCATCAGGCAATAGAGATTGGCAATGCACGAATAAATCCTGCGCTTTTTGCATAAATCCTGCACGATAAAGAGTAAGGGCGCGAAAATATTCAGAAGAAATTGCTTTTTTCTTTTCATAGATGGTCGGATTATCTGAGCCAAAGTATTCATAAACAGTGATAAATCCATTATTGCCCCCGACTCTTAAATGTTCGATCTCGCGGCTATCGTCTTTTAATTCCCTTGTTAATACACTATAAGTATCAGAAGAAATAATAATTGGGACAGAAAAAGACTTTGTCATAGATTCAATTTTTTTTGCAATACCGACTGCATTGCCTATGACGGTCGTATCCATTCGTTCTTTGCCGCCGAGTGTTCCGAGAGTAACTGTGCCAGAATGAATTCCGATTCCTATTTTAAAATTTAGCATGGAATGCTCTGCTTGAGATTGATTAAAGGTTTGTAAATACTGATTAATTTCACCTGCAGCCCTAACTGCATTCTCAGCAGAATCAGGAAATAAAACTACGATCTCATCGCCGATGAATTTATCTATAAAACCATTGTTTTTGCGGATAATCGCTGTTACACCTGTGTAGTATTTATTGAGTAGACCAAATATCTCTTCTGAACTCGCTTTTTCGGTGATGGAGGTGAATCCTCGTATGCCACTAAAAAGAATTGTGACATCTTTCTTTACTAAATTGCCAAGGGTAACATCTGTTATACTTTCTTTGTTTAGAATTCTTAGAAACTCTTTAGGAACAAAATTGCTATAAGCATTATTTATTACACTTAAATGGCTCGAAAGTTTTTCAATGTCTCTAAAAGCAAGGGAAAATCGCCTTGATAAAATGGCTGACTGTGCAAATAGAAAAATGAAAACTCCTATTTGCATAAATTCTCCTGTGATGATAATCTTTAAATTATAAAGGATATCATTTACAATGAAAAAAATTAACACGGTAGAACAAGCAAAAACAATGACCGAATCATCAACTCGTTTTACAATGTTCTTAATTTGATAAAAATAAATTATGATCATTGTCAGAACAATAATTATGTAATTAAAATTAACAAGATAATTGTATATGCTTAAATTAAATAGGCAAACAATCATTCCTAGTATTCCGCCAATTGTTAAACTTACTTTGACTAATACTGCTGACACTTCATTAGGATAAAGTTCTTGAAAAAACTTAAAGAACAAAGGCATTAACATGAAGAAGGAAAAGTATTCAAACTTTGTAACTATTTCGTAGTGGATATTTGGTATTAACTGCACAAGCATTATTTCGCCTGTCGAAACAACGCGCATAAGAGTGATTAGGCAAAATATTGCAAAATAGAAACTGGTAAAATCATTTTTCCTAAAAAGAAAAAGCATGAAGTGATACAGAGTCATGATTAAAATACTTCCGCCCAATAAAAATTCTATAGAGTTTCTTTCATATTTTAATTGTTGGATTTGATCGTGAGTGCCAATTACTGGAACACTCCAAATTCCACCATTCCTATGATGATAATTGGATACGATTAATACTATTTCTAAGGTTTCATTTTCTGTTTCAAAAAAGATCGTGCTCGTGCCATAGCCGGGATTGGATTCTTTCTTCGACATTCCTACTTTTCCTTTTTGGGCTAATAGCTCGTTATCCAGATAGAGTTCATATGCGGTTGCTTGTTCTTTCATACGAAGAGCAAGTTTCATTTTGTTTTTTTTTCCGATTTTGTTTGGGAGTAAAACTTTCATACGGAATGTTGCATATCCATTTCCATTGACAGTCTCATTGTCAAGGAATCGACCACTCCAAGAACTAGGGAATTCGAAATAGTCTGAAATTTTCTCTTCAGAGAATAGGTTTGTTTGATTTGGTCTGATAATCTTTTTCCAGTAGAATTCCCATTTTCCTTCTAAATTGATAGCGCCTCGTTTTTCGAAATCCCAAAAGGTTAAGTTTAAGATTCCCTTTTCTACTTTAGGGGAATCTTTGAACACCAAGCCTATATTGCAGCCGAAGAAAAAAAGAATAAGAAGGAAAAAAAACCTTTTTACTAGAAACATATGCAAGGTTTATCGTAACCGTTGAAAAAAGAAATCTCTTTTACTGGACTTTTTTAGGAAAAAATAAATCTTGGGGTATTCAGATTCAAACTATAAGACTTCGATGAGTTAAGTAAATAAAAAAGAAGAGAACCTCTCATGAGATTTAAAAACATTCAAATCCTAATCCTTACCACTATATGCACCATTCTAATTTCTAATTGCGCAGCTAAACCTGTAGATATTAAAAAGCAAAATCCTAAACTTTACAAAGAGTTAATTCGAGATTATTCGGTGGTTAGCGAAGAGCAACCCGGAAAGGTAGAAGTGCTAAAGTTCATAGAGAATGAAACACAAACTATCGTTGGAAAGGTGAATAATTTTCCAATAGAGTCTTGCACTTGGTTTTTTGATCGCAAAGTAAAGGACAAGACTGGGGCAGATGATACTTTTTTTCTTACCAAGGCAATCAATCTAAATTGTGGCGGACAATACTATATTATCGAGTTTGATAAAAAGAATCTGCAACCGAATAAACTTAAATACAAGGGTGTGTATAAGAATATTTTTAACCAATTGTATAAGGCTGTGATTCTAGAAGCATCTTGCAGTATCTATTCAACAACCAATAAAGAGGATGATGATAAAACATCGGCAATCGAGTGTTATCCTTACCCATATGATCTTGACCGTTATACGAAAGTGCAAAAAAGGGAAGTCATTGTTGGTTACTTTCTATATACCGAAAGTCAAGAAGTTCTCAATTCACTCATGAGTGCATCTACAGAAGAAAAAGAAAATTATAAAGTTCTTCAGACTCTCAAACAGGATTTTGTAAGCGAAGAGGCGGCTAATAACCAAACGCTGAATCCATCGATTGGGAAAAATTTTAGCTTTAAAAACTGTGAATACATTGATTTTAGAGAAATGCCAACTGAAAATGCAAAAGGGCGTGAGCTAAAGGCAAAGGTTGATAAATTTGTTGAATCCGATCTCACAGATCCCGCTAACAAAGAAAGTTTAAGAGATGCCATTGAAGAGTATCGTAATTGTGGTAATCGATGCGTTAGTCGCGAAAAGGAAATACAAATTCTATTTGAGATTAAGAATGAAGAGGCAAAGCGTAAGGCACTCATCATAAAAAAATTAAACTCTAAGGCAGAGCTTTCTAGATACAAGCGATTTAGTTTTTATCCAATTGAGGGAAGTTTGCGATCAATTGATTTTTCTGCTAAAGGTGATATTGAAAAAATCTATCTAAATCCAACTGTAGATACACCAAATTCTTCTTCTGAGCCAAAGGCAGAAATACAAAACAATTCAGGAAAAGAGGATAAGCCTGAATCAGAAACCAAGCCAGCTCCATTAGAAGAGGAGAAGCCTAAGACGAAAAAGGGCAAAAAAGCAAAGACAACGGAGGTAGTTCAGCCAATCCCTGAGCCAGAGCCAGATGTATATACAGAGCCGGTTCCTAAGGAGCCTTAAACCCTCGTATATTAACCTCAAATTGCCATTGAGTAAAAAATTACGTTTTTACTGAGTCCAATTATACCGAAAATAAAAAAGATACTTGAGAGATTTTTTAGATGCACATAAGCTTGTTGTCTAAAATCTCTTTTTATAAATGAAAGGTGGGCAATGAGTAAACTAAAAACCGCGATGTTCGAAGAAGAGTCTGCTCTTGAAAAATTAGAAAAAGAGCAAGTGGAAGTTATCGGTGATACTATCGATGAAAGTCTACGACTTGCCGCCAAGCACTTTGGGAAAGAAATTTACCAGTTAGATTATGAAGTCTTAGAAAGAGGAAAAAAGAGTCTTTTTTTCTCACATCCATTTCGAATTCGAGTTTTCATTGCCAATCATGAAGACAATATTCAGGAACTTGAGGGACTTGATAAAAAATTAACCGGGGGAAGTGGAAAGCTTCTTTCGAAAGAATTAAAAAATCTCATAGCTCCAAAGGATGTAGATGGATGGGTTAGTATCAAACATTATCGTCACGGATTGTATATGTTGGAAATTCCTCCTATTGGAAATGGTAAACTTCCAACGTTAGGCGACGTCCTTAAGCGGCTTGCAATGCGAGGTATTAATCCTCCTAGTGAAGCGGCTATTCAAAGTTTCCTCTCCTCTAAGTCTACTGAGTATGTTCGTATGGGCGAAGCAAAACTAAAACCATTTGCAGAAGCTGGTGCGAAAGTCGAAATATCTGATGATAATATGAAGGCCTTTGTTACCCTTTTGCCGCCAAAGTTAAGCGGGCGAGATTTAGAGGTGGCAGATGTTATATATGAACTCAAGAAAGAAGATATTGTATACGGAATCAAAGAAGATGTAATTAGAGAATGGCTTGAGCAAGAGAAATACAATGAGCCATTTGTTGCGGCTTCTGGTGATCCGCCTATGCATGGAAAAAATGCACAGATTGTGTATCATGTTCGCACAGAAAAGAAAGTTGTCCTCAAGGAAGATGCAGCCGGAAAAGTTGACTATAAAGATTTGGATTTAATTGAAAACGTTGTTGTTGGTCAATTGCTTGCAGAAAAAACTCCACCAGAAAAAGGAAAGTATGGTCGTGATTTATTTAATCAAATGCTTGAAGCCAAAGATGGACAAGATATTCCATTGAACCAAGGCAAAGGAACAATTCTTTCTGAAGACAAAATGAAATTAACCGCTGAAGTCAACGGGCAAGTAATATTTGCCGAAGATCGTCTGTCTGTTGAAACGGTTTATCGAATTAGTGGGGATGTCAGTATGCGAACTGGAAATGTTACATTCCTTGGTTCGATTATCATTACTGGAAACATAGAAGATAACTTCCAAGTAAAAGCTTCTGGTAATATCGAAATTTATGGAACAGTTCAGAGGGCACAAGTCGAAGCCGATGGCGATATTATTATTCGTCAAGGTGTTACGGGTAGAGGAGAGGCACGGATTGAATCTACAGGTGGAAACGTTGTCTCAAAATTTCTTCAGGATGCAATTGTTGTTACTGATAAGGATGTCATTGTCCAAGAAGTGATTATGAATTGCGATGTAAGTGCAGGAGGAAGAGTTCTTTGCAATGGAAAGAAGGCAAATATTTTAGGCGGACGAATTAAAGCGGGTGTTTTGATTTCTGCAAAGAATATTGGCTCACCTGCGAATCCAACGACTGAACTGGTTGTAGGTGTTAACCCAAAACTTCTCAAACAAATTGAAGACTATACTGCTAAACGCAAAGACGCTCATGAGAAATTGGAAATCTTAAATAAGAGTCATAAGACACTCAAAGCCAGACAGGAAGCGGATCCTTCTTCTTTTACAGAAGAGAATTTGGCATACCTTGGGAAATTAGAAGTAGGCGTTAAAAAGCTGGAAAAAAGAATCGCAGAATATGATAAGGAAATTCAGACTGTAAATTCCTACATGGAGCAAGTTGGAGATCAAGGAAAAGTCTACTTTGAAAAGAAAATGTATGGCGGAGTCTCCGTTCGGATAAAAAATGCTGAGCCTTATAAAATTAAAAATGACCTACAATCAAAAACACTTTTCCTTTCCGAAAATAAAATTCAGATGAAGGCATATTCAGACCCAGACAGCGAAAAGGGGGATACAAGACGTGGTGGAAGACGAAAATAAAAAATGGGGAGAACGTAATTGGAACTTTTAGCTCTAGTCCTTATAAATATCGTTTTTGGGGTAATTCTTTATTATTCTGTTTCGATTAAAGTAACAAATAGTGTTCGTGATTATCAAATTGTAAAACTCAAAAAAGAAATTCAAGCACATACTCTGTCTTTTTTTAAAGAATCAGAAAGCTATCTTGCTTTAATGGATTCAAGAATTGCAGTTCTAAAAAATTTACTTCACAAAGCGGAGACAATGGGAATTGATTTTCAAAATTTACCAAGTCAAGAAAAAGCTAATATAATAAACTCGTCTTACAAAGACACCGATTCCTCAATTCCGACCAAACCTTCCGTGGCTAAATATGAGGCACCGATAGAAACTTTATCTCGCGAGCCGAAGACAAAAAATAAACCACCCGTCGTTTCAAAAGCACCGGAGAGTAATAACTCAGAAGGAGAAGGATTTCTAGGAGGATTGATTGCAGGCTTAGGAAAAGGACTCAAATCCATGTTTGGAGTAAATGATGAGATTTTCATAAATACCGAAAATGAGCCAAGTCCTAAAGCAAAGAAAAATTCTGTAATAGATGTGTCTATTGGTGGTAATCCGCTAGATGCTGATGAAGTCGTTAAAGATAATCTAAACACAGACGAAAGTTTTCAAACTGTGTTCAATGCGGTTAATAATCCTTACCTGCAAAATTCTAAGCCGCAAGATTCAGTAAGCATATCAATTGCTACAGCATTAGAAGAATTACCCGCAGACGTAACAAAGGTAGAAAAAGTTGTCCATCTATTAAAGAAAGGTTATTCTCATAGTGACATTTCGGAAGAAATGGGGCTAGCTATTCCAGAAATTTCCTTGATTGAAACTATAAAAATAGAAAGGTCAAGAAGAGTTTAAAATGTCTGCTTTTAAAATATTAAACATTGGATTTTCGAATATTCTAATGACATCACGGGTAGTCACTATTATCCACGCAGACTCAGCATCGGCTCGCCGGTTACGATCTGAAGCAAAAACATCCGGTCATTTAGTAGACGCGACAAATGGTAGAAAAACTAGATCTGTTATTTTAACTGATACCAATCACTTAATCCTTTCCAGTTTGAAAGTAGAATCTCTAGCTAGAAGAATTGAAGCGGATGACAATAATTTACCCGCATTGGAGGAAGAGTCGCTTGAAAGTGAATCCTAGAGGAATCTTATACGTAATATCATCCGTAGCGGGTGGCGGAAAAACAACACTAATCTCCCTTCTATTAGAAAAACATCCTGATATACATTTTTCAATTTCTGTTACTTCGAGAGCTGTTCGACCCGGAGATGAGCCTGGAAAAAACTATCAATTTGTTACTAGAGATGAATTCGAGCGACTCATTGAGCATGATTACTTTTTAGAATGGGCACTCGTTCATGATAATTATTATGGAACCTCAAAACGATACATTGAAAAGGAAATTCGTAAAGGTTATAAAATAATTTTAGATATTGATGTGCAAGGATTTAAAATCATAAAGTCTAAAATTCAAACTGTTAAATCTATTTTTATTCTTCCTCCATCTGAAGAAATTTGGATTCAGCGCCTTAAGAATAGAGGCTCAGATAGTCCTGAAGTCATTGAGCGTCGAATTCGAAACGGACGAAAAGAATTATTACTAGCAGATGAGTATGATTATAGAATTGTAAATGATAAGCTAGAAGACTCTCTCGCCCAGTTGGAAAGTATCTTATTTGGAGAATCTAAGCAAGAAAAGAAATCTCCCTCTAATGAATAGTAATCTGTCTATTCAGTCAGGCATTTACAAAGGAAGAAAAGTTTTAGTTCCTTCTGCCATTAAAGGTAATAGCAATTTTACCTCCGCACTGTTAAAAAAATCTGTATTCTCAATTCTTGATTCCCTTGATTTACAGGGAGATATTTCTCTTTCCGATTCGTTGTTTATTGATTTATTTGCCGGATCTGGTCAAATGGGGTTAGAAGCTGTTAGCCGTGGTTTTAAGAATACGGTCTTTTTCGAATTGGATAAAAATAGATTTAGAAGCTTAAAAGAATTTCTACCAACGATTCGAAAAGATTTTATCTTACTGCATAGAGATTCCTTTCGATACTATGATTCTTTTGACAAAGTAGAAACAGATTCGCTAGTCTTCTACATTGATCCACCTTATTCATTTTGGGAGAAAGATTCGGAAAAAATTCATCGGCTAACAATGAATATCCAAAACGCCTTTCAAGAAAAGAAAATAGTTCTACTTGTCCAGTCTCCCAAGAATCCTAACTGGGAGAATTTCGAATTTAGACAAGTAGGGAATAATACTTTGTTAGTCGCTAAGTAACTATTAGCATACTTTAATCTCGCCTGATTCGCTGATATATTTAAAGAAAAAACTGGGATGATATGCCGCACTATTTTTTTTAGAAATAATAAAAAAAGATTTACAATATCTCGATATGAGATGTTGTATATTTTATGCATATTATTAGCTGGAAGAAACTTTCTGATTTCATAGAAGACTATCCAAGTTCAGAAAGCTCTTTACGAAGCTGGCATAAGATTATTCGAGAATCGGATTTTTCTAACTTTAATGAGCTAAAGATGACTTTTCGAACAATCGATCAAGTTGGCAATCTTACTGTTTTTAATACAAATGGAAATCATTTTAGGCTAATAGCTGCGATTCATTACAATCGGCAGAAAATTTATGTTAGAGATATTCTAACTCATACAGAATATGACAAAAACAAATGGAAGGAGAAATAAATCATGATTGCAGAATTAGAAAGAGTTCAGTCCAATTGGAAGGAAGTAAAAGATTTTTTATCCGTTCCTCATTCCCAAAAGGAATACAAAAAAGCAGTTTCTTTATTAGATATGGTTATTGATGAAGTAGGGAATAAGCAAAATCATCCGCTCGCACCACTTCTTGAAGTTCTTGGAAGTCTAGTCGAATCCTACGAAGAAGAAAACTTCAAACCAATAGACGCAGAGCCTATCGAAGTTTTGAAATTCCTAATGCAAGAACACAAACTTTCTCAAAAAGACATGACACAATTAGGAAGCCAAGGAGTAGTCTCCGAAATTCTAAGCGGCAAACGGGAATTAAACGTTCGCCAAATAAAAGAACTCAGCAAACGATTTGGTGTTTCTCCTGCGGTGTTTATTTAAGGATACACCACGTTAGTCAAGTTTCCGCTTCCAGTTATTAGAAGAACGCCTTGGTTGAATAGTCCGGATGTGATATTGAAAGCTAAACTACCACCATTAGGAATAGCAAGCCCAGCACTGATTGTATTTGTATTCGGGTCATAGATGGAACTGGTTGTATCATGCATTACTAGATACTTATCTTTGTTTGTTCCATTCATAAGCAATAGATGAGAGCTGGGTGAAATATTACTTGCGCTTCCACTTAGATTTGGTCCAACTGAAAATGTATGTGTTGTTGAATCATATAGATTCGTTGCTGTTCCTGTTCCTATAATAATCAAAGCTTTACCGTTATTAGCCCCATTTGTAATTGGCATGGAGAATGTCCCGTTTGTTGTATTCATGGTCAAAGCTGGACCAGCTCCAAAGGTATTCGTTGCCGGATCATACATGCGAGTTCCTGTTCCAGCGAAGCCTTGGACTACTAGAAACTTACCAGAATGAGTTCCGGAAATAATCGGAAAGCAAGTTGCCCCAAGACCGATCAATGCTCCCGTGGCAGGACCGGCAGCGATGGTGTTATTAGAGGGATCATAGAGAGACGTATTTTGGCTTACACCACTTAGTATAATCAAATACTTTCCTACCTGCGGACCGCTTGGAATTTTGAAGATACATTCAGAAGTAATCTGATTGGCATTAGCAGAAAGAGCAGGACCTGCACTAAAACTATTTGCTACTGGATCATAGATGGAAGTTGTTGCTATCCCACCCCCATGAACGACGAAAGTCTTTCCGTCTTGGCTTCCACCAGAAATAGTAAAGATTCCGGGGCTTCTTCCCATTACCCCCGTAAGGTTCGGACCGGGTGAGAATGTTCCGCTTGTAAAGTCAAAGAGAGAACTTGTATTATTTCCGCCGTTGATAACAAGCATCTTTCCTGAATTGCTTCCTGATGTGAGTAAAACTTTATTAATTCCACCTCCTGCGGCTGATGGCAATATGCTGCTAGGTTCAATTGCATTTTTTATTGGATCATAGAGGCTTGTGAATGATCTAGCACCGTAGAACGTGATATACTTGCCACCATAGATTCCAGATTCGATAAATACAGTTTTAGATGCTTCCGCGCAAACTGAAATCATGTTAGGACCCGAAGAAAATGTGTTTGTCGTCTGATCGTAAAGTGAACTTGTTGAATAAGGATAAGTATTATTGTTTCCGCTGATTATCCATAATTTACCGCTGTTTGTTCCTGAAGCAATCATTAAACCGTGAGTGCCTTGATAGTTTATTGGATTGCCGATTAGACTTGAACCTGCTGAAGCATTTAAGGCACTAGAGTTAATGATAGAAGTATTTGAACCGTTACCGTTTACTGTGAGTATATTTCCGGATTGGGGACCAGAATTTAGAAGAAAGCTTTGTGCACCAGCTGTAATACTTGGGGTCAGGTTCGGTCCCGCTGAAAATGTATTGGAAGATGGGTCGTAGATTGACGTATTTGTGTTTGTTCCACCGTAAAAAACGATCGTTTTACCAGTATTTGTCCCAGATGAAATAGTCATATTATGTGATCCTTGTCCTGGATTCGGTGTCGCAGGAATGACGTTCGGTCCCGCTGAAAAAGTATTCGAATTTGGGTCATAAAGATTTGTCAATGCGGTGCTGCCTGCCAAGATAACCATTACTTTCCCAAAATGAACGCCCGATGTAATAGGAAATGTATTTACGGTCTGTGCAGGTGCTGCCGTTAAATTAGGTCCAGAAATCATTGAATTAGCAGTCGGATCATAAATAGAAGATGTTGTGCCGTTACCATGAATTATTAAAACCTTTCCACTATGAATACCTGAATTTATAAAAAAGTATGCCGAAGATTCTGTAATATTAACTGAACCAGTTAATGTCGGTCCGGCTGTTATTACCCCCGTATCTGGATTGAAGATGTTCATTGAAGTTGGTGCATTTGCTCCCATGACAATCAGAATTTTGCCTTTAGCCGCACCACTTTCTATAGGAATAATTTGTGCACCGCTGCTTAAAGCAACATTTAAGCTTATCGCAGTGCTAAACGGTATAGGACAAGTAGCCGCATCGTAAACTGTGCAAGGAGTGGATGTAGTAAATCCAGTTGCATGAGAATAGTCGGTGGCAAGTTTTACACTTGTATCACTCTTTGCGTTTGTAGTGACTTTGATTTTATGAGTTGCAAATGTTCCCATGGACGGATTTGCCGATAGGGTAAACGTCTTGTTATCCGTTGTGGAAATACTGGAGCGCATTTTTACGCAAGTAGCGAAATTATCAAAAGAAATTTGCACTGTGCCAGAGCAAGTGGTGTCGTCAGAGTTCGTCGTGATTGAGGTTTTATCCATTGCCATACTGAAGGTAATTATGACGGGGGTATTTGCCGTTATCCCCGTTGCTGTATCTGCTGGAGACGTTGAAGTTACGGATGGGAGTAAGGATGTGGATGTAGGAGCTGTTGCTGTTGTTGTCGGAGAATTTGATGTGGATGATATTGTGATTCTTCCTAAAATTGCCGTAATTGTTCCGATCATGCTCGGACTAGGCTTACTTACATCAAAGGGAGAGCGTTTTGCTTTTAAGCAGTTTAATAAAATAAATGGAAATACCAACATTATAAGAAAAATCTTTTTCATTTTTGAACCCTTTTTTTGTATAACTAAACTTTTAATACATAGACAAACAATTCATGCTTTATTGAACAAGATTGAAATGCAGTATCATATTATTTTGAAATTTATTTTTGTAAATAAATTTATTAACCTATCTTATGCTTTATTTATGCTTGAGAATTGTTGATTCTTCTTTGGGATTACAGAAATTAGACGTTCTTTCGACGGCTAATGTCTGTTAATCAATCAGTCCAAGCTCAAAAGCAAATTTTATCATTGCAACTGCACCTGCTGTTTTTGGAAATGGATGATCTAAGTTGGGTGAGCCAAAACTCAATTTGCCGACAAAGGAATTGTAGGAGACGTCCCAATGGTGTGCGTGGAGCATTGCTAAATCGGTTGCCATTGGAATATGAATTTTAGAATGCTTTTGTGTTACTTGCATATCATTATTCGCATCGTATTTATTTAGCTCGTTTACTCCTTGTATTTGAAAGTAAGGAACTTCTGTGATTGTTGTTGAGCCTGTGATATTGAAAATTGGAATATTCAGTGCATCTATCTTTTTTAGATTCTCTCGTAAAAATTCTCCTCGGAAGTATGTGGTTAAATCAAGAATAGCCGCTTTCACATTGTATTCGGATAATCTTCTTATTTTATGAGGGACTTGAATGATTGGTGATACTAATTTTAGTAAAGTTACAAATTCTTCTTGTATGTTAAAATTTATATCTTTGATCGAATCGTAAAGAGAATCCGCAAGATAGGATCCGCCCGGAGCGCCTGCCCAATTAAAAATACAACGAATTCTTTTTTTTAAGTCAGGTCTTTTAGCGAGTAGGACTAATAAATCTGGCATTCCTTTGCTATAAGCAATGACGAAAATATCTTTTGGCGGGATGGCATCTTTTTCAGGAATCAAATCTTCATTTGCATCTAGTCCAATTCCTTTCTCGATTGCATTAAGCAGATCAACACTATTAGCCTCACAACTTCTCATGGGATGAGAATCGGATTGTAAAATTCTAACTTTGTAGTATTTTTGTAAAATAGGAAACGCGTCTTGAAATGCCATTACTGGAAATAGCCCACTCATGAAGCCGGGACAAAATAAAAGAGTCGTATTTTTTAGTTCTTTAAATTCCGGAGCGGGCATTTCAATGTTCCACTCATTTGGTCCTTCGTCTCTTAGAAAGCGAGAAGCGATTTTCTGTCTTGGATCTCGGTTATCAGGTCCTCCGAAAAGTTTCTTGTGAGTAGCCGCTTCGACAGCTTCGGGATATTTGATTGCTTCATTGATGAAGATATTTCTCCATCTTTTAGCGCACCATTCTTTTATTTCGTGCTTTTTAAAATTACGGATACTTTGTTTTAAAGTAGATCGGACTTTTTCAATAACTTTGGGGTAATCAGAAGCGAGTAAGTATTTACGTAATTCAGTCATGAAGGTCAAAATTTACCATTCACGACTGAATTCAAGTTTAAAATCTTATGGGCACTCTAACAAGCTACCGGGATTAGTAGCGAAAGCTCCTAGAGGTTGCACTCGGTTTAATATATATTGCTCAGTAGACGGTGCAGGAGTCGTTGTCAGATTAATTGCTGTAGTCTGAACGTTCATTTTACAAGCAGTTCCTCCACTTGTTCCGGCATTTTTATCGACGAGAGCAGGGAAATCTAGTTTAGCAGGTAAAGGTATTTCTTTTAGAATATTGTTGACTAAAGGAACTACAAGCGATTTGACCAATGGATCTACAACACTTCTAATCGCTTCTGGATCAAGTCCATACGGATTAACGCTGTTACCCTCTCTAACATCGAGTGTGTAGTAGAAGTTTGTGTTAGGATCAATTTCTACAAATATCGCATTTAGATTATTGAAAGATGGATTTGCTGTTGGGTTGGAGAAGGTTTTAAATCCAAAGCTAGCAACTGCGTCAATGCTGACACGAACCGTGCTGATAGTATAGAAGCAACTTGTTCCAGTATCTCTACCGCTAATTGGTCCCGTAGTGCAAGGAAATTCTGTAGATGTTGTTCTTTTTCCTACAATGGTTAATTGTAAATCTGTTAGATTAGCTCTTACCTTTGGAATTCCTGTTCCAGTTGGAGGAATGAGTTTCATAACAGGTGCATGGATAGGCTCGATTGCAAAGGTAATAGGATCTTTGTCTCCAATAGGTGGCAGTCTAGTTTGTGTTCCACTCAATCCTATGAGTGTAGAGCGACCTGGAGCTAGGATTGAAATGATAGGAGATGCAGCGAGTAAGGTTTTGGTTAATTTGAATAAGTCGCTTGTTCCTGCATATTGATTGATTGTATCAATGAATGTCTCATCCATATTAAGGTCAATTCCTCTTGCACGCCAAATACTATAAGCAGCTTGCGTAACGGAATCTGGATGAAGAGATAGCAGCATACCGGGATTAGCCGAAATCTGCGAGAACGGGTAAGTATTATCTAATGCACCTATCGGTTTGAAATATACAATACCTTGCTCTCTAGATTGTGCTCTGTAACCTAACGCAGGATCACTACCACCATAAGCAATGCCTAAATCAACAGAAGAGACTAATCCCTTGTTTGCCCCGTTTACTCTGACTTGAGTATCGTTTTGCAATTTCATTTTTACTTTCAATGGAAAGTTTGCTAAAGGAGCAGGAAGGTAAGAAGGTAAATTCAAACTGATTCCAGGATTTTGAAGAGAACCTACGACTGCATTTAGAACGTTAGGCGCTACTTTCTCTACTACATCTTGTAGCATTGAGTGAACAATCTTTGGGCGAACTTGCGGAACAAGTCCGTTTGCAATCATTTCTGTGATGATGGCAAGTAATTCAGCAGCCCAGCTAGTTGAAGATATAAGATCCATATTTCCGACTGCTAGATTTGAATCCCATTCCATCATAGAGAAATTAGGATCGTTTTGATTTCCGCGTGTAAATGGTTTGATGGCGAGATCGAGAGAGCCATTGTTTACAGAAATATTATTATTTGTAATGGCTGTTCTAAGCGAAGTAGGATTAGGAGATTTATTTAACTCCACAGTTGTTTGAAAATGAAATCTGCTGCCTGCTCCAATTAAAAGTGCAATGCCTGTTCTATTTCTAGCAACGACGTTCAATGTAATATACGCTTTTCTTCCTTTGAGCGCAATCTGTAAGTTATCCGTTGCTGTTGCACTCATAGCTGCTTCAACGCTTTGCACTCCTCCGGTCAATCCAGGTATGCTTGCATCGGAAATATATACGTCCATGTCAAAGTAAGAATCATTCCAGAGTGTTAAAATACCGTTATAAGTTCCAACAAAGGCTCCCGGATTTTCGCCCGATCCTCCACAATATCCATCTCCGTTCGCTGTTCCTGAGTCACCATAAGTTCTAATAAAACTAAAAGTTCCATAATTGATACAATGGCTTGTTCGCTTTGTGCTGCTGGTTGGTTGTCCCATAAATTCATTGAAGGTTTTGTTTGTAGCTCCGTCTTTCACTTTGAAGTCTGTCTTAACAAATCGCTCTACGACTTGACCAAGAAGTTTCATCATGATTCCTTCGTCTAACACGCCAGTAGCCGCATTGGAAAGAATGCTTTCATCAACTGCCGGTGTAGCTGGGTTATCAACGGCAACTAATACGTTGCCCCAATTGAAACTAAAAAATCGTTTATAGGTTTTATTGTCTTTGGTTTGAATTTGATAATAATAAGTATTTCCGCCTTCGATTGGTGGAATAGGAGAAGTGTTGAGATTAAATGCTGTAACTAAACCAGAACAACTGGAACTACAAATTTCGTGACCAGTGCTATTGCCAAGACGAAATAGTGTGATCTTAGCAATATTGATGAATGCTCCCTGTGGGTTTGTAAATGCACTGAATAATTGAAGCGATGCAGATTTATTGAAGGTAATATCATTATTCCCTCCGAGTGTGAATCCATTAACCAAGTTTGTAATTTGAAAATCGTGCTCTGTTTTAAATGTAGTCTTGTATTCAGATGAAATCGGAGTGCCTGCCGCTCCTGTTGCCTCCGTTGTAATCGTGAGCGCATACGTTTCGTTAGGCTTAAGCTCTTTGTATGGGTCGAATAAAAGTCGTCTACCACTAAGCCAAGTAAAACGTCCCCCTTTATCAGAAATATCCGCATCGTCTAAATCATTTCCACCCGGAGAAGGGATAGGTCCTGAGTCGAGGCTAACGAGAGAAAACGCTGCTTTGACAGATTTTTTATTCATGCCTGCGCTAAAGATGATTTCTAAATTCTTGTATCTGTCTACGTTATCAGAAGAAACTAGACAGAGCTTAGCAGGCTTTCCTTCTTCTGGAGAGCAATTGGCATTAACCGTTGAGCCGCCCGGTGCTACTATTTGTGTATCAGAATTATTGTAAGTAGAAAGAGTTGCGCCGCTGTCATTGGGCTCTGCATAGCTAGATGAATTTCCGCCTGTTAAGGCAATCGGAATGAGATTGGAGATGTTATTTTTATTTTTGCCGCCCACTGCTGGGTTACATCCGAAAATGCTTACGATAGTGAACATAGTAAGCACCTGAAGTATCTTTTTCGCTAAATTTTTCATTTTCAAATCCTCGTAAATTCGTTTAGGTTTTTTACACCTTTTGTCAAATGTGCAAATTATTTTCTTTTTTGTAAACATTTATTTTATGCTGAAAATTATATTTAATCTCTGAAAAACAGAGGTGTTCTCATTTATATTTAAACTGTCTTCAAACGAAAGCCCTTGCTTTTCTAATTTTTTTCCGTATTGGTAAATGTCTGCAAAAAGAGAAACTAACACTCCACTCGAATAAAGCAGAGAGTTAGGTGTATTTTGAGCGGTTACGACCATATCCGATTTCAAGAATCGCTCTGCATCAGAGACCAGACTTGCAATGCTGTATGGACTAAAGCTCATGTTGCCTTCGAGGAAATAAACAAATCCTCCCGGGCTAGCAAGTGAATACGATAATCCGAATACATTCCGTCCATAGGGCGCTGTTTGCTTGAGCACTGGTGGAACGTAGTCTGTTAAAATATTTGTTAGGTTGTAATAGCCATTAGCCTCTTTCGTGAGGAGGGAATCTAACATATCTAAAAGCGCTGTAACTTCCGCTGGTGTTGGCTTAATATCAATTACCAAATCTAAAATAAAATCAATGTTTTTTACAAGGGAGTATCCAGATGTTTTGGAAAAATAATCTCTGGCAAATGCAACGGAATCATTGACTCCTGACCAAGAACTATCTGTTACATTTTTTGATCTATTATCTGGATAAGCTGCAAGAACGGCTACTTTTTCGATAATAAATTGTTGTAGGTTGTATTGGTTAGCCGCAGTAGCACCATCTGAATTTACTTTAATCTGTCCCATAATTCTTTGCACTGCTGCCCAGATTTTATCTCTACCTGATTTTTTGGTAGAATCTCCAAGCGAAACAAACATCTGCACTAAGTTTGTAAGCAAATCTGTCTTAGCCACAAGAATGATTGCACCATCTTGAAATCTTCTTTGGCTTTCGACAAGAAAAGAAATAGGCGAAAAGATTATATCAGATGGAAGATATTCGCCTGGTGTAGCTGTAGGAGATCTTATGGGGTTATCATCCGTTAGCCTTATATTGATTAACGTTGGCTTGGTTGTATAAGGAGGGCTAGGAATACTCGTATTGTCAACATCAACCAATAAATAGGGTCTAGAAAGAATTTTACTTAGATCGGTAAGTAATGTAAATGGATTCTTTCCGACGGTTGTTGCATCAGCTTGATCGTCTAAGGTCTTTGCAAGGGCGACAATAAGAGGGAGCAGCTTATTTCGCTTTTCCCAATTTGCTGTTGTTAAAGAGGGGGTAACAGTCGTTGTTCCCGTAAATCCAAGTCTTTCTAAGACAGGAAAATTAAAAGAGATTACGGGGGGAATTAGTCCATATACTTGTGTTGGGTTTGGAATGAGTAGAGGCCACACGAGATTTGATTGTAAGACTAGAGCTTCTTGGAAAGGAAGATTTCCCGCTGCTCCATAGCCCCAACCTTCTACATAAACGGCTGAATCTCCAGCAACGCTAGAAAATTTAGAAGCAGTAAAGTCTTTATAGCTAGCTGCATTATCTCTTAAACTCACCGAAGTATTTTTTTGCCATGTTCCATTGCTTGCTCCCCCGCAAGTAGATGCTGTAGAGCTGCTGCAATATGGTTTTAGACTCATCATACCTTTGAGTCCATTTCCTATCGCTACAATAAATAGTGCTTCCTCAAATGCAAGCGACGCATCCAATTTGGCTCTGGCGGGGATAACAACGACAAACCGCTTTTCGTAAAGTAACCACTGAAAGTTTTTATAAAATGCTTCTTCATCTGAACTGACTGCACGCTCTGAGTCGGTTTTTGCGATTTCAAATATGGTGAACCCGGATCCTGGATTGGCAGCATTGCCAGAAGTGCTTTGTCCTGCATACTCAGTGCCTCCCATTCCAATGTCTTTACAATTCGCTATAGTCGTTGTTGTATTGCTAATACAGATTTTATACTTTGCCGTTTGCCAGGTAGGCTTGAAGCGATTTTCGGAAAGATTCGCATAACGAGCAATAGCCCCATCTGGCGCAAGGAAATTTCCACTGCTATCTTTTTTATTTTTATTATAATAAGGTCCATAGCCAGAATACGTTACGCGCTTTACCCAGTTCAAAACCCAGGGAATTGTATTCCTATAAATAAAATCGGTTCCGGAGGATTCTATCGGTAGAGCGGATCCAATGGATTCTGCTTCTAAGAGGGAAAGTTCAGCAGTATTAAAATCTATGCCATTAGCCGCACCTGTGAGTGCTACTCCATTTTTAAAAACTTTTGCGCTGTTCTTGCTAGAGGTCATAATGGAATTAAAATTGATTGCGGTTCCTGCTTGTATGACTGATTGCAAAGCCCAAAGACTATCGCCCAAATTCAACTGGCCATAGGTAGGTTCGGTGATCCAACTTCTATCTGTTTGTGCTACGTTCCATTTATAACCAAACGAATCCACAATACTCAGCGTTAGTAGCAAACTCTCTAGCGCAGAAATGCTATTAGCCGTTGAATCTTTGAATCTATCTTTACCGTAAGAATCTTGGAGAACTAAATCTAAAAGAGAATTTTCAATTCCAGTAGTCGTGCCTGCAAAATCAAGTAGCTGTAGATTTTCTCCGAGCTTATCGACTAAAATTGCTGTTGAGTCTTTTGTAGTTGGAGAAGCAGGTGGAACTAATAGCTGACGAATGTTTTTATATAAGTCTACAATCACATTGCTTAATTCCGCTGAATTGATTGTAACGGGAGTTGTATAACTTGTGCTGTAGGTTGTAGAGAATCCGCTTCCACCAACGGTATAGTATTTTTCAGCGTTTACCATTAGCTCCTTGATGGTGGTTTCTGATGTTTTGTTGTCGGAGGGTCCGGTTCTTTTATATAACATTTCTCCGAATCCATAGATGGTTCCAATGAGTCCGTTTTTTAATTTCCTATCTCCGCTGATAACTGGATCTAAAAATGCGTTAGTTGCACTTTCTAGAGCTGCTCTCACGATTGAATTTGATCTTATCCCTTTGACGGCTACATCCTGGTAATCCTCCATTGTCTTTTTGGAATCTGCATTGCCAAGTGTGTTTGCAAAATCGGTCACTTGTCTACTTATAGTCGCGGAGCTTTTAGTTGTATATTCTTGTAGTAGATATGAGGTAGTAATTGGTAATACATTTCGAATCACTGGTTGATTGTAATTTCGAACTCTTTCTAGTAGCGGTTGAAGGTTGTTATAGGTTGCAGGATTATTTCGCTGAATTCGTCCGAGCATATTTGCCGTTTGCCCTAAGAGTGCTTGTAATTCTGTGCGGGTATTTAACATTATGCTCTGAATGAGTCTCAACCCTCCTAGTATATCTTCTTTTGCAGAAAGACGCAGCGAATTATCAAGCCTCGTATTGAAGTCATCTACCTTGACACTTTTAAATGGTTGCTTTAAGGCGGGGTAAGAATCCAATAAATTAAAAAGAACTAGTCCACTGCTAGATTGAAACCCATCAGTAAAAAGATTAACATCGGATAGCTTCTTAGAATTTTTTTGGCAACTCCAACTTGCCTGTAATAAAATTAGAACTAAGAAGATTGTAAGGACTCTCTGCATGGGTGGACTCTCACTTGGTAGAAACAGTTTTTACTAAAATTCCTAATGTTTTTTTAAATTGTCAAATCATTAATTGAAAAAAAATTATGCAGTCACCTCGAACAGCTTTATCGTCCACCCGTTCGCTTTGTCGCGAACACAGCGCCTTCGCAAGGTCTATCTAGCTTAATACTATCGTGGTATTGCCAGATAGATTTCTCATATTTGTTTAAAATGACTGTAAAAAAATCTTCTTGCTTACATACTTGTGCTTCGTAGGCTTCAATATAGCAAAAGGAATTTACACTTACTATGAATCCATTTTTCCAACGTATAAAACAAAAACTTTTATCCATCTTTCATTTTATAAAATTTTTCTTTATAAATATATTTAGTAAAATCGGAAACTCTATCGCTTCGATAGTAGCAGCCCTATTTGCAAAACTCCGTGCTTTTAAAGAATATATCATTGCAGATCGGAAGCGGCTAATCGCATTTTTTCTCTCTTTTCCGTTGACTGCCGCACTTGCTACGTCTGGATATTTTGTTTTTAGAAAGCACTATAAGATTCACTCCAAGGTTCAATCGGGATTGTATACTGTTCCTCCGGATGCTGAATTCTATTTTGAAATTAAGAATACAAAGTCCATAAAAGAAATCCTAATCAAATCAGAGACATTTCAAAAAATAGAAACCTCCGAAGCATGGACTAGATTTCTTTCTTCGCTTGCAGGAAAGAAATTGGGTGAGCTTCTATACCTTGTGGAGCTAAAGTCAAACGCACTGCTAGATTGGAAAGATTTCTTAGAATTGTTCGGAGAAAGTATTGGTTACGCATCATTTACCGATGGAACTTATTCAGTAGTAGCGAAGACCAATTTAAAATCTAGATTTGGGATTACGATGATTGAATCTTTTAAGGCTGAAAAAATTCCTCTTAAAAAAATAAAAGAAGAAAAGAAAGTGGAGCCAGAAGCGGCTAAACCAAATGAGCCTGTTAATCCTCCACAGGATGCGGCTAATGCTGATGAGTCGGTAACTGCTCCTGTAGAAGAGAAAGAGAATGTAATATCAGAGGAAAACTATGAAGCTGGATTTTTAGAAGAAGGAATTAAAAATGGAAATTTGATTATTAGTCAAGTAGAGGCTAATCATGGCTCTGTCTACTTTGTATTAGTCGGAGAGTATTTATTTTTGTCTGATTCTTTAGAAACTCTTTCACGCACTCTAGAGGCGGCAACCAATCCCGCTAAGAAATCAATCCTTGCAAATAAGGAAATGGATTCTGTATTCAAAGAATATTACAAAGAAGGTATTCAAGCTGTGGCTTACATCGGTTTGTCTGACACAAACTTCACTCCGTTCTTAAAACCAATTGCAGAGAATGCAAATTCAATTTCTTTTTATTTAAGATGGAAAATAATTTACTCACAGCGGATATTTTCACAACAGAAAGAAAACCTGCTCCCAATGCAAGCCCTGTCGAAATTAATAAAATTCAATCTACCATACCGAATGACGTTCTACTTGCAATCTATTCTAATTCCATTGGAATGAAGGAATATATTTCCTCAGCGTTAAATCCCGGTAATGCGTGGACGGAATTAAGTCTAATGACTCCCTTATTTTTAAAGAACGGAAATCTTCCCTATGAAGAATACTTTCCGACTCAGTCTGCTAGTGCGTTTCTTTTGCATAAACCAGTTTTTGTAGAGGAAGAAAAAGTTCTATATCCTGACTTCACCATTGGATACGTTAGCCCAAAAGAAGATGATATTTTTCTAAAATCAATCTTCAAATCAGGCAAAGCCACAAAAGAATCTCACCTAGATGAAAATTTCAAAACTTACAAACTAAGCGGAGCCTTTTATTCTCCTTCTCTCTACTCTAAGGATAAAATCCATTGGCTTTCTTCTAGCGTTGAAAATACAAAAGATTGCATCGCAGCGAAGAATGGAAATAAGCCTACGATTTCCGATCTGAATTCATCTAAACTTTCTTCTCCCTGGAAGGACGCTCCTCATCATGTAGTTTTGAACTGGCAGAGGCTAAGAGAAGATATTCTCAGCTTTCTGATCTACGGTGGTATTAAATCCGGTAAATACACAGAGAAGACTGTCACTAACGATATTCAACCCCTCCTAGAAACCTTTGATTGGATTGAGTCCATTCACATCGCCCTCGGTGCCAAGGGAAATGTTTATGGCAAAATGATATTATCCGGAATGTAAGCCTCGGTATACATAACATAACCCCTCGTTGCAGTTCATGTTGCGGTTCATATTGCAGTCCATCTTTAGTCTGAAAGTTTTTAGAGTATAGTTGAACTGATACATGAACTGCAACGAGGACTGCAACATGGGTTATGGTTAATGTTGAATTGGTCGTTTAGTAATTTAGCTTTTAGAAATTCTTTTGGAAATTATATATGCATGAATGTTTGCATGAATCTTTGCATGGGCTGAGAGGACACCCATGCGGAGAGTATTGCGCCCCGTTGGGGCTTTTGTAAATTTGCATACCTTTATTGTTGAGATTGACAAGTTGTGAAAGCTGGTTTTGCTTGGATACTAGAGGTATATCTTCATTATAATTTTGCATTTATTTTGTGGGAATAGAATTATGGAAGAAGTTGGATTCAGAATACAGGAAAGAAAATTCTATCTCTTGAGTCTACTCATTGTTTTACTCATCGGCTTTCCGATTTGTTATAAATTTTTGAAATAGAAAAAGATTTATATTTTAGTAGTAGAGACAGGTCTCAGACCTGTCTCTACGTGTATAAAGGATTACATTATGAGAGAAGTTGGAAGCAATTTACTAGAAAGAAAGAGACTCACATCATTTACATTTAATTAGCCACATGAATTTAAAGCATTTACAGTTCTATTTATTTTTCCTAGTAATGATTTGCAGTTGTAATTACGAAGATGGAATTTTTACAAGAGATGACTTGAATGAAAATAAAAACTATCGAGAAACTTTGAATTTTGAAAAAGCCGGTAAAAGAAATTTGATTGTTAAAATTGAATCTGAGGATAA
Source organism: Leptospiraceae bacterium (assembly GCA_016708435.1). NCBI lineage: Bacteria > Pseudomonadati > Spirochaetota > Leptospiria > Leptospirales > Leptospiraceae > Leptospiraceae bacterium. The sequence goes on along the minus strand of JADJFV010000001.1, from coordinate 206,330 downwards.
TTTTGAATTGTCGGATATTGAATTTAATTTGTCTAGATTATTTCCTACTCCTATATATTATGATGAATGGGGAATAGATTATACATTTAGAATTCCAATTCCTTATAAGCACACAATACCAATACCTCCTTCTATTCAAACGGGAATAAACTATTCTACAAAATTTGATTTTAAAAATGGAAAGGAGTATGAGTTTACTATTCCTGAAAATTACTATTACGCATCTATGGAAAATACGAATCATAAGTTAAATTTTTTATTTAATCCTATAGAATCAAAGGCAATCTTATTTCTATTTGGATATGATTATGATGAAAGGCATAATGGAAAATACATTCAGCGCAATCCGAATACTTTATGCTATGAAGTTTTGGATGCGGAGTATTTAGGCAAAAATCATTTTTCATGTCCTACCATCCTTATCGAAAAAGGAAAAACTACAGAGCTAATTATTAAAATTGGAAAAAGAAAATGGAGCAATGCTAGCACTATTCTTTGTAAGTTCATTCCTGGTATTCTTGGCTTAGGTCCTTTTACGAATTTTGGTGGGTATTACTTTCATCGTGATTATCAAATTGAAATAAAAACATGGACTGAAAATGACTAATTGTTAATACCGAATGATTCATGAATTTCGAAAAAGAATGCTTAGCACTATAATAAAACAAACATTATAACTTATAGCAAAAATTTTGGGGAAAATGTAAATAGAAAAATACATTTGGCGATATAAATACAAGCTATGATGAATGTAACGAATAGAAGACAAAAGCGATTTATAAAGAAGGAAGAAGAAAAAAAGTTCTTAGCAAAATACAAGCGGTTTGATTGTCCTAGAAAAGCAAATGAATCGAAGTATGCAGCGGATTATATCAATTTGCTCCAAGAGAACAATGGAATCCAATATTCAAATACAAAAGAATTTTAAAAAAATTGAGGTGACTAGTTTAGCAGGTAACGAATAGTTATTCTTAAGAGTGAGGTATTTATGAAAGCAAGTTTTATTAATTCTTATGGTGGTCCTGATGTTTTAGAAATTGGAGAAATTCCTGATCCTGTTCCTTCAAAAGGAACTGTTTTAGTTTCCGTAAAGGCTGCTTCTGTTAACCCCTTGGATTTTAAAATTAGAAGTGGTGCTTTAAAAATTGTTACAGGCTCTAAATTTCCGAAAGTATTGGGAACAGATTTTTCCGGTGTTATTCAAAAATTGGGAGAAGGAGTAACGGATTTTAAAGTAGGAGATTCTGTATATGGTGCAGTTACAACTTTTATAGGCAAGCAAGGTGCCTTAGCCGAATTAGTTGTCGCTCCGGCTAATGCGATTCGCCCCTTACCAGAAAAATTGTCGCATGAATCGGCAGCATCTTTGCCTGTAGCCGCTCTCACTGCATTGAATGGTTTTAGACAATGTGGAGATATTTCAGCAAAGAAAGTATTAGTCAATGGAGCTACTGGTGGAGTAGGTCACTTTGCAGTTCAAATAGCAAAGGCAAGAGGTGCGGAGGTGACAGCAGTTTGTAGTTCCAAAAATTTTGATTTTGCAAAACAACTAGGTGCAAATGATGTAATTGATTATACTAAAACAGATATTCTTACAAATGGTAAGAAATATGATATCCTATTTGATGCTTATGGGAAACTTAATTTTCAAGATGCATCTTCTATTTTAACGGATAACGGATATTATGTGTCTACCTTGCTTTCCCCTTTCTCTTTCTTTCGCGTAATTCTTTCAAAGCTATTTGGTGGCAAACGATTGGTTCCTGGAAATATGAGAGCGAAACCGGAAGACTATATCGAATTAGAATCCCTTCTCTCAGTTGGGAAAATTAAACCAGTCATAGGAATGACTTTCTCACTCTCTCAAACAAAGGAAGCCATCTCTGCAATAGAATCAGGAAAAGCAAAAGGAAAAATAATTGTAAAGATGTCCTAGGTTGAAAAAAAGGAGTGTTATGAAAAAAATAATTTTACCACTGATTCTAATTTTGCTTGGAAATTGTAATGACAAAGAAGTAGATTTTAATCCCAAAGCAATCGTGATTGTTCGGATGGGAGATGTAAAAGCAGGAGGAAGAGTTCTTGCTTTATCAGATGAAATATCAGACAAAGACGTAGTAACCGTTGGCGCAAAGTCCATTTGTGATTTGCAAATTCTAGAATCAGACTCTCTAGTTGTAGTTCGCTTAAAAGAATATTCTAGATTCAAATTAAGTGGAAAACAAATCGGCTCCAAGAAAGAAACCAATTTCATACTAGAAGTTGGCAATGCAATGATCAACGTATCTAAATTAGAAAAGAATGATGGGATTAATGCTGTTAGCCCTGTTGCCACTGCTGGAGTGCGTGGCACAAAATATGATGTATCAGTGAATCAGAACGGAACCACAAAGATCAATGTAATAGAAGGCTCTGTTGCCATGAAAGTTCATATTCCAGAAATGGATAAATACTCCAAGGCTGATATTAAAAATAGCAAAGCTTTATCAATCTTAAATGATTCACTCGAATCAAAAGAAGTTGTCATAGAAAAAGGACATTCTTCGGAAATGCCAAAAGGCGTTGGCTCGAAGATTTTTAAAGAATCAGGATTGGAAGAAGCGGCTAAAAAGAATAAACCGGAAGACTTAGATAAAAACGTGGATATTAAAGCACTCGATGATAAAATAGAAAAAGTTGAAAACGAAGAGTTGAAAGTTCCCGTTAAAGAAATTGATAAAGGAACAATGGGACAAAGGCTTAAAGAATATGACGAATTAACTCCGATAGAAAAAGAAACTATCAACGACAAATCCAAACGTAAAGCAATTATTCAAGCAAGGTTTCAAAAATGGGAAAAATCCTGGCTTGATAGACTTCTAGATTGGACAAAGAAAATTAAAATTCCTTAGGCAAATATAGATTTAACGCTCTCCTATAAAAAATACGAGCTTGAAATAATTGGGAATATTCTTATTTCGAACGTCAAATAAAGTATGAAGATAATTTTACTGTTTACGTTTATTTCCTTTTTTTCGTTGTATGCTCAAAGTTCTGGGATAGGAACTCCCGGAACTGGACAAGGAAGTCCAAGCGGAAGTTTTGGGACTCCAGGCTCTGGTGTAGGAACTCCCGGAACGGGTCAGGGTAGACCGAGCGGGAGTTTCGGAACTCCGGGTTCAGGTGTGGGAACTCCCAGAACAGGGCAAGGCAATCCAAGTGGAGGTTCAGGCTCATCAGGAGCAGGAACGGGTAAATAAATATTACCCGTTTGATTAAACCTTGATAATTTCAGATTAGCCGCTTGCTCAATTTCTATTTTTGTGACATAAATAGAAAATATTTAGAACGTTTATTTATCTTTTTATTGAATTTCAATTTTAAACTCGTTTACAAAATTTCCAAGTAGATTAAAGTTCAAAAAAATCTATTTTCTTAAAATAATGAATTGTAATTATGAGAATATTCGATATTGGTTTGCCGAAATAGATAGAGGGAGACTTTTACAAAAGTTTGGAAAAAGATCAGTTAAAACTATTTCTAGATGAGAGCTATGAAACTCTCAATTCTTTGGATAAACAATTAATCCTGTTAGGGAAAAATTCTGACCAAAGAGAATACCTAGATACTATTCATGCCAATTTTAAAACTTTCCTAGACTCAGCCAAGCTATTTGGTTTTAATAAGCTAGGCTCAATGACTCATATCGGGGAGAGACTTGTCGATCATCTCAGAAATTCCGAATATGACCTCACCCAAGAAATCATCACGATTATTTTAAAATTAAATTTTAGCATCCGGGATATTATTTTTGCCATAGATGAAACTGGAAAAGAACCACAGTTAATTAATTCAAGCATGGTAAGTGATATTGAAGAATTGATTAACAAGCAGGAGTCAGGCGAAGAATTTATCGTCGCTTCAAGCGATGACGAAGACGAAGATCCCAAACGAATTTCTTCAACAGATATTCCAATCGCATTGACTCCAATTTTCACGGAAAATGAAACGATGGATAGTTTAATGAACACCATCATTCCATTGCTACAGACTCAAATCCAAATTAAAGAAATTGCTTCTACTGATAAATTCTCTCCTTTAGACACTCACTCCCGCAAATTGGAATTATTGGTCAGAGATTTGTATACCAAAGTGCATGGAGCAAAGACTAAGACTCTAGGAACACTTCTTCATAACTTTGATAAAGTAGTCTCAGACATTGCCCAAATGCAAGATAAGCAAGTTTCCTTTATTATTGAAGGTGGTGAAAAAGAATTGGATACGCGGATGCTCGATATTCTCCGCAATTGTTTGATTCACATCATAAAGAACTCTGTTGAACATGGAATTGAGATGCCAGAAATTCGAACCGAATTAGGAAAATCCTCAATGGGCGAAATTCACCTCAAAGCATTTCATCATGGCGAATTATTTTACATCAAAATCAAAGACGATGGTGCTGGCATTGAGCCCACACGCGTTAAGCGCAAACTCATCGAAAAAAATCTACTTCTAACAGAAGAAGCGGAGCGGCTAACAGACCAAGAGGCGATTGACTTTATATTCCAGCATGGTTTTTCTGGATCTAAGTCTTCTGCTGGTCTAGATGTAGTGCGTGCTAACATTGAACAAATTTCAGGAAAATTTTATATCTTTAAAAATACTCCTAACAAAGGAGTGGAGTTTCACATAACGTTGCCTTTGATTGATGAAATTGTTCCATCGGTTGTTGTTTCTGTCGGTGTGGAAAAATACATTATCACTCGCGCGAATCTTTATGAAATCATGCAATTAGAAAGTGATACATTCATCAATACTCTCGAAGTTATCAATGGTTTTCCGACTTACAAGCACCGAGGGGATTTAATACCGATTATCTTCTTATCGCAAATTCTAAAATATGAGGACGACAAAGAAGTTGCCGATAGACAAAAAGATGCAGGAAAGAAAATTTCCATTCTGATTCTTGAAGTCAATCAGTTTAAATATGGACTAGTTGCTGATTTAGTGGAAGATATGAACGAAGTGGTCGTTCGTCCTCTAAATTATGAAATAAAAAATGTATATCTTTTTTCAGGTCTTACGATTTTAAAAGATGAGTCTCCCGCTTTAATTCTAGATGTAGGGGAAATAATGCGAGTTCATTTGAAGAATTTGGATCTGACAAACGTTACAGAGGAAGTGATGGAGTAATTATGAAAAAATTCTGCACATTCCTCATTGATGGTAATTTCTTTGGTTTGGAGATTTCAAAGGTCATCGCACTGGCAAAGTCTGTTCCAATGATCCGAGTCCCTCTGGCAAATCGTTTCGTGAAAGGCTTGATTCAATACAGGGGACAAATTATTACTGTCATAAGTGTTCGTAAAGTTTTTGATTTACCAGAAATTGAGATAAGCGAAGATTCTGCCCATGTGATCGTTCGCACGAAATATGGTCTTGTAAGTTTTCTGGTCGACGAATTAAAAGATATTGAAGAAATTACTAGAAATATTAGGATAGAAGTTCCTAAAGTAATTCACGGAGTGGACAGATACTTTGTATCGCAGGCTTATCGTATCGATGAAACACTTCTTTTGATTTTGGACTCTGAAAAGGTGGTAGAATTTAGGTCGGATAGGATCTCTTAAATTTTGGTAGATGAAATATGAGAAAAATTGTCATTAACAATCAAAAAGGCGGTAGCGGAAAGACCACTACAGCTGTAAATTTGTCTGCTGCTCTTGCGGAAAAAGGGAAACGAGTGCTTCTGATTGATTTAGATCCACAAGCCTCTGCATCCATTTGGCTTGGGCTATATAACTCGATTCAGGACAAAGACCTCTTTGACCTGCATGCAGGACCGGATTTAATTCTAGAACTTGCTCAGAGAACAAAGATTAGGAATTTGGAAATGATTCCGTTTATTCCCCTCAAGAGCAAGTATTCCAAAGAAATGAAAGAACACCCGAATAAGGCATCCATTCTTAAAAATAAATTTGCCAACATCGATCCCAAGAGATGGGACTATGTTATATTTGATTGCTCTCCTGGTTTGAATCTGACTACTCTAAATGCGATGGGTGCTGCCAATGAAATTATCATTCCAGTTGTGGCTCAGTCTCTCGCTTTATATGGGGTTCTCTCTCTTCTAGAAACACTTGAATCTGTTCAAGCGAAGTTAAATCCAAACTTGAATATTACCGGAATCTTACCTTGTAGAGTAGATCAAAATATTAAACACAATATGGAAATTGTAGATATCCTGATTGAAAAATTTGGAGTTCTAGTTTATAACACTTATATTCGAGAAGATATAAAAATAGCTGAATCTCCGAGCTTCACTCAGACGATATTTCAGTATGACCCCAAGAGTATTGGCGCACATGACTACAGGTCGTTTGCCGCAGAAGTTATAGCTCAGGAAAATAAAAAATAGGAATTTACTATGAATGATAGAAAAACGATCGGGAATAATCCATTTGCAACCATTAAATCTATTAAACCCCCTCTAAAAGAAGGAGCACCTTCTAACGCGGGCGATTCGGAACTTTCGAATGTAGTATATACTGTTGGTGATACGATTCATGAATTTTCTGAAATGGCTGAAGAATTAAATAAAAATTCTAGTAAGTTAGAAAAGCAAACGAACCAAGCTTCCAATGCTTCTAAGCAATTAAGTCATAATGTTCTCGCAATGGGAAGTTCACTTGAAAAATTAAAATCAGGTATCAAGAAAATCTCTGCTAGCTCAGCAAATTCTACAAAATCATCCATATCTGCTCTAAAGTCAGCAGACACAACGAACAATGTGTTTTCAAACCTATTAGAGAGCAGCAAAGACTTAGACAAAATTGACAAAGTAGTTGCAGGTCTTGCGCAACAGATTAACCTATTTGCCTTGAATGCAAGTATTGAAGCGGCAAGAGCTGGTGAAGCCGGTCGTGGGTTTGCAGTTGTGGCAAATGAAATCAAAGAGCTTGCAAAAGAAACTAACAAAATTGCTGACGATATTCGCTATAAGATTGAGAACTTCTACCAAGACTCTAAAAAAGCTGTCGAGTCGATGAATGAAATTTCTAGCCAGTTATTGTCTATTAAAAACAATCAGAATTCCATTGATCTTTCCTTGGAAGAGCAAACCAATTCTTTGACAGAGATTGCAAAGAATTCATCGAATGTAGTAAAGTCCTCAAACAGTGTAACTGATAATATTTTGAATGTTTACAAGTTGGCTAAAGTTGCATCGGAAGGAACCGAAAAGTCTCTACGTTATTCTAATACGCTCGCAAACTTAACTAACGATTTAAAGACTTTACTCGATAATAAATAAAGGCGGATGAAACTTTTTCGCCTAATTCTTAACCCAATAGGGGAATTCAAGGTTTCATGTTAAAATTATGTCATAAAGCAGGAATCATCGCACGCAAACTCATTGTGCTATCAGTATTTGTTTCCATATTGGTATTACAGCCGTTAGCCCCTACAGAAGAGCTCCCAGAGTTCCGACTTGGCAAGGAGCAGGCTCGCACTTATTTCAAACAGGGGTTAGTCTACCTGCACAATTACCAATACAACGCGGCACGAGAAAGTTTCATTGCGGCTCTTGCTATTATGGGAGATTTTAAGCTTGCTAGAAAATATCTTTCCGATGCAAATTATCTAAGCGGGGAATGGCAAGAAAGTTTAAGTGAACTTGAAATCATCGAAGCTTCTGGTAAGATGAATCAAATCTGGAAAAACCGCGCAGAGATTCTAAGACTTCATATTGCAGGCGTAGGAAAAAATGATAATTTAACTTTCTACAAACATTTATCTGGCGATGAGAATCGAGGATATCGTTTTCGAAATCCCACTGACATTCTTTTTGATGAAGAAGGGAACTTATTCGTATTAGCCTTTGATACTGCAAATATTATCAAGATGGACACGAACGGTTTTCCAGTTGGTAATTACAAAGGAAGTTTTGGAAGAACTTTTGAAGGTCCTATGTTTTTTACCTATCATAAAGGCAATCTATACGTAAGTGATTTTGCTTCGGATAGAATTTATGTTTTAAATGACAAAGGATATTTTCAAGAGAGATTTGCAGGTAAAGGCTCTGAAGGTGGAAAATTCTACGGACCAACTGGTATCGCTGTTTCTGAAAAAGATATTTTATTTGTAGCAGATTCTGGAAATAATCGAATTCAGAAATTATCTCTTAATGGAAAATTTATTTCCGAATTCGGACATGACGGTAGGGGGAAATTAAAAATGCCTTCGGGGCTTACAATAGAGGATAATCTAGTGTATGTCGCCGACAAAGGCAACAAGAGAATTGCTGTCTTCGATGATGAAGGAAATTTTATAAAAGAATTTACTCATCCAAATATGACAGTGCCACGCTCTGTAAAGTTTTACAAAAAAAGAATGTATGTTGCAGACGAACAAAACGGTCTCATGATCTACAATTTAGATAGCGAGAAATGGACTAAGATCGCTAGCTTTCGAGATGAATCAGGTAAGTATGTAAAATTACTTCGCTCTTTTGCAAGTTCCTACGACACAACAGGCTCCCTGTATTCTATTGATTATGATAGACATAGAGTGGATGTATTTGCTCCTAAGAATACTCTTACTTCAAATCTAAATGTATATATAGAGCGAGTCGAACTAGGAAGATTTCCTGATGTATCTCTTTTCGTTCGTGTGAGAAACAGAAGCAAGCAAGATTTAACAGGTATTAGCCGCAGTGGATTTAGAGTGACGGAAAATGAAAATGTATATCCACTTGTTGGACTTGCTAAAATGAAGCAGTTCAATGAAAACGTAAGCGTTGCCCTAATCTATGAGAATAGCAAAAAAATGAGCGAGTTCTCGAAAAATATTGATAGTGTTCTAGGAAGTTTCTTTAATTCCATTACAGTTAAGGACAAAATTGAAGTTATCCGCGCAGGAAAAGACGCAGAGAAGATTTATTCTTTTGGCTATTCTCCATTAGATGTTTATGCAAAGATTCGAAAATCTGAACCTACTGAATCTAACATCAATTTTGGAAAATCACTTTATCAAGGGATTGGTGATTTAGTTCCTGAACTCGGACCTAGAGCTGTGGTATTGCTTGTATCCGGCGAAGTAATGCCAAGTGCGTTTAATCAATATACCGTTCTTCGAAATATCCAGTATGCAAATGCTCACGGGATACCTGTCATTATCCTCTCTCTTAGTGATGAAGGTGAAATGGCGTCGGTTTATAAAGATATTGCAAACCGAACGGGTGGAATATTTTTAAAGATTCCAGGAAGCCCGGAAGAGACAAATCTTTATAAGTTTATAAAGTCCAAACAGGATAAGAGATACATTGTTTCTTATAAGAGTAAATTAAATCCTGATCTCGCAGGAAGATACATTGATGTTGAGGTTTCTTCCTTCTACCGCGATGTTGTAGGGAGGGCGCAATCTGGTTTCTTTGTGCCGGAAAAACAATGATGAAATTCAAATCATTTTTAGTATTTATAGCGTTTCTAGTATTCTCGTCTTCTTTCGTTTCCATTATCTCGCAAGAAAAGGAAGCGGGAGAATACATTCAATTAGGCGACAAATTTTTAAAAGAGAAAAATTACCGTGAGGCGCTAGTAAATTATAAACAAACCTTGATTAAAAATTCAGGCTCAATAAAGGCTAATCTTGGTTTTGCGAAGAGTTCCCTTTTTCTTGGATCAAAGTTAGATGCGGAAGCAGGTTTCAAAAGAACACTTGAATTGGACTCCAAAAACAAAGATGCGATTGCTGGTCTTGCTGAGATTCAAGCTGATCTTGGTAAGTCTAAAGAAGCACTAGAACTTATTGAATCTGCACTCAAAGAAGAACCATACAATCCTGAACTATTACTTGCAAGGGCTTATGTTTTATTGAAAGCGGGTAAGAATAAGTTAGCGCTCATAAAGTTAGAAGAAGCTAGAAAAAGAGTCGTTCAGAATTATGAGTTTAAACTCTTATTGGCAAAGGTTTATATTGCGAATAAAGATTTTAAAAGAGCAAATCAAATCATTGATGAATTAATTTCTAAATACCCGGAAAATCCCAATTCATTTAATCAAAAAGCGATTCTAAATTTTGAGATGCTTAAGGATTCTACGGATCCACATCGGCTAATGAAAGAAACCTACACATTTCTTCACACAGCGCTTTCGCTTGATGGTGATAATTTTGAAAGTAAGAGACTGCTAGTAAAAAACCTTTTGTGGCTTGCAAAATTTGATTTAATTGAAAAGGAAAAATACAAAGAAGCAGAACTGTATGTGCAAGAATTGCTTACTGAATTTCCAAATGACCCTTATCTTCAATATATTGCAGGATATATAAATTATAAACTAGATAAAGGTGAAGAGTCCGCTGAAAATTATATGAAGCTTTTAGAATTACAAGAGCTAAATGAACTAGGAAGATTTTCGGCTGAGAATTATGCAATTGCAAAGCTAAATGAAAACCATGCCTTAAGAACAAAGCTGGGAAAATACAGGTTAGAGAGATTTCGATTCACTAAAAAAGAATTTTTATACAATGAAGCTTTTTTTCATATTAAACGAGCGGAAAAATTAATTCCAACTAATAATGAAATAAAACAAGAGTTGATGGAATACTATTATTCGAACGGTGATCTATATCGCCTTTTGCTTTTTTTAACAAAAACAAGAGATGAAAATATTGATGATATGAAAATACATAATAGATTAGAAAATGTATTTCATCGTTTTAAGCAAACGCTCATTCACCGAGAAGGCTTCACATCAGAAGATGGCAAAATTAATTTTGGAATTAGATCAGAGCCTGAAGTATTTGTTTTTGATCCAGAACCAGAAAAGAGTTTGTTTACCTATCCTGATGCTAGTCTGCAAATTGGCAATGCGATTAAATTTGCCCTTAGCCTCCAACCGAGTATGAAATTAATTTCTGGATTAGAAGAAAATAAAATTAGATCTGAAATTAAAAAAAAGAAAGGAATTGAGGCATATACTGAATCAGTGTATTATACTCCTGATGCTTTAGACGTTTTAGATAAAGATCGAAAACGTGATAATATTATTCGCTACATTGCCTACGGAACTTTCACAGAGGATAAAAACAATATTACTGTAAAGTATAAACTGTATGATCGAGTTAGCGGAAAGATAATGGATACAATTAACACGACTGCTTCCAATAGAAATTCGCTTGCCGAAATTTCGATGCGAGTCTCAAAACGAATTACCTCAGTCATTCCACTAAGCGGTAGGATAATCAAGATTAACCAGGATTCAGTAATAGTAAATCTAGGTTCCAAGGATGGGATAGTAAAAAATCAAATATTGGAAGCTGCTCGACTTGGATTAGACAATATACCAATGAAAGTCGTGACTGTAGATGAATATATTGCGAAAGTAGTCCCAGAAGTTGCCAATTGGACTAAAAATCTTGGATTGAAAGACAAAGTAATCGTAACAGGAACAATTCGTGATGGCGCAGAAACTGACAAAAAATAAAAACAACTCTTTAAAATCAGTATCAAAACTTAAGACTAAGAAAGTTGCCGTAAAGCAAAAGTCAAATTTAGCAAGTTTTGAAATTCTAAATCCTGCAACTTTAACCAAGATTGGCGAATTACCATTGTATACCGCTGAGATGGTAGAAGAAAAAATCCTTTTGGCAAAGCAAGCACAAGTCATTTGGGGAGCAAAGTCGCTTAGAGAAAGGTCTAGAGAGTTAATTTTATTTAGAAAGTTTTTAGCAAACAACAAAGAAGAAATGATTTCTTGTATTTGTAATGAGACTGGAAAAACCAAAATGGATGCACTTCTCGAAGTGTTTACTACGCTCGAGGCAATTGAATACATCGCGAAGAAAGGTGTTAAAATTTTAGCACGAGAAAAACGCTCTGCTGGTTTACTTTTGAATAAGAAATGCTATGTGAACTATCATCCTCACGGTGTAGTGGGTGTAATTTCTCCATGGAACTATCCTTTAATTTTAAGTGTTACGCCAATCATGAATGCGCTGATGGCTGGTAATACAGTTGTGATTAAACCTTCAGAGGTTACGCCTTATACTACTCTAAAAGTAGTTGAGTTTTTTCAGCGAGCTGGATTGACGAACGGTGTATTACAAGTAGTCACAGGCAAAGAAGTTGCAGGAGCCGCTTTAGTAAATTCTTCAAATACAGATATGATTTGTTTTACTGGCTCTACCACAGTAGGAAAAATAATTGGCGAGGCTTGTGGTCGAATGCTAAAACCAGTTATTTTAGAATTGGGCGGCAAAGATCCAATGATCGTTTTTAAAGATGCCGATCTACGCAGAGCTGTGCGTGGAGCACTCTGGGGTGGTTTTACTAACTCGGGTCAAACTTGCATTTCCGTTGAGCGAGTCTATGTAGAAAAAGCAATTTATAATGAGTTTATTAGTTTGTTAAAAGAAGAATATGGAAAAATAAAACAGGGTTCTAAAGAAGAGTTTCCAAGCGTTGGCTCTATGACTCTTCCGAAACAAGTAGAGATTGTCGAATCTCAATATAAAGATGCAAAAGCTAAGGGAGCCTTCTTTGTGGCTGGCGGCAAACGCGTAGTAACCGAGAAAGGATTATATCATGAGCCTGCGATCGTGATTGGAGTAAATCATGAAATGCAAATCATGTCAGAAGAAACATTCGGTCCTGAAATCTCTGTAATGGAATTTAATACAGAAGAAGAAGCCATTGCATTGGCAAATGATTCTGAATACGGTCTCTGTGCTTCTGTTTGGACAAGTGATGCTCGCAAGGGAAAAGCAATCGCGAAAAGAATACTCGCAGGCTCTGTTTGCATAAACGATGTTCTTGCGAATTATATGATATCTGATTTACCTTTTGGTGGTTTTAAAAAGAGTGGACTTGGTCGCGTGCATGGTCCCGAAGGATTACGCGCATTTGCCCAAACTCAAGCAGTGAGTGCTAATCGCTGGCTTTGGCGATTTTCCGATGAACTATGGTGGTTTCCTTATTCGAAAAAAATATACAGCTATATTTCAAGGGCTGTTAAATTTTTATTTGGCTAATATTGGTTAATCGCTAATGAGTAGCTACTTGATGTAAGGGGTATTTTTTTGAAACGTTTTTTTAGTTTTCTCTTTGTTATTTCATTTTTCACATCTTCCTTGATTTCGGAAGAAGTAGAATCCTTAGTCCTTGAGACACCGAAAGTTTTCTTTTCCCCTAACTTCGATGATGTGAATGATACAATGATTTTTAAAATAAAATATATTGGTTCTCGCAAACCAGTAGACTGGAAGATTCATATCGCGGATGAGAATGGAAAAGTGATTAAAATTTTTTCAGCAGATTTACGACATAAACGAAAGCGTGGTTTCTACGCGTATCTTTTTTCTGGAGATAAAGAACTTGAGCCATTGAAGGTTGAAATTCCTGAGCAAGTAGAATGGCTTGGAAATGATAATACTGGAAAAATTCTTTCAGACGGTCGCTACATTCATCAGATGAAGGTATTTTTTTCTGATAAATCAGAAATCAAATCAAAACCTGTTTCCATTTATCTGGATTCTACACTACCATATGCAAGGCTTAGTGCGGATAATCGTTTTTTTACTCCCAATGGTGATAAAATTTTTGACCAGTTGAATATTAAGCAAGAAGTGATTGCAGATCCAGCAGATAGATGGAGCGGAACTTTCTTAAATGAAAAGAATGAACCAATTCGCACATTTCAGTGGGATACGAAGAGTATCCCCAAGAATCTAATATGGGATGGGAAGGATGATAGAGGAATTTTACAAGACGAAGGAACTTATATTTATCAATTAGTCGGAGAAGATTTTTCACAAAATAAAATTACGATGACCTTTGAAAATATTTACCTGAGTCGAAGTCCTGACAATATTGATATTCAACAAAACCTTTCTACTTTTTCACCTAACGGTGATAAAGTCAAAGATATTGTTAGTTTTAAGCCAATTGCATTAGAAAGAAATATTTCCAATTGGGAAATGAATATTTTTAAGAAAGATGGGACGAAAGAGGAAGTCTTCAGAACATTTGCGGGAGAGACTCTCCCTGAAAACATTGATTGGGATGGAAAGAATTCTACCGGCAAAATTGTTTCTGATGATACATATCTTCTTAGGTTGAAGCTAACTGTTGGCTCAAAGGTTTTAAAATCACCTGAGAGAAAAATAACCGTCAATACAAAAGAGAAAAAGATATACTTTCGACTTTCTTCCAAATCCTTTACACCCGATGGCGATGAAGATTCAGATTTTCTAGAAATATTTCCTGAGTTAGATAATTTTACGATTCGAACGTGGAAGATTACAATTTTGCATAATTATCAATTGAATGATAAAATGAAAACACAAGTGATAAAAAAATGGAAAGGAATTGGTCAACCTGGAAAACGAATCGTCTGGGATGGATATGCGGATAATGGCATACTTATTGGTTCTCTTAGTAATTTAGAAATTCACTTTTCGTTTCGAAATGAATTGAATGAATTGCAATTCTTTAAAGTAAAAGAATTTAAAACTGGAATCTTGGTTACGAAAAAAGAAGAAAAATTAAGAATATCCATTCCCGAATCAACTTTAAAAAAAGATGAATCAGATATTCTAAACGAAATTAAAAAAATCCTCTCAGTTTATCCGGGTTATAAAGTTCAAATTCAAACTCATTCCAAGCAACCTGGAGATGATAAACAGAATATGAAGAGAACGGAAGCACGCGCAAAAGATTTGTTTAAGAAAATGTTCAATCGCGATATGGACTTTGAGCGTTACACTTACCAAGCTTATGGTGAAGTTGAGCCATTGTTTTATGATGAAGACGAATACAAACAAGAAATGAACGACCGCTTCGATGTGCTATTGACCTTGCCAGACTTAAACAAGTAAGCAAAGATATTCATCTTTATAACTTCCCTACCGCTTTGCGTATATAAGCAGGGACGTCGGTTAGGCGATTGTATTTTTTGATGGAACCATCGGGCATGGTTAGATAATAAATTCCATTGATGACTTCTAAGAAGTAATCATCATTCTTCTTTGCGAGTCCAGAACGATTGTCTAGTTCCTTTACCATTTTCTGAAATTGAATTGGGACTAACTCCCATGATTTGTAGAAGGTTACTTTGCCTTTATGATTTACTGTGTAGGTTCCATTCTCGTGAACAATCTTTGTTCCGAGATAATCGAATATTTCAAGTATGGATTGTTCTTGTTTTGGCTTAGAAGCATTATCCCCGGATTCTGTTTTTTGAAGAATTCTTTTTTTCTTACTTCCTGAACGAAGATAGAGGATGACTAAAACAACAAAGGCGACGAACAAGGAAATATAGAGCATAATTTCCGTTAGCTGCAAATCGAACTTAGGAATCATTTTTTTGTTCCGCCTATTTTATAGTTAATTCTATAATTAATTGTTTTACATAAAAGTGGAGTAGGATCAGATACATTCCAATCTCCGCAAAGCTTTGTTAGAATTGCCTGAACGCAAGCATCTACTTCTCTTTTTCTAGATTCATACGGTATAACGGCGGTTAGTCGGTGTGTGTAATTGCACTCGGTATCTTTTATTTTAAATGCTAAGAAGATTCTACCATTGGCTTGACCGTTTGAATAGTATAAGTCATTTGTATCAGCGCAATGCAATAGAAGCAGTAAAAGGGAGAGTCCTAGACAGATATTTTTTTTAGAATAAAACATAAAACTATCTCGTTACAATCTATTGGCTAACTCTTTTGTCAACTTCATCATTCCACATACATTTAAGTGAGTATAATCTTTAAAGTCGCTGGAGTTAAATAATTTTGGTTCAATTTTCATTATACTATCTTCTCCTATTTGGGAGGAAATTTCATGGAGATTCATTTGGATTGGAGAAGTGCTTTCATTTGACCGAATTTTTGCCTCAGCCTCTGGAGAAAATGGAATGTATAGATAAAGAATTCGGATTTGGTTTTCCTTTGCATACTTCCCAATCTTTAACCAAAAGCTAAGCGACTCTTTTCTTGGAGTTAAGAATGCTGCTTCCATTCCAGCCGGTAAAGAAAGTGTTTCTTTTCTTTCAATGCACTCTCCGGTGAAAGGAGAGAAATTTCCCCATTCAAAATAGAAATTTTCATTGATTAAAGAATTTTCTAGGAATAGATTCTTTTCTTTATTCGTGTTTAGATTCCCAAAAAAATTTACATTTAGGAGTGCATTCATTTCTTTGTTGTGTTGGATTCCTTCTGAGCCCGGAATTAGTTTTATTTCATTCGAGAAATTTCCATTTAGTTTTAAAAGTGGAAATACTTGCAAGAAAAGGTAATAGATATTACCCGATAGATTTTTAAAATAGAATTTATTGAGTTCACTGTCTAAAAGCATTCGAAGTGAAAAAGGTTGAAAGTTTTGAGAGAGAGTTTTGTGAGCGTCTACGATTGTATTCTTTGAACTCGTGACAGGGGAGACATTGACGACAAGAGTTTTAATTTTTATTCCTGAGTTTTTAAAGTCTATGAGCAATTTATAAATTCCTTCTGGCTGCTCTGAAGGTCGCGGATAATATAAAATATCCGTTTGCTTCCCGTTTTCCTTTAGTAGCTTGTTTAGAATATTAGGATGAATACCACTCATTAGTTGGCTGTCTCCGAGAATGGCAAGGTCATATTCTTTTGGAGAAATTACTCTCGTTCCAATTGTATGCCAGATAAAGGAAGTCTTCTCTGAGTATAAAACTAGAAATCGAAATAACAAATGAGATAGAGCAGAAAAGAAAATTAAAAATAGGAAAAGATTTCGTTTTGAAAAATGCATTCATTCTATTTTTCGAGAAGGCTATTTTTCAGCAAATCAAATCTATCAATGTAAAAAATTACCATCGATAAACAAAAAAGACTCCGATAGAAAAAAATATGAACCAGCAAAGAAATCGAATCATTCTAGTCTTATTTTTATTGTGCCTTTCTGTAAGTGCGAAGCCTGTTGTTTCTTACAAAGTGGGGGACAATCTCTATGTATTGGCTAAGTCGGGGCTGAATCTAAGAGATAAGCCGTCTAAGAATGGAAGATTTCTTCAAACTGTTTCATTTGGAACGATTGCGCGTGTTCGTCAAATGACTGATAAAGAATACGATGTAGATGGGATTCCCGGCTACTGGGTCAAGGTAATGGCTGATGACCGAGAAGGATATTTATTTGATGGATATCTTTCCTCTTATCCACCTCCAGTTTCTGAGCTACCCAGTAAATCGAATCCAACACTGAAACAATACGCTGATAAATATTTGCCGAAGGGAACAAAAGTCACGGAAGCGACAGATGATACTATGGTAACAACGTCTACTCTTACTTTGCCGCTCGCTCGTATGGAGGAAGCTTATTTACTTGGAATTTGTTTTATTTATAATTTTGATAAGTATAAGTATCCTCGAAAATCGGATAAGGTTAAATTCGTTGACACCGAAGTTGAATTTAACGTTATGCGTGATAAGTCCGGTCAGGTAAAATCTGTCTCTGTCGTTGAAACATATATTCATTCTGGCGGAACTGTTACTCTCACTGTTACGGATCTAGGCAATGCAGGAGCAGAAATTAAAACGATATACGCCGCACCTTAAAATTTACTTAGGGAATTGTTTTAAATAGAAGACAGAAAGTTTGAGAAGTTCTTTTTCTTTTTGATTCCATTTTAACTTGGCTACTTCTTCTTCGCCTACTTTCCATTGAATGAGCTTATGATTTTGAAAGTAGAATCTGGATTCGTCTGACTTTCCTTCTCGATTGCATCCCGACCATTTGTAGGAGTATACAAAGATTAGCTCCTTATTTTTGTATGTTAATTCATTTACAGAGCCGGAGCAATCAAATACAATATCGCCTACGATTTTAACAATTTCTTTCTTGTTTGAATAAAAGTAAATTTCTTCATCTAATAAATCTGTTTCATCTACGTGAGATTTTTTGTGTGTATAATCAATCTTAGCCTGCGTATATGTTTTAAGATTTTGCTCAGTCTTTTGATAGTATTTACGGATTTCTAAAATTGCCTTTTCTTCTGAAAATAAACTACCTGCATAAAGCAGGCAGGCTATTAATATAAATCTCATAAGATTGCTTCTCAAGATTGTTTTGCTAGTTTAAGTATTTTTCCAAATGCACTCAATACTAGAATAGTTTTATTGTCTTCGTTTCGAACAAATACTCGAATCGGTGAGCCGGTGTATTTGCTCTCTTGCTTGTCTTCGTGATCGGCATTTAAATTTTGCTTAGAGGCTGTGACTGATTCTCCGTATAGAATGATTTTTTTCTTGTCTATTTTGTATTTTCCAACAATCGATGTTTCATTCTTACCTTCTTCTCTTTGCATAGCCTTGGTTAAGTGAAAGAAATGAGCATCTTCTCCTGTGCCATCTTTTTCCACGTTAAGGCTTAACTCGTAGATTTCGTTTGTAGTTTCCGATTTTGCAATGTAAATGCCTTCCATTTCTTCAGTGGCAAATAGATTTAGGGCAAAAAGAAACCCTGATAAAATAAAAATTGTCTTCACAATATTCTCCTCCCTTTGGATAGGGAGCAGAATTATCGCATATGCTATTTATTTGGCAAGAAATTTTTTTACTAAATTTTTGAATTATTCTGTAGCTTAATTACGATCGCACCAAGGAAGGCTCCCAAAGGAATCGTAGGCCATGCGATCATTAAACTAATCAATGTGAACGGAAGTAGTAGATAAATAGATTCAACTGGATTTATTGTCTTTCCTCCGAGTGAACTGAGACATTTACCAGTGAATTGATTGCAAAGAAAATAAGACAAGGACATGAAATACCAAGTGAAGTAATGAGAGAGGATTACAATCATTAGCCCTATAAAAATTCCAAATACAATAGAGCGTGATTTTTTTCGCGTGATGAATATATGCCAGAGTAGGAAAGAGCATACAAGCGAGGACAAAGTAGAGAATAGTGGAAACATCTCATAACCCTCTCCTGTAGCATTATTGCTAACAAAGAGACCTGCTATAAGTCCAATTATCCCACATGCAATACTCATTTGAATGGATGGCTTCATAATTAACTATCCAGAATATGAATTTGCGAGTCAGAAAGCAACTTGTTTTTGATTGACCCGAAATAGATTTTATTTTTCTTTGAAGAAAAAGGAGACAATAGATGAAAAAAAATTCATTAGTTATGATTCTGCTAGTTGCTTTCTCGGTTACTTCCTGTGAGACACTCAGTAAAGTAGGAAAGGGCACTATGATAGGCGGATTGACTGGTTGTTTAACAGGTTTATTAGCTGGGGCTGCCTATGATGAAGCTATTAAGAAAAAAGCATCTGGTGGAGACATCAAAGATGTAGTAAAATCAGCTTTTGGTAAAAAGAAAAAAGCAAGCAATAAAGGTAAGGCTGTTGGTCTTGCTGCTGGTTGCGCAATCGGTCTTGGTGTTGGGTTATACTTCGACCTAATGAAAGATGATATCAAAGAAGATCTTGAATCTAAAAAAATTGGTGTAGCAGAAGTGAAAGGTGCTGATGGCGATATTGAAGCACTTAGCTTAAAAATGGGTGAGCAAGCAGTTAAATTTAATCCTGGTAAAGCGGATGTTCCTGATTCAGGAAAAGCTACACTTGATAAAGTTGCTGATTCTATCAAAGCATATCCAGACACTAAAGTTAATATTTCTGGTCACACAGATGCTTCTGGAGATCCAGCTTTCAATAAAACTCTTAGCCAACAAAGAGCAGATTCTGTTAAAGGTTATTTAAAATCACAAGGAATTACTGATGATCAAATCGGTGAAACGAAAGGTGTAGGTGCAGACAAACCTGCTCCTGGTGCAAGTCCAAATGACCCAGCAAATAGACGTGTAGAGCTAGCGATTACTGCTGGTTAACCTCTTCTAAATAAAAAAATAAAAAAGCCGCTCGTTTACGATCGGCTTTTCCCACTTATCTAAAATCTCTCTCGAATACATTAAACATACAAGAGTTAAGCAATACTTATGAAAAAAAAAGTCCTTAGACTATTTTTTTAATTGCAAAATCTATTACATTTCTTTCAGTCTTTCCTCATTATAGATAAAAAAACAAATCATTGTTGAAAACTATACTAGGGAAGTTAGATGAATATTTTTAAAAACATTAGATTTATAGCCATATTTCTTTTATTTGTATTGGTTCAGAGTCTTATTGCAGATGGTTCCACATCTAACACAATTTATATTGGAACTTTTCTTCCTTATAAATCTAAAGAAGATGTGGCTAATAGAGATTTAATCCTAGAAAATTTAAAATCAGAGCTAACTGCAAAAGGTTTTGAGGTAAAGACTTTGACTGGCAGCAATGCTGAGAATCTGAAAACTGCAAAGGATAATAATGCTAAGTTCTATTTGAGTGGTTACTACACACGAAAGCCAAATGGAAATCTGCTCATCTATGGTCATGTCTACAATCCAGACAAAGGAAATATTATCGACGCAATCAACATTTCCGATTCGCTTGGAGATTTGAGTGAAGTAGAATTACCTCCCGAAGAAATAAAGATAGAAGACAAAGTAGTAAGTGACAGATTTTCTAAAAAGTTTTCCAATAAAGTAAAATTCAATACTGCCAGAAAAGAAAATGCAGAGAACGTAGATGAATATGTAAAATCTCTCCCAATAGGTAAGGAACTGAATCTGCCAGTAGTTGCTGTCGAATCCAAAGCCTCTGATGACGTTTTTAAGCTATTACAGCAAACAGAAGTTGTGACGGCTTCTAGAACGAAAGAAAGCTTGATAGACGTTCCTGCGACTACAATGGTCATAACGGAGCAGGATTTTAAGAATCGAGGCTATACAAGCCTACAAGATATATTCAATGATTTACCTGGTTTTGATGTCATTGGTCTTGGTGGATCTGACCCAATTAATTTATATCAGAGAGGCTATCGAACTCCCTACACCTCAAGAACCCTTCTAATGATTGATGGTATTATACAGAATGATTTATGGACTCAAGTTGGAACTGTGGATAGAACTTACCCAATCTCTGGAATCAAACGTGTTGAAATTATTTATGGTCCTGCTTCTGCTGTGTATGGTCCAAATGCGTTTCAAGGAATCATTAATATTATCACAAAAACAGCAAAAGATAATGGTGGAAAGGCATTAACGGGAAGAGCAAGTTTAATGTATGGAACCGGACCCAATTGGACTATGGACGGACATGCGACTTCTCAAATTGGTGAATTAGGAATTGCAGTTTCTGCCAGAACTACCCAGGGGGAAGATGAAAATAATAATGTGAAAGGGAAGGGATTTAGTTCTCCCTTTTTCTTGAGAAATCCAAATATCTGGGGACCGGTTTTGTTTTATGGAGATTTGGGAAAACCTTTTGGAACCTATCGGGACTCTGTCAATAATTGGGGAACAATTTTAAGTGCTACCTATAAGACATTAAAGATTGGTTCTAATCTTAGTAATAAAGATGAAAGTTACGGTGGACACTATCCGGGTGACAAAGCGCAAACAAATGCTTATTGGAGTAAGAGGCTTGTAAACGTCTATGCAGAAAACACAGTAGAAATAACTCCTAAGTTAACTTCTTATACTTTAGCACTAGCTCGTGATACATCCACTTACGGAACTTGGGCGGAGGCAGATGGTTCTAGTTTAACGAAACCATCGTATGTAAGTATAACGAATTGGAGAAATGTAAATTCTAGTATCTTAGTAAACCAAAACATCGAATACAAAGTGAACGATAACTTAAAGATTCTAGCAGGTTTAAAATACGAAGCTAAGAAATTAACTAAGTTTTATGATATTCCAGGGTATTGGTGGGGCTCTACTTATTTTAGCTCTGTGGATGCGTTAAATCCAAATGTAAACAAAGGGGTTGATAAAGACCCACTTCATCAAAATGGCGGTTATTCTGTTTATTTGAGCACAGATCCTATTATGCTAAAAGGTCCTTCCGGTCGGGGCAGAATGCCGGAAGAGAACATGATTGGAACCTATGACAGAGGTGGATTTTTATTATCGATTATTGACATTGGAAAGTTTCGATTTAGTCCGGGTATTCGTTACGATGAAAACTCTGTCTATGGTAAAGCTCTAAATCCAAGAATAACGGCAATTTATAAACTGCAAGAGCAAACAGCCATTAAGTTACTATACGGAGAAGCATTTAATGAGCCTCCTCCCCTTTTACTTTATGGAGGTTTTTCTGGTAGAGTATCCGACGCAAACCTAAGACCTGAAAAAGTGAAAACAACAGAACTTGTTTTAATGAGACAAGGGAAACAAATCTCAAATGAAGCTTCCTTTTTCTATTCAAGGTATGAGGATGTAATTAGAGAGTCCGGTCCCAATGGAGGAAGAAGAAGAATTTACGGTCTTGAATATAAGTTCAAATGGAACTTTAACAATTTTATCACAAATTCTTTGCCTATCAGTTTTTATACATACTACACTTACACTCTCGCCCAATCGGATACATATTATGACCATAATATGAAACAATGGAAAGAAGGGACAACTCCCCTTGGTCAGTATGAGTATTTATACCAAGGAAATAAAGTGAATAATCCTCTTGGTGCATACTATGACGGACCTGCTTCTTATATTCCTCGTGAAAGAAAATTTACAAACTTAGGTGATGTTGCTCCTCATAAAATAAATATTGGAATCAACCTGCCCATAAAAGAAACCTTTATCTTAAATTTTAGGGGCAATTATGTAAGTGCACGAGAATTTTATTCTAGAAACGTCCTAAACAACAATGGTCCATTGCCAGACATAGAAGCGGAAACTCTCTTAAGGCGCTCTGCTCAACAAGAACAAAAACGCCTAGATCCATATTTTGTTATTGATACAGGTTTTACTTATAACTTTAAAGAGTTGGGTTTTTTTACATTCAAGATCATGAATTTGTTCAATGAATACTATGTGCATCCGGGGGTAGGCAATGCTAATGCTGGAAATTATTACTATGCAAGATCAACAGGCTATGATTCCTCTATCCTTCCTCAACCCGGTAGATCTTTTATGATGAATCTTACAATTACTTTTTAAATGTGGGGGCATTTACAACTTGGGGCTAATAGCCCCAAACCCCATTATTTTATTTCCCTATAAAACTTCCCAATCAAGTCTTTCTCTTCTTGTCTCATCTTAGGAAAACTATTCAGCACAGTCAGCATCTCTTCTTCTGTGAGTCCATACAAATGAAACACACGTGCGTCAATTTCGGCTTCGTAGTGAGAAGTATCGTTGTCATCCTCCGTAGAGACGCGATTAATCGCGTCTTTACTCTTTCCAGCGTCCTTACTCTTTAGTATCTTATCCACCAATTCAATCAATGGTTTTTGTAATTCTGGATTGTCGATAGGTGTGCGGGGAATGGGGATTTTTTCTACAGTATTTTTAAGCCATCGTAAAGTTCCCATTCCAGTTGTAGTTGCCACAAAATTCTTAGCATACCACTCAATCACTTTAGAATTAAAGACTTAACTAAATATTTTAAATTTTTTCCTATCATAATCAAGTTATCTTATTGTAAATAAATTCCAGTTCATCATACGCAAATTTTGGCTTATCTGATATTTCAGCCCAAATTATTTTCGTTGATTTCATTCTCTTAAAATAATCATGTAGGTTTGTTATCTAATTCTAGCCAATCATGTTGCCCACCTGTAACTTGAGCTCTTGCTTCTAGTATTTCCTTAAAATCTAATAAATATTTATACAAGAAGGGATAATTTTTCATTACTTCTTTGTGCATACCGAGACCAATGGCTATTACATATTCATTTTCCCACTGAGTCGTATATTTCTTTACATTTCTGCCACCGATAATGGGTTTTATTAATATTTCTGATTTTTTTTCTTTCTGAATTAGCTTTTCATAAATATTTTGATTAATAATAAATACATCATTTAGTCCAGTTTGAATTCCCATTTGAACTTCGTTCAGTAGTTCTTTAATCAATATTCCTATTTTTTCTACTTTTTTTCTTACCTTAGATCCTTCTTTTGTTCCTACGCTCCATTCATCGTTAGAAAGGATACCAAATGCATTTTATTCCTTTCAAAAAAATTAAATAAATTTGAACCTACTTTGTATTCACTAGTAATACTTGCGGCTTCTAATTGTTTTGCGTAAGGTTCTTTTTCTAGTAGTAGCATATTAGGATCTACAATTGCCGCATCAAAGATTTGAGTGTCTTCAAAGTTTAATAGAAGTAGTGGATTAGAATGCCCTAGCAAGTAATTTCGTAATGCAGCACCATATTGACTTTTCATCCAGGAATTGGAGGTGATAAAGAATCCATAACCACCTTTACACATAAGTTCTATTTGCCGTTCATAGAATAAACGGTAAATATCTCCTTTCTTAGTAAATGTTTCATATTCTAATTGTTCAAACAAATCCGCCTGTTCCTGAATCTTCTGGAAGTTGTATATAAGGCGGATTACCTAGAATAATATCAAAGCCCAACCAAGTCCCTCTCCTCTTCCCCTTTGGGAGGGATTTAGGAGAGGGGCTGAGCGATGTGGGGAGAGGTAGAACACCTCAGGAAATTCCATTTGCCAGTGAAACGTCTTATTTCGTTTGAGTGCGGTTTCTCCGTCTTTGCCTAATTGGAATTCTTCTGCAAAGCGGGAATCTAATTTTACTCGGAAGAGTTCGTTTGTTTTTTCTAGAATGCTTTGTAGTTTTAGAGCGAAGTTAGTCGATAGACTCGCGATATGAATCTGCGACAAATCAGACTTAATCTCTAAGGCTCTTTTAAAATCTGCGCTGTCTAGTTTTTTGTTTGCCAATATACTTCCAAGCTCTTCCAATTCTTGTAGAATTTTTCCTTTTTGCCCTAATGCCTGAGACAGCTTTTGAATCTTTGTTTTAAATTCTTTCGGGAGGTCTTCTAGGATTTTTTGCAATTGGTTTGTATCTTTGGCGGCAAACGAAAATAAGTCGTGACTTACTATATCTCTCTTTTTAGAGTTGGCAGGTGGTTCGGCTAATGTGATATATCCGACAAGTGAATTACCTTCTCGCAAATTAAAATGCACATTCGGGAATCGCACAAATGTATTTTTCTCTAAGTTAAAGTGCTTTGCCATTGTGAGAAAGAGTCTTGCCTTTGCTACTTTTAACGCGCGTTGGCTAATATCTACTCCATAGATATTGCGAGATAGAATGATAAAGTATTTGATATACAAATAGAATTTTTCTTTTTCTGATTCTTTGTCTGGATGTAAGTCTGTAATATCAATTTTTACAATCTCTCCGGTTTCGTTTCCTGTCTGGATATAGAAGGTTTGTTTTAAGTTGAGGATAATCGCTCTTTTCCAGATTTCTTCGTAAACATGCACCATTGTCTCAATGGCAGATTCGAGAAAGTGCGCACTCCCCACAGCAGGATCACAGATTTTTAGATGGGAAACTAACTCAAACAAAAATACTAACTCTTCTTGGATTGCCTCGCGGATAATCGCATATAACCCATTTTCACTCTTGTTTAAAAACTTCTTATTGAATTGTTTCTTTATATAATCTAGAATTGCCTTTTCGGACATTCCAGTCGTGATGTCTTCGGGAGTATAAAAAGAACCAGTTCCTTTTTTCTCGTCTGTGTTGATTAATTTTTCATACACCGCACCTAGCACAAACTCATCAATATTCCCTTCCGCCCAATCTCTACTCTCAAACAAATTTAAAATAGGAAGCGAATCAGACAATCTCTTTGGCTCAATAGATATAGCCCTTTCCGTCATCCCTTCTTGGTAAAAACATTTATTATCAATACTAATCGTAGCAAGTGGAATGTCTTTTTCTTCATATAAAAAGAGCGCAGGTCCGAGTATTACTAAATCTCCAAATTCTGTGGAATGATGAATCGGCTCATCAGTATTACCCGCTAGATTTTCGAATAGCTTTTGTAAAAACTCAAAGAAGTTTCCTTTCTTTTCGTTTACTTCTTTAAATTTATTTTTAAGATAATTCGTATCTCTATTAAAAAATCCTCTCTCCTGCAAAAACCAAAGAGTCAAGATGGTCAAAAGAAATTGGTCGGCAAACTCTCCCTTTCTCTCTTCGGGAACTCCTTTGACTTTATTCTTTTCGAGTAAGAATTCTTTTGTGTTTCGATAGAGTTTGTAAAACTCCTCGATTAAATCTTTTCTATCGAATAACGGCTCTAAGTTTTTGGCATCAAACGGAATCGCAAATGCTTTCTCTAATAGTGTAAAGTATTTGCCTGTAATCTTATCAGTGTTCTTGATTACTTTTTTAAATTCATTCGGATTAAAGTTACAAATCCAAAGTTCATTTGAATCTATAAAACCAACACCAGCGGAGATAATATCATTTTGATTAGGAGAAAAATCAGGAACAAAAACTTCTTTCGCTTGCTCTTTTGTTAGTTCAGGAAAAAAATAAATGCAATAGTTTTTATTGATTTGCTCATACTTGTAGTAGTTGAACACATAATAAGTAGTATCCTTATATTTCTTTTCTACTTTTGGATATTTGTTAGATAAATTTTCAATAATGCTTTTAATTTTTTCTTTCATAGAACCATCCATAATGATTGATCTCTTGTTCAAAATTAATATCCGTAATAAATTTCAAATACTCATAGAGTATATCGAGTGATTTATCTGGATCGGTTAATCCTACTTTGCCGCTTTTCTCACTTAAAACGCCTGCCGTTTCTAAGAGAGTTCGAATCTTGGGAACATGCTCTTGTGGTCTTAGAATATTGAGTTTATTAAATACGACGGGAAGTTTTTCTTTCCAATTCGGATCATTTTGTTTAAAAGGAGCATGTCTTCCTAGGAAATCGGTTAGCTTGTTTAAAAATCCTCTTTGCACGATGACCGTTGCATCTTCGATTTCTTCTTTTCTCTCATCTACTTTTGCTTTGAAGGATTTGAGTAAATCTGCTATTTCTAAAATCTTTACAGGCTTAGCCTTATTATCCTCTTTCACTAAATGCAATAGCGCAAGCGGGCTTTCTTCTGTTACTAGAGTGGGATTTTCTAGAGAAGACGAAAGTATTTTTTTCTCCAATACTTTTCTTTCTCCTTCTTTTCCCCGTTTGAATTCATAAACAGAATAAACTCTATCAGCACCCGGAACAAAGGAATAATAAATTTTATTGGAATAAATTTCCTTTTCATACTTAGCAAAGTCACGCGGAGTATAACGCAGATTAGTCTGGATTTCATTTAAAAGTTTAAATTCATCAGCCTGCAATTTATCTTTCAAAGAAAATCCTTTTTTTAATTCATCAGACATTCCCATTTCTTCTAAATCATCAATCGAGACTTCGGACATTTTTTGAATCTTTTGTCCAAATGTTTCAACAGAAATTTCTTCATCTGCATCTAGAATTTTACTTTCTTTTCCTAAAATATTTGTAATGTCTTTGATCTTCTCTTTTAATTTAGCAAGCACGGTAACGATTAATTGAATTTCATCCGTTGGTTTGAAGTTAATTACATCTACAATGTTTTCACTTCCAATTCGATTGACTCGACCGACTCTTTGCACAATAAGCATTGGATTCCAAGGCAAATCAAAATTAACCAACGCATGACCATCCTGCAAGTTCACACCCTCACTAAAAGCATCGGTAGCGACTAATACATTTAATTCTCCGGCTCTTTTAATTTCATCCTCACCTTTGTTCGCACGAGGAGCAAATCTTTTCTTTAGATTGTTTCGACTGCTCGAATCTGTTTCCCCAGTGACTAGACCAATTCGAGAACGGTTATTGTGTTTAATATCTTGGTAAATTTCTTTGGCAAATGAATTCTTATTTACCCAATCTTCTAAATTTCGATACAGATAATAGGCTGTATCCTTATACTGTGTAAATATGATTGTCTTCTTATCACTTAGATTTGGAACTTTTAATATTTCAGACTGACCAGAAGGGCTACCCAGAATTTGCCGCAGAGCAATGATCTTAGGATCATACTTGTAAATCCAAATCGGCATTTTTTCTTGCAATGAATCCTTGCCTGTATGAGGCAAGTCACCTAGGATAAGATTATTTCCATCTGCGTCTTTTTCTTTTAAATCATTTAACTTTTCGATTATTGCTTCTATATTTTTTAAATCATTTTTTAGATTTGATACGACTGATCTAGATCCAAAATCAAGAATGATTACATCTGTTAGCGGCAAATCACTCTTTTGCTTTTCTAATTCTATTTTTGTATATTGAGTCCATAGATTCCAAACTGACTGAAACCATTTAGGGTCTTCTTCTAAATAATTTTCTTCTTCATTTAATTCAAAGTCTGCTTTAATTTTTGTTTCTTCTAATAGTTTCTCAATAAACTTTTGCAAATCCTGTTTTGATTTAACGATTGAAATATTATGTGTAAAGTAGAAGAGAGCAGTTCTTTCTTTAAAAGCAATTTTTCGAAGAGTAGTCTCGAATGCAAAGACGGAACTCTCAATGCGTTTACCCAGTAGTAACCGGAACAGATCAGCAATTTTAATTCCCATACCTGAGCCAGTATTTTCAGAAGCAGTTGTATCTCCAAAGAATACAGAAATAGCTCCATACAATTTTGTATGTTCAAATTCTAGCTCAGGCAATACTTTACAAACAAGAGATATAAAATCTTGGAATTGTTTAGACGAATAACCGGAATAATCCAGAGACGAAACAACCGGGTCTTGGAATACTAAAGGCTTATCATTAATCTTTACATCTTGGAAATTTTCTTTGATATATTTTCTAGTTCGAAGGAGAACCACTTCATCAATTACTTTCTGTTTTAATTCACTCGCAGCGTCTAATAGCTCTTTTCTTTTCTCATCAGAATCATTTGTTTTAGATTCTTGAAATGCTTTTTGATAAGTTTCGAATAACTTAGAAACCATGATTCCTTTTAGTGTAAACGGCTGAAAGGTTTCATCATTAAATAACTGAATTAAATTATACAATTCATAAATAGAATTGCTCATCGGAGTCGCAGTCAGAAGAAGCATTTTATTTAATTTATGATTTTTTTTCTTGTGCAATGCTTTGAGTGATTTCCAACGATTGCTTCCACGATTTTTAAATTTATGCGCTTCATCGACAACGATTAAATCATAAGTTTCTTTAAAAGTATCTAAGAGCTTATTATAAGCAGGATCCGATTGAAATAGTCCAACAGAATACAAGCGGATAATACCCAGTAGCTCATTTCCATCTTCTGTGAATATTTGAAAAGAAATATCGTTCTCTTTATATGCTCCGGAAATAGAAACATGCTTGTTCTTAAAGAAATCACTTTTTTGAATCTTAATTAATTGCCCTGCTTGCAGATATTTGTATTCGGATTCATCTTTATTATCAAGGCTACCAATGATTAACTCCTCCCATTGGTTGATAACAGACGGTGGAACAATTAACAATACACCCGGAACTCCACCATTGTCTTTCTTTATCCAATCCGTATGTTTTTTTTGAATGAACTCTTCAATAATAGCCATTGCGATAAAACTTTTTCCAAGACCAACTGAGTCGGCAACAATAGCACCGTTATAATAATCAATAATCTTAATTGTATTGAGAACACCAACCATCTGGAACTCGGCAAGAATATCTTTCTTTAACATATTCATAACCTTTCCATCAAACCATTTATAAACTAGGTATTTGAATAATTCTTCTGGACTGACTAAATTTCCAATCTGTGGATATTCAGGTGTTGCCGCGCTTGGCTTTTTAATTCCACTTACTTCTACTATTTTTAATAAATCTTTTTTAAATTCAGAAGCCTCATCCCAAAGCTTATCATACCATTCATTGAGATAATCAATTTCTTCTGCATCGGAAATTTTAATATTTAATTCTTTGTTTTGAGTGAGTCCAGAGGAGGTAAAATTAGATGAGCCTACTAATGCTTGACCTTTAGAAGCATTCGGAGAAGGATTATGATTTAAAAATAAATATAATTTTGCATGTAGCCGCGCACTCTCAAAGAGTTTAATCTCGATTATCCCTTTCTCGATTAGATTAGCAAGACTACGGATATTATCTTTTTTCTCGTCTGATAATTCTGTGCTTTGTAGTTCTTCTAATAACTCTTGCTTGATCTTTTCTCTGGCTTCGTATCCGGTAATGAGTTCACTACTTGTTTCTGAATCAGTCTCCCGACCCATTACGATTTTTAAAAATGGTTTAAGATCACTGCCAACAGGAAAATGGGATTCTACTAATTGAAATCCGCTCAGATAAAAATATCCAATAGCAAACTTTGCTTCTTTAGAATGAGGTAATTCACCTTGAACATAGGAAACTACCTCTCTTCCTTTGCTATTATCTAAAATCTTATTTGCCAAACCAATCTACCTTTACCTAGAATACCATAGCATTCTGACAAGATAGGTGTAAAAGACAAACTATTTTTTCACTAAATTACAAATAACTCTTCCCATCCATATCAACCCAACCTGTGATTGAAAGTTCTTTGGCTTTGTTACGAAGCCAAGGCTCGGCGGTGCCGATACAGCGAAGGTAGTCACTGTCATTTTGGTAGATTAAGAAATCTAGGTTTTTGTTTGTGATATAAAAGGTATATCCAGGGAATTCATTTTGAAATTTAGTAAAGCATTGATTTTGTGGAAAGATATAGATTGTAGGATCTTCATCTTTATCAAAGAAAAGATAAAATTCATCGAGTAACAAAAATTCATCCAACCATTCCCATGCATTGGATTCTCGGATACTAAACCCACCATTTGCAGCAGCAGATTCCCAAAGACACCAATGTTCTTTTCCATCCGTAAAAGTATCCCAGACTCTCTTACGAAAGAAAACAGATTCAAGTGTAGACATTTCTTCTAGTCTGTATCCTGTTGCCTGCAATGCTTCATCTATGCTTTCTTTTACGAAATTGGTCATCTTACATTCCTAAAAAAAGGCACACAATCTAAAAAAATGTGCCCCTTAGTTCTCTTTTTTCCTTTATCAGCAGATTTGAATCCAATATGAAAAACATCTGGACCATCTGTTTCATGTGGCGGGTCAATACTTACTTCTGCTCCACCAATTCCTTTCCATTCTACAACGCCAGATTTTCCGTTTAAATCTTTAGCCCATTTTTCCGCAATAAATCTATCTCTTGGAACACCAGTTCTTCTAAATGCTTCCTGTAAAGCCTCTTCAAATGTCTTTCCTGAATCTCTCCAGTCTAGATCAGAGTCCTTGACTTTGTATCCCGTGAGACTTCCAATGTCCTTTATAAAATTCTTTTTGCAAGCACATAATCTAACTTTTTTAACTTTCCAGAGCAATTCGCAGTAAGCTTTTTTTTCATATTCCAGCAACACTTCTCGCTTTTCTATCTTAGCTTGTAAAACCGCTAATTGCTCTTCCTCAGTCTGATCTGAGTTCTGTAGCGACGCAACAACGATAAGAATAAATCCAACTAGCAGGCTAACAAGGAATAGCCTTTTTCCTAAATAAGAAGGTAAGTCTTTCTTGTTATTATGCGCTTCTTCATTTTTGACAGATTTTTCAGGGATTAAATGCATAGAGGATTAATTTGTATAGCCTTTCTATTTTTGCAATATTTATTTTTAGTAATTATTTGATTTCCTTGTTGTATGGTGAATCAATGGAGTAAAATTATTTTTACACTGAAAGCCATCCCCTTTCGCAAAGGGGAATACTCCGAAAGAATCAAACAACAAGTAACCAGTCAGGGGATTCCTTTTACCATCGTATAAGAAGACGATGCACATAACATAGGGTAGCAATGGGTTCCCTAATACTTCAAATATGGGTTAAGGGGGCATAGGGAACCTATATTGAGTATAGCTTTGAACCTATCGCTACCCTATGTTTGATAAAACGTTATCTTATACGCAGCTTATACAAAGCGTATACACAGCATTAGCCTCATTGTCATCCTGAGCCAGCCTGTCCTGAGCGAAGTCGAAGGAAAGGACAATTGTGCTTCAAAGCAAATATACCTTAATTACGCATTAGAGCCACAAAAATGCTGAACTGTGTAATTATTCGAAAAAAATATTTGATAAAAAATAATTTCTGTTGATTTTAGATTAGCCGCATACGAAGATTATTTTAACCGAACTACATCCATTCTTGCTTAACGCGCATAATGGTGAGAAACCCCTCTCCCATTGGGAGAGGGGCATTACAGGCATATACCGCAACTTATAAAAAATTGGGGTGAGGGGAAACAAAAGCGAAAAAGGGTGACAAATAAATCAAATGCAAGTAGCATTTAAGGAAATTATACTGATGAACTTATTATCAAATATCAAAGCAAAGATTTTTTTATTTTTGAAAAATATCCATTTCACAGACATTATTCTCGATTCCGAACAAGTCATTATTCATTACATTGAAGGAACCAATGAGCCAATGGGTATCCTATGTTGTAGTTTTATAGCAACAAACCCGAATTATATAAGCAAAGAATATTATGTGATAAAGACTCTCTTGAAATCTCTCTGTGTCTCAGTGCCTCGGTGGCAATCCTGTATCCGAAAAATCTCAATCTTGGCAACGAAAGTTAATTGCATTCTAACTTGATTGTAAAGAACAATACAAGGTAAAACTGATATGCCTAAAATTAAACTTACATTCTATTACTTATTCCCATTTTTACTTTTCTTCTTTTCGAATTGTTCCACTCATTTTATTCGAGACTTGACTACCCCGGAAGAAAAGACCGTTCAGGTCTCCGCAGTCGGAGATATTATGGTTCATTCCACTCAATTGACTTCTGCTTTTGATCCAAAATGCAAATGCCACAACTTTCATCCTGTTTTTAAGAACATAAAGGAGTATTTAGTTTCTGCTGATATTGCCTTTGGAAATTTAGAAACTACTTTACCAGGTGATTCCAAGTTATTTGCCGGTTACCCGCAATTTGGCGCTCCTGATGAATTGGCACATGCACTCAAAGATGCAGGGTTTGATATATTGACTACTTCTAACAATCACTCTGTCGATACAGGCCGAAAGGGAATCGATCACACAATTGATACACTCGATAGTTTAGGAATTAGTCATTTGGGGACTTATAAATCCATCGAAGAATTCGAAAAGAATCGGATTTTACTTTATACCAAGAACGGAATTAACTTTGCCTTTTTAAGTTATTCCTATAGCACAAATGGAATTGCCATCCCGAAAGATAAGGTGGTCAATATAATAGACAAAGACCGTATTAGGGAAGACATTCAACTCGCACGTAGTAAGAAACCGGATGTCCTAATTGTCGCATATCATTTTGGCACAGAATATGCAAGATTTCCAGATAAATTCCAGAAAGAGATGGTTGACTTTGCATTTCAAGAAGGGGCGGATATTATTTTAGGTGGTCATCCCCATGTATTGCAACCCTATGAGCTGGATTGGATTCAAGATAAATATGGAGAGCGAAAGCAAAGGCTTGTCATCTATTCTCTGGGAAATTTTGTCTCAGGACAGATTAAGCGATATACTAACGGTGGAATGATTTTTAATTTTAAATTAACTAAAAAGATGCAATCAGGAAAGACTCAAATATCGATTCAGGACGTTGGTTATGTTCCTGTATTTGTGTATGTCTCCAATGATAAGTCAGGCTATCAGTATAATGTATTACCTGTAGAAAAATATCTAAAGAATGATCAGGAGATGAAGTTGACTCCAATGGCTCATCGTGCTATGCTTGAATTCTATGAGGATACAAATTCTCATCTCCAAAAAAATTCCTTAGTAGGAGCCAATACTTTGCCATGAGTGGAAGGGAAGATTTTCACAAATTCTTTGGAGACCCTCTCCGAAAAATGGATGACTTAGTTGCCATCGGTGGAGATTTTTCAACGGATAGATTGTATTACGCCTACACACATGGAATTTTCCCTGGTCGCAGAATCCGATTCGATGGTATTGTCTTCACCCACGGGCAATATTCGAAATCGATGGATTGCATATTTCAAAGACTGTTCGCAAAAAATTCGTCAGAATGTCTATCGGGTTACATTCAACCAAGCATTTCGCGAGGTTATGAAAGGATGTGCTCAACGCGTAAATGAAATTACCTGGATAACAGAAGGTTTCTTAAATGGCTATACCGAACTCCATAAAAGAGGCTATGCTCACAGTGTCGAAGCGTGGAATCAAAAAGGAGAGCTTGTTGGAGGAACCTACGGAGTTGGAATTGGTAAATTCTTTGCCGGTGAAAGTATGTTTTCCGTTGAGTCAGATGCAGGAAAAGTGGCATTGGTTCATTTGTTTGAAGCTCTCTTTCGCGATGGGTTCACTCTATTTGATACCCAACAACTCAATGAAGTCACTTGGAATTTAGGTGCCTACGAAATCCCCAAAGAAGTTTATCTAGACCGCCTTCACAAAGCCGTTGAGATTCCTGATAAATGGGAACCTAGCACAACTCTAAAAGAAGGCAAATTCCTTGTTTTTGACTTCGAGCCTCGCTATGGACTATGGCAAAAACAAATCATTTAGAAACCCTCCTTTTTAATTTGCTTTTTTATGGAAGGCTGTTATAATTAAACTAAAATAATCGTATGATATGACGGGTGTGCCTACCACTTTGTATGGATGCATTTCCTAAATATAGGGGGGAAAGTCGGTGAAATACATTTTACTTTTAATTATTATCATTTTTTCCTTTTCAACTTGCTTCGATAAAAAAACAAACGTTAACCGTTCTTATACTTCTTCTGCCAATAAAATTGATAAGACTGGGATTACTCCCAATGAACCTTACACGGGAATATCTACAAACTCAAACATACTCGTGAAAGAAGGATTTATTGAGATTCAGCTAAATTCTGGCAGTCTAGACATTGGTTTTGAAAGAAAATTGCAAATGCTAAAAGACAATCAGCTAAATGCAAATCTCTCTCTTTCAGATGCTGTCACCAATACAAAAATGGAAGGGAGCGTTGAGATTACTAAGGAAGCAAATATTCGATTCATTCCCGAAACCAAACTTTCATTCAATAATGTTTATACAATTTCGTTTCAAGAAGAACAAACAAGTTTAGAGTATTCCGAAAAGATTTTCATTTCAGTAGCTAATTATTGTAATCCTTCTGATAGCTTTTCTAAAGTGCCTATTCAGAGTAATTCTCAATACAACGGACAGACTGTTAATTTAACTATCAAAGATAATATCTTTCAAGACCAGGGCTATGGAAAAGTTGCCATTGTAGGATGGGATCATAAGAGTCTGCAAAGCTTTCATTTTAAAATCAAAAATCAAACTGACGGCGCAAAATACAAGATAGTCGCAGTCTTCGGCTCTTACAATATTCCAAGTCATGAATGTGAACTCTACCTACAAAGAGATAAAACTTCTCCGTATCCAACTTGGGTAGATTCCAATTATTCTTCCAAGACAACAACCGTTACAGAAGAAGATGCAATTATTAGGGATCCATTTACCAAGGACTTTTATAGTTTTGCCAAGACATTTATTTTAGTTAAAGTTTCTGATTCTACGAATACTGATATTACTTCTACGGATAACGCTGTGTTGTCGCTTGAACAAACAGATACTCTTTATGGATTGCCGGTTAGTTTAACGAACGAAGACGAGAGCCCTTTGCTTGCTTATTTGAATCGAGGGAATAACAACAGTTATTCGATGGTCTTAGGTGGACTCATCGTTGGAATCTTTGGATTCTTCCTTTCAAGAAGATGGATGAGAAGAAAAGAAGAGGAGAAGTAGCGGGATTCCTTAATCTTATTCACTCACCTTGTGTAAGGTGAGTGATTCAGATTCTTTGGATTAAAACCCCATCTGAAATTTACTTGTTAAAATACCCTTTTCTAAAATTCTGAAAATATATTCAGATGTGAGGGGTTTATGGGAAAGTTTAAGAATTTATCTTATTTTGAAGGAAAGATTGTTCCTGCCGAAAAAGCAATGGTGAGCATTCAAACCCATGCATTGCAATACGGAACTGCAGTGTTTGGTGGAATACGTGGATATTATAATGCAAAAAAAGATAACGTCTATATTTTCCGTTTAAAAGATCACGTCAAACGTCTGTTAAACTCTGCGAAATTAGTTCAACTTCAATACACAATTGATCCGCTTGAATTTGAAAAAATCATTTTGAAACTAGTGAAAGAATGCGGATACAAAGAGAATATCTATCTCCGTCCTTATATCTATACTTCGGCATTGCAACTATCGCCTCGCTTTCATGACGTGAAGGCGGATTTGGCTATTTATATTTTGCCGCTAAACGATTATCTAGATACAAAGAAAGGTCTCAAGACAATGGTTTCTAGCTGGAGAAGAATTGACGACACTACAATTCCTACAATGTCTAAAGCTTCCGGCGGATATGTAAACTCGGCTCTTGCAAAATCAGAAGCAGTGCAAAATGGATGTGACGAGGCAATCTTTCTTGATTCTCGTGGCTTTGTTTCGGAAGGCTCAGCGGAGAATATCTTCATTATCCGCGATGGAAGACTAATCACACCAAGTCTTACTTCTTCTATCCTAGAAGGAATTACAAGAAGGTCAGTCATTGAACTAGCGCGCAAACAAGGAATCGAAGTAATAGAGAGGGACGTTACTCGAAGTGAATTGTATATTTGCGATGAAGTATTTTTCTCAGGCACAGGTGTGCAAGTAGCTTGGGTCAAAGAAATTGATAAACGCGTTATAGGCAACGGTAAAATGGGACCTATCACAAAGAAAATTCAGGATTTGTTTTTTGAAATAGTTACAGCGAATAACGATGAGTATGCGGGTTGGCTCAGTTCGGTTTATTGATTTTATTCAATCGTTACACGTAGAGACGTAGCGCGCTACGTCTCTACGCGCATGGCGTAAATATGAAAATTAATCTACTTTGATATTGCTCTTTTTGCTTCCACTTTCGTCATAACACTTAGGTCCTGTGCAGGAACCGGAGTTGCCTGTAATCCCACCACAATCTGTTCCAGAAACGCTTTTACAAATGTCGCTAGCTTTTTTTCTTTCTTTGAATCCATCACCGTTTACACAAACTTTGATGTCTGCATCTCTAAACCCATAACATTTTGCTGAAAGACTAGAAGCCGCAAATGTAATCGCGATCACTAAACCCAATACTAAACTAATTTTTTTCATTGAAGAATCTCCTTTGAATGAATGCGCGTATTCTATAATGTTGAGAATCTTTTGCAACAAAAAAACTAATAAAACTTACTTTCACCAATTTTTAAATCTAATAGATTATTGAGCGGTATTTGCCTTGATTCAAATAGAGACCTAGTAAATTTTAGAGGCTCATCTAGTGCTTCATCGGTTAATACGAATGTTAGATAGTGCATGGGTAATAGATATTTTGCGCCGAGATCAGAGAATGCCTGTAGAGTGTCTTCTGGATTCATATGAATAGGTTTCATAAACCAGCGAGGCTCATAAGCACCAATAGGTAAAATGGCTACATCAATTTTAGGAAAACGTTTTCCGATTTCTTTGAATTCGGGAAAATAGCCAGTATCCCCTGCAAAATAAATCGTTTCTGATTTTCCTTCTATGATATAACTTCCCCAAAGAGTTTCTTCTCGATCAAATATTCCACGACCGGAAAAATGTTGAGTGGGAGTAAAAACAATTTTTAAATCTTTCTCTAAACGAATATCCCACCAATCTAATTCTACAACGTTCGTAAGTCCTTCTCCTTTTAAGAAATCCTGGTTTCCTAATCCAGCATATATTGTAGGTTTAAATCGTTTATCTAATTCTTTCAGAGTGGGTAAATCCATATGATCGTAATGGTTGTGGCTAATAACGATTATGTCTATAGGAGGAAGGTCATTTATCTGTATACCCGGATTTGTAAAACGTTTAGGACCGATGAAGCTAATGGGTGAACACCGCTCTGACCAGATGGGATCGGTTAAAATGTTTTTTCCGTCTAATTGTATTAATACGCTCGCATGACCAATCCAGGTAAAGCTCATTCTATCTTTATTTTCTCTAATCTTTGCTCCATCGTTAGAGATGGTTTCTATTTTATAGTCTTCGGCCTCTGTTGAAGGAGTTGTTTTAAAAAGATTGCCTAATTTCCAGAGTATCACAGGACCTAGACCATTAGCTTTGATTGTAGGATTTAGATTTTGAAATCCTTCTTTTGTGTGATGAGACTTCGGAGAATCATCTGGAATCATAGGGATTGTAAGATTCTTACAGGAGAATAAAAGTAGAATTAGGAATTGAATCAATTTCATAGTTTCTCATCAAATTTAACATATAAAGTTTTGCAAATAGAAATTAACAGTCTAAGACACATGAATGCTATTTTTGAATGTAAATCGATTTTCCATTGTCCTGTCGAAAAACTTTTTCAGTTTCATGAAGAGGATATTGGATTTAAAACACTCGTCGCTTTAGATAAATCTGTAGAAGTTATCCAAGCTCCTTCCTCCATTTCTCAAATTGGAACAGAGGCAATCTTAAATGTAAAGATATTGCCCGGCATTCAAAAAAAATGGATTGCTAGACATATTGAATACCAGAAGAATGAATTGTTTGTAGATATCCAGAAAGTAGGACCATTTAATTTCTTTAGGCATGAGCATCGTTTTTCTTCCTTCAGCGGATATTCAGTATTAAACGATCATATCGAATTTGAATTCTTTTTAAACTCTATAAGTAAATACTTTGTTGCAGAGAAGTTAAAAACTCAATTTAAGGCAAGGCATAAGGCTACTGCTGATTATCTGCAAGTAAGCTATGAAGAGATTTCTTGTAGATTGTTACAGTCCAATTAATCACTAGAACAAAGGAACCCAATGCCTTACTATAGTTATTGCTTTAATACTTAAACTCAGTATCCGCAGAATTTGTCCTAAAAGGTAAGGTAGGTCTACAAAAATGTATCATTAGCCACTAAACTATGTTTTTTTATTGGAGTTTTCTTTACCTTGTATCTTAATTGAATAATATAATTTTTAAGAGAGGGTATATTATGACGCGACTAATTTTACTTATGTTAATTCTATTTATATCAGTAATGAATTGCAAGGATGATAAAAAAGATAATTCTTCCTTAGCAGCACTACTGGCATATGCTTCTACAACTAGGACAACAACTTCTTCAACCTTGACTTATACAATAGTAGATACAAATCAATCTACTTGTTACACCACTAGTTCTGGTTCAGCAACAACCTGTATAAAAACTGGATACGATGCGGACTATAGCGGAAATCAGCCAAGCTATACAAAGAATAGTGCTGGCACAATCATTACTGATAATATCACAGGGCTTTTGTGGACGAAGACTGCTGATACCGATAACAGCGGAACGCTTACAACTACGGATAAAATGTCGTTAGCCACTGCTAAAACATATTGTTCTGGTTTGACAACCGGCGGCTACACATGGAGACTTCCAGATATAAAAACTCTTTACTCGCTGATATTATTTAGCGGAAAAGATGCGAGCTCTACGGTTGCTTGCTCTACTGCCGGCTCAACTAGTTGTGTAACGTCTTCTCTTACGCCCTTCATTGACACGACTGCTTTTGATGTTGGATTTGGAGATGTAAGTGCAAATGAAAGAGTGATTGATGGTCAATACGCAACCTCTACACAATATGTATCAACGACTATGGCAAATGATGCCACAATGTTTGGAGTTAATTTTATCGACGGTAGAATTAAGGGATATCCAATCACGAAAGCAAGTGGCGCATCAAATACCTTTTATGTAAGATGCGTTAGTGGGAATACTAGCTATGGAGTGAATAGTTTTAAGGATAATGGAGATAATACCATCACGGATAGTTCTACCGGACTCATGTGGCAAACGAAAGACAGTGATTCTACTGATTGGGACAATGCTGTGAAAACCTGTGAAGATGCAACCACTGCAAATTATACCGACTGGAGATTACCTAACGCAAAGGAATTGCAAAGCATTGTGGATTACACCCGTTCTCCCGCAACTACAAGTAGTGCTGCTATTGATTCTAAATTCACAGCCACTTCCTTTCTAAATGAAAACAGTGCAACTGATTATGGTTATTATTGGGCATCGACTACACATATTTGGAATGACGGTAGCGGCAAATCAGGAGTATACCTTTCTTTTGGTAGAGCCGCTGGATATATGAATTCAAATTATTATGATGTTCATGGTGCCGGTGCACAAAGAAGCAATTATAAAACTAATGTTTCTTCTACTCCGGCTGCTTCCTCTACAACTCTCACAAATGGTCTATTCTATTACTTTGGACCACAAGGCGATATTCAAAGAGCGAACAATAAAGTTAGATGTGTTCGTAAGTAAACTGATATAATCAATCATCTCTTACTAACTTTAAAGTTTATAAGAGATGCATTTTTATCATAAGACCATTTTTTATAATCAGAGCCAATCTTTAAAAGTTTAAGACCATTCTTTTCTACTGAGTGCTTAATCTCGTCGTTGGAATAATATCTTTGTTTATGGACTTCTTTGAATTCATGGAAACCGTTTTCATCGTCTGTAGCGAAGTATAGATTTGAAACAATTTCTTTTTTCTTTTCATCGTAAGAATTTTCCCATATAAAAAGAGTATTTCCAATTGTTTCTCTAAAGATTCTATCGTGGAAATTTTGGGTGAGATTGCGCTCACTGCTTACGTCAAATAGGTAATATCCATTATCTGCTAAATTGTTTCGAATGGAGGTAAAATGTTTATCTAAGTCGGAATAGTCTGTCAAATAGTTTAGAGTATCATGGTTACATGTAATTAAGTCGAAGGCAGAATCAAACTTAAAATTTCGAATGTCTCCCACTTGGAAAACTGTATCGGGATAATTCTTATTAGCCGTTGTAACCATTTCAGGAGAAATATCCATGCCGACTTTATAAGTCATCGCTGGGAAATATCTAAACAGAGAACCAGTCCCACATCCTAGGTCAAGTGCACGCGCAGGAATTTTATCAGGAAAGCTCGACTTTAAAATAAACAAAGCCCATTTTTTAAAATCAATATGACCCATTACATGGTCATAGACTTCAGCGAACTTTGCATAGGGCTTAGCGTTTTGCATACTTTTAAAAGATTACCACCGATGAACACCGATGAACACCGATGTATTTTTGTATATAGTAGTTTTTGCGATCATCTTAAGCCTGTTGAGTCTATACTTAGTAAAATGTCTTCTGTAGGTGATTGAATTCATCGTTATCTGTTGTGTAGAGTGTGATAGGGGTTAATGTTACGTAGCCCTTAGTGTATGATTCAAAGTCAGAACCAGCAGAATTTATAAATCCAAGCTCAGTAAGTGCTAAGAAGTAATGATATACATTGTCTTTGATATGCGCGATTTCATAGCGATCAGAATAAGTTCTCTGCCCTAATTTAGTGAGTTTAATTTCTGATAACTCTTTTGAAAATTCTAGCGGAAAATTAATATTATACACGATTCCTTTCTTTAAACAAGATAGTTTTTCTTCGATAAAATGATTTATAAATTCGGCTTCTCTTTCAAATTCGTAGTGGTCGTCTCTGTTCCCGGAGCTTACTGCAAGCGAATAACGCTGATGAACCGCTCCATGTCTCGCTGCTCCAACAGTTCCCGAATAATGAACATCGTGCCCCATATTAACACCACGATTGATTCCAGAAATAACCATATCAATTTCAGGAAAAATATTTCCAAAGAATCCTATGTTTACACAATCAGTAGGAAAACCGTCTACGGTATACGTTGTATCTTCTAATTTCTCTACATGGATTCTATGAAAGATTGTAAGCGCTTGTGAAGTTGCTGACCTTTCTTTTGCGGGACAAATTAAGAAAACGTTATGTTTTTTTGAAAGAGCTTTTTTAAGAGCATGGATACCGAGGCTTGTAATTCCATCATCGTTTGTTATGAGTATATTCACTATTAACCACCTAATTTTTCAAATAATAACACTGAGATTCATGAGAAAATAAAACAATATCATAAATGGGATATACAAAAGAAAGAACATAGAACCGACGATTGTCTTAAAGGTTCTATATCCACCCATTCCATAAATTTCATTCGCGTATCCAGAAAAAATCCAAATATAAGAACTAACGGTTATAAGTAATATTCCAAGGAATGCGGAAAATGACGTTATGCCTACATAACTAAAAACAATTGCAACAGGACAGGCAAAAATATAAACGATATTGATTGTGCGAGCAGAAGAAATCAAGCTTGGAAAGTCTCCTGTTTTAATTAGATTCTTTGCTTTAAAATCAATCGAATAAGAAAGAAAAGAAGATAAAAGAGATAAGAAGAAATAATTTCCCATCGTGAGTAAAGCGATTAATGCAATATAACCGCTAGTATAAGGAGGGTTTAT
This sequence comes from Leptospiraceae bacterium, assembly GCA_016708435.1. NCBI lineage: Bacteria > Pseudomonadati > Spirochaetota > Leptospiria > Leptospirales > Leptospiraceae > Leptospiraceae bacterium. The sequence goes on along the minus strand of JADJFV010000001.1, from coordinate 164,063 downwards.
CAAAATGGCAGACATAGAAAGAGATATTGAGCCAAATAGAATGCAAAAGAATTCAATGAACTTAGTAGTTTTATTGAGCGGACTAAAGGCTTTTAGAAATTCTTCTCTATCCAAGAATAAATCTGTTATCGTTTCAAGAAATGTATTCATGAATCCTCTTATTCCTGAATGCTAAAAGCAGACGGCATTATTAATAGAATGGGAGACTTTAAATGCTTGATGCTAAAAGTATTTTGTCCTCCGAATCCAGAAATGGAATTTAACTTTGTTCCCATGATATTAAACAATCTATCAAAAGGAGATTCTTCATCTTCAAGTAGATTCAAATGACTGACTCCGCATAATTCCGTTAATTTGCTCATCGCTTCTCTTCGCCCGCCAATTTCATCGGCTAATTTGTTTTTAACCGCAGCTTCTCCTGAATAAATTTTACCTTCTGCTAACTTTTCTATCGTCGAAACTTTTTTCTTCCTTCCGCGTGCTACATCTGCAATGAAACGATTGTAAGTGTCGGAAAGTAATCCTTCTATGATAGCAACTTCTTCTTCAGTGGAATCTTTGAACATGGAAAGAATGTCTTTGTATTTGCCTGCTTTGTAGACTCGCATTTCAACAGAATATTTTTTTAATAGACCGGAAATGTTTGGGCTAACAGTAATTACCCCGATGGAGCCGGTGATTGTTCCCGCTTCCGTATAAATATAATCAGCCGCACTTGCTATATAATAGCCGCCGGATGCAGCGAGGTCTTTCATGGAGACGACAACTTTTTTATTTTTCTTTTCTCTCAGATACATGAGTTGCTCGAAGATTTCTTGGGAAGCTCCCACAGTGCCGCCGGGAGAATTGATTTCGATTAAGACTCCTTTGATGTCATTGTTATCTTCAATTTCTCTCAGTTTATCTAGAACTGTATCAGCGCCTGTGGATTGGTAAGTAGATTTTCCAGAATGAATCTCTCCTTCCACTTTTACAAGAACTGCTGATTCTAAAGTATTTTTGAAAACATTCATGTTTCCTGTTTTTGTAATTTTTGATTTTGACTGAATTGCGATATGCATCATACCTAAAATGGTTGATGTGAAAGTAAAAATTAAAATAAACAGCAAAATAGTTCTATTTGTATTCATTGCCTCTTCCTAGTAGTCACTCTAAAAATTAGCGAATCAGCGCAAATTAAATATTTTTATTTACGCTGACATTTTACTTATTATTTTAGCTTAAACTAAGTTATGAAGAAAGTTTTTATCTCAGGCATCTCAGGCCAAGACGGTGCATGGCTAGCAAAGCTATTACTTTCAAAGGGTTACAAAGTTTATGGTGGCGTAAGAGACGTAAATAAATTTATAAACTGGCGATTGAACCACTTTGGAATTTTAGGGAACATTCAGTTTTATCAATTTAACCTTTCGGATCCAGTATCGATTGAAAAATGCATTAAAGAAATTCAGCCTGATGAATTTTATAATCTCGCAGCGCAAAGTAGTGTCGTTGAAAGTTTTAAATCACCTCTAGAGACAAGTTTAATGGATGGTCTCAGTGTTTTGCATATTCTAGAGGCGATTAAAAAATTTAGTCCGCATACCAAATTCTTCCAAGCAAGTAGTTCCGAAATATTTGGAAATTCCAATACGGTTCAGCAAACAGAGGATACTCCGCATCAGCCGGCAAATCCATACGCTGTGGCAAAGTCTTATGCGCATTGGATGAATATAAATTATAGAAATGCATTTGGATTATTTTGCGTAAATGGAATTTTATTCGGGCATGAATCGGAACTTCGTGGTGAAGATTTCTTTTCTAGAAAAGTAAGTCTCCATGTAGCGAATTGGTCTTTAGGAAATAAATCAGTCTTAGAAGTAGGCAATCTAGATGCGGAGAAAGATTGGGGCTACGCAAAAGAATTTGTAGAAGGAATGTATCTCTCCTTGCAAGCGGAAAAGCCAGAAGATTATGTATTCGCAACCGGCAAGAAAACAAAAGTGCGTAATTTTATAGAAAATTCTTTTCGGGTAATTAATATTAACCTCAGATGGGAGGGGGAATCAGAGAACTTAAAGGCATACGATGATCATTCGGGAGAATTAATGGTATGTATTAATCCAAAATTTTACAGACCGATAGAAATCAAATCTGCCTGTGGCAACCCTGCAAAAGCAAAAGAAAAATTAAATTGGGTTTCTAATTTAGATTACAAACAAATTTCTGAGATTATGGTTCGTAGTGATATAGAAAAATTACGCCATGCGTAGCTTAACGAGTAAAAAAACCTACTCAATCGTTTTTCTTTCTGTTCTATTTTTGCTATTCATTTCGATTTATTCGTATAAGGATTTTTATAAGCAATTCATCATTGATAAAATATATACAACGATTGACTTTAAAATTGTTTTTGAAGAATCAAGCCTTATTGTCTTTCCTTCTCCTGGTATTAAGCTAAAAGAAGTCAGCATTCATAGTATGGAAGAAACGAATAGATTTGATGTAGAAATAAAATCTATGAAGTTCTTTTTTTCATGGAAAATTTTATTCGGCATCATTGAGCTAAATAAGATCAATGTAGATGAGGGTATAATAGAATTAACCACAAGTTTTGATGTGGAAAAAAAAGAGAAAGAATTAAAAGAAAAGACTCTGAATACTAAAAGTCTGCAAAAGATTTTTACATTCTTAAATGTAGATACAATCGTATTTCGGTCCATTCAATTCGTAGTAAAAAGAAGTAATGCATTAACGGATGATTTCTTTTTTAATTACTTAGAAGTAGGTAGTGATCATATAAGCCTTATTTCATTAAACTTCGATGTTAATTATCAGGCAGGCAATTTTAAATCCGATACCAGAATTCAATATACAAATAACGACTATAATTTCAATTCTCTTCAAATAGAATCTAAATGGAAAATCAATAACTTTGCACTTAAACCACTAAAGGAATACTATTCTCTAGTTTACGGGGCTAATTTTGATAAGACGACATTGAGTGGAGAATTTACACTATTTAAAGAAAAATTTAAGAATGAATACAATATAAAAACGGACGTTATAATAAGTGGATTACTCTTTTCAGGCTATCCCGTATATCCAAACATTGCGGCTAATAGCGAATTCACTTTTTTGGCAGACACTAAACAAATCAATTTTACAAGTATTCGAGTCTATTATGAAACTGGTGCAATTGCTAGCGCAAACGGTATGTTAACCTTTACAAAGGATATTTATTTGAACCTAAATATCCGAGGAGAGTATGCAGATATTTATAAGGTCATTTACTTAATTGTTCGTGCGCTTGATATAAGAATTACTAGCAATTTGAATTTCTATTCCCATATGAATATTCTTTGTGCCAGGGCTATATTTGATTTATATGAATTAAAAAATATCAATCTAGATTTGGATATTGCTAATTCCGATATTGGAATCAAGATAAACAATGCAGATGTTGTTTATGGTCATCTTAGCGGTAAAGGAAAAGTAGTCGCAAGTCAAAATTCTACTTATCATTTTGACGCATTTCTAAAAGATATTAATTCAGAAATGCTAATTGCGAAGTATACAAAGAATCCTTATATCAAAGGTTTGCTTAGCTCAAATCTAAGTTTTAATTCGAATGGAAATACACTTCCACTATTCTTGGATAATTTAAAATCTTCTGGTAGGGTAGACGTAAAAAAAGGGGAACTATTGGGTTATGCAAATATTCTAAAGCCAATTTTTAGTCTTGGAAAATTGATTAATTTCCTAGGTCCGCGAGGGAAGAATACAGAATTTCAATCGCTTACACTTGATTATTCAATACAAGGCAAAATGATAAAAATTCAGAATCTAAAAATGGTTGGAGTTGGTTTAGACGCACATGGTAGTGGAAGTGTAAGTTTTGATCGCAAGATAGATTTTAGAATTTATGCAGGTCTCGGAGGGATTGCAGGCAAAGCACTGTATGTCCCAATTCTTTATAAAGGCATTATGCCGGATAACGTTTCCTATATTGATCCTGTTTGGATTGGATCAGTTTATGTAGGAGCGACATTACTCGGAGGACCGGCAGGTGTTACGGTAGGAGGTATAACAGGATCCGCAGTGACAGAGTATGTGCACAAAGCATGGGAAGGTATCAAAGGAATTTTCTCTAGAGAATAATTCTGAATAGCCCAAGTTTTACTTCTAATTTATTGACTCACCTTGCGTAAGGTGAGTTACCGATTTACTGTATATTTCTCTTTACTTCAACCTGTCATTTATACTACTAGTATTTATAAAAATAAATTCTCGGTTAAGAGGTAAAAATGTCATTACTCGCAATGTTGATGCCTAAAGGAAAAAACGGTTTTGGTTATAGCACGACAGCAGAAGAAGTCACAGCAGGAATTTCTTTAGAAGGAAAAACGATTCTGGTTACTGGCTGTAATTCGGGACTAGGACAGGAAGCGATTCGAGTGCTCGCAATGAGAGGAGCTAGAATTATCGGAACCGCCCGCACAAAAGAAAAAGCAGAATCTGCTTTAAAACAAGTTAGCGGCAAATCGCACTTAGGCTTAGAATGTGAACTTGCCAATCCTTCGAGTGTTAGAAGTTGTATTGCTGAAATTAAAAAACAGAAAATAAAACTAGATGTAATTATCTGCAATGCGGGTATTATGGCTTTGCCTAAACTAGAAAAAGCTTATGGATATGAGTTACAATTTTTTACGAACCATATAGGACATTTTATTTTAGTTAATGGATTGTTAGATGAATTAACTGAAGAAGGTCGTGTTGTTATGTTGAGTAGTGCCGCACATATGAATGCTCCGAAAGAAGGAATTGTTTTTGATAATCTAGCGGGAGAGAAAAACTACAGCGCTTGGAGTTTTTACGGACAATCAAAGATTGCAAATCTACTATTTGCAAAAGAACTCGCCAGAAGATTTTCAGGAACAAAGAAAACTGCCTATGCAGTGCATCCGGGGGTAATCAAAACTAACCTCGCAAGAAGTATGAATCCATTTCTACAAGTAGTCTTTGGATTGGGAGAGCATTTATTCCTAAAGACAGTTCCACAAGGAGCGGCTACGGAATGTTATGTGGCTACAAATCCAAATGTGATTTCTGAATCGGGAAATTACTTTGCAGATTGTAATACAAAGACTCCTAGAAAAGACGCAGAGAATTCTGAGCTTGCTAAAAAGCTCTGGGAAGTTTCAGAAAAGATCGTAGCGAAATTATAAAAAGGAAAAAGTTTTTTTAAATGCTTTTACTTTTTTTTATCGGAGGGGTCTTAGCTGGAATCATTGCTGGACTCCTTGGTGTGGGAGGAGGAATTATTATTGTTCCGATGCTCGTATTCTTCGGTAAATTGCCAGTAAACGCTGTTGCAACTAGTTCTCTGGCCATTGTGATTACTTCTATCTCTGGTAGCTTTCAAAATTGGAGAGAAGGAAATCTCAATTTCAAAAAAGTAATTTCTCTTGGACTACCGGCAGTCGCTACCGCACAGCTCGGCGTTTATCTAGCCTCACATTTTTCTCCTCTCCTATTGCTCTCGTTGTTTGCAATTTTGTTATTCGTCAATGTTTACTTGGTGTCCCTAAGAAGAAGATTAGTTACAATGGAAAAAATTTCAGTCAATGAGGATAGAATTTTTCTCAATACAATTCTAACGGGAGGAGCGGCGGGAATTTTATCCGGTCTCTTTGGAGTTGGCGGTGGGGTAATAATGGTTCCCCTCCAAATGCTTTTACTCGGAGAAAAAATAAAAGTAGCAATCCAAACAAGCCTAGGAGTAATTATACTCACTGCCATTTCTGCCAGTATAGGTCATGCAGTAGCGGGTAATATCTTGTTAACCGAAGGTTTGCTCATCGGATTCGGTGGACTAGTCGGCGCTCAGTTTGGCACTCGCTTCCTTCCCAGGCTTTCCGATAGAGTGGTAACAATTGGATTTTTAAGTTTTATTTTTATCATTGCACTTTCCATTGTCTACCAAGCAGCCAAGTATTTGTAGAAATTCGAATTGACAGTAAATAATTTTGAAATTAGTTTTATAAATCAAAGAGACTGGTTATGAATAAAATAGAAAAACAAATTAGAGAGCTAGAAGAAGAAATTCGTCATCATCAAAACCTATACTATGTAAAAAATAAAACTGAAATCTCAGATAAAGAATTTGATTTACTGTTTAAGAAGCTTCAAAAACTAGAAGCGGATTATCCTGAATATGCGTCACCGAATAGCCCAACGCAAGTAGTAGGCTCTGATTTGGACAACGAATTCGAAAAAATCGCACACAAAATTCCAGTCCTATCTCTGGAAAATACTTATAATATAAATGAATTGACTGAATGGATTGCAAAGACTGATACAGAAGGTGAGTATTCTGTTGAGTGGAAAATAGACGGAGCCTCTCTTGTTTTATATTACGAAAAAGGAAAATTGGACAAAGTAGTATCTCGCGGAACGGGTGGAGTCGGAGATGATGTAACGGCGAATATCCGCACAATCAAAAACATTCCGTTGGTTTTAAAAGATCCTGTTACAATTTACGTAAGAGGCGAAGTCTATATGGGATACAAAGACTTTGAAGATTTTAATGAAGAGAATGGGGGTAAATACGCGAATCCGCGAAACCTTGCCGCAGGCTCTATCAAGCATAAAAATTCTTCACAAACAGCGAAACGGCCTTTAAAAGTTTTTACTTATGATGGCTATTTCCCGGAAGGCTATGGGAAAATGAAGACGCATGACGAAATGCTAAAATTCATGAAAGCACAGAAGCTTCCTGTCTCAGAAGATTCGCTGATTGTAAAAGCAAAGGATGTCATTAAGCGAGTAGAAGAATTTAAAAAGAGAAAGGATACTCTTGATTTTCCGACAGATGGACTTGTTATTAAACTAAATAGCCTTGCAAAGCGAGATGCGCTAGGGGCTACTGCTCATTCGCCGCGATGGGCAAGAGCGTATAAGTTTGACGCACTCATGAAAGAAAGCACAATCTTAAAAATAGATTTTGCAGTGGGAAGAACAGGAAAAATTACACCGCGCGCAGAAATTGAACCTGTAAATCTTGCAGGCACTACTGTGAAGTTTGCGACCCTTCATAACCAAGATTATATTGATGAACTCGGAGTTGGGATTGGTGCGCGAGTGCTTGTTGCAAAGCGGGGAGAAATTATTCCAGCAGTAGAAGAAGTAATCGAGAAAGGACCGGAAGGAATTTTTAAACTTCCAACCAAGTGTCCTTGTTGTGGGACTAAGTTAGGAAAGGTGGACGACTCGGTAGATTTGTTTTGTCCGAATAAGAAATGTCCCGACCGCGAAAAGAATAATCTAATTTTCTTTTGCCAAAAAAAACAAATGGATATAGAAGGTCTTGGCGAAAAGCAAATTCAGAATCTATATGACTTGGGGTTTATAAAGAGTATCCCCGATTTGTATAATTTACACAAGAGAGCAGAAGAACTAAAAGAAATTGATGGATTTGGAAGAAAGAGTGTAGATATTATTTTAAAAGGCATCGAGGCTTCTAAACAAAAAGATTTTAAAGTATTGCTTCCTTCTCTTGGTTTTTCGGAAGTCGGACATAAAGTGACTGAGCTTCTAATTGAAAGCGGATATGATGATGTGGATAAGATCATTAGTCTGGTCAAAAGCAAAACAGCAGAAGATGAATTGATGGATATCCATGGACTTGGTCCGCGCACGGTTGAGTCACTACTGATTGTGTTTAGAGACAAAGAGGTATTAGCCCTAATCGAGACTTTAAAAAAATTGGGTCTTAATTTTAAAGGAAAGCTTGTCGAAAAATCGGACAATCAACCTTTCTTGGATCAGAGTTGGTGTGTAACGGGGAGTTTCCAGAACTTTCAACCAAGAGACAAGGCGATGGATTTGATTTTACATCATGGTGGAAGAAAAGTTTCTTCTGTGTCATCGAAGACGACTCATTTACTGGCGGGGGAAGGAGCAGGCTCCAAACTCGAAAAGGCAATCGAGCTTGGAGTAAAGGTTGTTAGCGAAGACGAATTCCTTGCGATCCTAAAAAGCGCGGGAATAAAATAGGCTTCGCTTAAAGTCTCAATGAACGGCTAATCGTATTAAGCCGGTTTCTTCTTGATGACTAGTTTTCTTTCGATTTCAAAAATCTTTTCAGGAAGTTTTTCTTTGCCGAGTTTCTTCTTATCATTTTCTTTGATGAATAAATCTGCGCCGTATTTCTCGAAAGCGGCAGCGGCTTTAATGTTCTTTAGACCAATGAATTGAAGATGAACTTCTCCTGCCGGTAAACCGTATTTATCCCCAACATCTTCTACGGAAAGAATACGAGTAATAGCTGTTACAGTATCTCCGCTGATAGATGGTTGAGTGTGGTATCCTTCTGTGTAACCTAAATCCCAAAGCATGTTCTCGGAAATATCACGAGACGCCATACCGACGAGCCATGCAAATACAAGTCCACCGTATACTATCGGTTCGCCGCTCATTGCCCCCGTTAAACCTTTTGAGTAAAGTTGATCGTAGTGCAGAGGATGCGTGTTACCCACACGATATGTCCATGAATAATGCTCATCTGTGATCGTGCGACCATTTGCGTGAATATAAATTTGACCTGCTTTGAAAGAATCAAAATAAGTAGATTCCCATGTAGTTTCTCTAAAGTCTTTTGGAAACATAAGAGATGGTAGTTTCAAGACAGGCTTATCTGCTTCGGGAAAAAAGCTAGCAGGGTTACCCGGTTTAGAATCGCCTTTTGGTTTTCCATTTGAATGGTTAATCATGATTTTGCGCTCATACTGTAATACAACATCATTGGACTGGTTAAAGCACATTGTGCGCACGTGAACGATGCCTGGCTTCTCAGTGCCTTTATCATCTACTTTTAAAACTTTTGTTCGAGCGGATAACGTATCTCCAGGATAGACAGGAGCTAAAAACTGAACGTTGTAGTAGCCTAGATTTGCCATTGCTTTTTCGGAATCGTTTTGCACACCGATGGAAAGAGCTAAATTGAAAACCATAAGAGGACTTACTAAAAGATCTTTAAATCCATGTGCTTGTGCATAAGGACGTGAGAGATAAAGCGGATTAGCCTCCATGAAGGAAGTCGCAAATTCTTGTGCGAAAGAAAAATCAATAGTAAACGCTCTCGGATGAACGAAGACTTCTCCATCTTTAAATTCTTCTAAATATCGACCGTAGGTTTTTTTTATTACAGTGCTGGTATCCACAGCCGTTGCCGGTGCAATTTCTTTGAAAGGTGTTAATTCAATTTGCTTCATAATGTATTCCTCTTTTTATGATTGTGAATTCTTTTTTCCATGATTGGGGCGATATCGCTCGGAGTAATTTGACTTCACATTATATACAGAATTTTACTGTATCCTTTTAGAGAAAGAATTTTTTTAATACAAGTCTAACTCGTGTAAATTCTCCCGCCTGCGATTCTTTGATTAATGCGCCACCGATGACAGCCATCATCGTGCTATGTAAAATAAGACCCTGTCCTGCTCCGATGTGAGATTTTGTTGAATTCTGTAAGCCTTTTCCATTGTCTTCCATGCAAAGTTCTAGGATAGAGTTTTCATAGAGAAGAGAAATTTTCACTTCTAGTTTTCGGTCCGGGTGAATTGCATAGCGTAAAATATTTCGAAGTAATTCTCTCACTGCATAATAAACAACTTCTAAAGCAATCGGTTCAAGGGCTTGGAGTTTTTCTTCGGCTTCTTTTTGAATGAAATAGAAAACTGAATCAACGGGTAATTCCGATTTGACCAAACTTTTAATTTCTAGAATAAAATTTTGATAGGTTAAATCTCCTGGATGAAAGGGAAGAATTTTTAATAGATTAGAAATTTTCTTGTGCAGACCGGAAAGTGAATTCAGTAAATCCATTCGCACTGGTTCTTCCTGCATCGAGTCAATCCCAATCATGATGGTGTGTATTTCTGGTAAAATATCATCGTGCAATACTCGGCGTGTTTGGTGATCTAATAGTTTACTATCCATTAGCTGCTTCTTTTGAAGATTTACCAGCAACCTGGAAATTTCGGTTACAGAAAGTAAATCTAGAATTTTTCCAGAACCGATACGGGCAATGTCAATTTCCTCTTCCGAGTAAAGCGTATAATCCTTCTTAACCCCTAGAAATAGAACACCCACTAGTCCATTTGAATCTAAGATTGTAAGTGCAAGAACGTATCCATCGGATGAATCTCGATTTAGATAGAAAAGATTTTTTCCATTCAGAGAAATTTTAGTAAACGATAGAAGTTCGTCTTTGAAGTTTGAATTATCGTCTGGATAAAAAAGAGGTTTAGGGATATAAGACGCGTAAGCCCCCATTGGGACAAGACAGGCTCTGGTAGTGGCAAGAGTATCGTCACACAAAAGTCGGAAGGTATTTTCTAGATGAGAGTCCATTTTGTCACTCGACTGTGTGATGGATTCGTATAGATTTTCGTTGAATAGAAAGGGCTTTAGCACTTTACGATTTTCTATTTCGCGAGTTCTCGAAACTATTTGGATTTTTACAAAGAAGAGTAAGCCTAATACAGAAAGTAAAATTTGCTTTGAGTCAGTGGTATATCCTATTAAGCCGCTGATTGACGAAATAAGACTGTATGCGACTACGAAAAATAAAATATATTTCCAATAGTCCTTTAGAGATTTCATAGCAAGATAACGACCTGTAAAGACTTGATAAGAAATAACAGCTTTTCCGACAATGAGTATGGTTGCTAGTATTGCAAGGCAGGCAAGGCAATCGAGTGTCAAAAGCAAAAGGGGAAATGGTTGACTCGCAAAACTTTGCACTTCTCGATCCAAAGTCTCTCTTCCAAAAAAAGCAGTTACACCTACTAAAACGGAAAGCGCGACCAATAAGAGGGATGCGTGTAGGATGGTGCGATAGGCGGAAGATTTTGCGATTTCTTCTAGATTATTTTGACTCGTTTTAATTTTAAGAAGATAAATGATTGAATTGGTAGTGCAAAAGAAAATGTAAAAGGAAAAAGAGAAAAATACGATGTCTGGAATTAGGAAAATAATGTCGGATACTTTTGAGTTGGCGCTTTCTGGAATAAAAAGAAAAACTAAAGAGGATGAAAAAAGAAAGAATAAAAATTCACTGAGAATAAATAGTTTTCGAAGACTAATTCGATTCCAAATTAGAGTATCTTCATAAAAACGAAATACAATAGAAGACCAGGCAAATGGGAGTAGGCTGAGAATAAAGAAGGATGGATAGATGATGCGAGAGGAAAAAGAAAGAATAAATGACATTCCTTTGCCAAGGATGAGAAGATGACCTATAAAAAAAAGAGAGGCAGTAAAAAAGCTGATGCTTGCAAACACTGCTTGTCGATCTTTCTTTTCGGAATAGACGAAGATAACACAGCCTAGATAAAAGGAAATCAAATAGATAAAATTGGAAAGAAATAAAGAAAGGCTATTAGCGACTATCCCCATTTTATTTCTTCTCCCTTTTCATTAATGTAAGTTATGATTCCTTTTTCTGACCAGAGTAGAAGTTTATTTTCGTGAACAATCAGGCTTGCGCGAGTGCGGGCGACTTTTTCGTCCGTTGCGTTATCCGCTAATCCCCAAACAGTATATATTTGTCCATTTATGCGGCTAATTGTTCTTTTGTCCTTTATGCCCATTTTTGCGGCGATCTGTTCATTGCTCAAACCAAGGGAAATGAATTTAGCGACTTCTCTTTCGTTTGGCTCTAGAAGAGCCATGGGAGAATTTTCATCCGTATATCGCACTTCTTGCACGCGGGATTCTATTTCTGGATCAATAAAACTCCTACCTGAATAGGCATCGCGTAGAAGTGGAACAATCATAGAGGGTAATAGATAATTTGATTTTTTTACATACGCATAATGACTGAGTATTCCCGATCGGCGAAAATCTCGAAAGTAAGTATCATCATCTTGAATAGAATAAAATACAACTGGCTTACGAGGAAATTCTTTTCGAATGGAAATGGTTGACTCAATTCCATTAGGACCGATTATTTGCACATCGAATAAGAGAACATCAACATCAGACTTGCGGCAAAACTCGATAGCCGCTTCTCCATTATCGCAATCAAACAAAACAGAAACTTTTTTTGTATCCTCTAAGCCTTGTTTGAGCGCTTTGCGCAACTTAAGATTGTCTTCGATTATAATTATTTTTAAAGTGTCCATGGGCGTTTTAAAGACTGGATGAATCAAGTCTTTACAGGGTATTAAGGATTCTTTTCCTTTATTAGTCAAGCACTTGAGTGCAAATCTAGAAGCACATGGAGGGTAGATATAAAAAAAGAATGTGTTAGAATGAATGCATTATGAGACAAATACTAACTATTACATTAACCCTTTTGGCGATTTTCTTTTTTTCACCGTTTATAATTTTGATTGCGCTGTGCGTTTTCTTAGAAGACAGAGGTCCTATACTTTTCCTCCAGGAAAGAATCGGACTTAGAGAAATTCCTTTTCTGATTTATAAATTCCGAACGATGAGAGACGGAAAAGTAACTAGAGTCGGAAGAATTCTGAGAAGAACAGGCTTGGACGAGCTTGCACAACTTTTTAATATACTACTCGGTGATATGAACATTGTAGGACCGAGGCCACTGACGAAATTTGATATTGATAGGCTTGGATGGAATCAGTATAAGTTTGTAAAGAGATTTAGCGTTAAACCCGGATTAACCGGACTGGGACAAGTCTATGGAGGAAAAGGGGCTAGGATTTCAAAATGCTTTGAGTATTCTTATTTAAAATTACAGAGCTTCGAGATGGATATGAGGATAATCATGATTACCTTTATTGTAAATCTTTTCGGAAAAGAGAGAGTTCGAAAATTATTATGGGAAAAATTAAAAGAGAGAAGAAGAAATCCTAATTGGAATAAATGGCTTAAGCATTTTAAAAGAAACGCACTTTCTCCAATACGAGAGAGTATAGAGCCTGTTTCAAATCTTTCAGAGGAGAAGATAATCGCTTTTCACCGCTCACTAGCAATCTTTCAACTGGGAGAATCGGGAGAAGGTAGAATTGCAAAGCAAATTGAGGATGTTCATATTTTTGGAGTAAATGATACATACAGAGACTGTCTCAAACTTTTCGTGAAAGAGGAAGGTAGGCATGGAAGAGTATTAGCACTCATGGTTCGAAGCTTAGGTGGTAAAATTCTTTCGCATAATTGGACAGAAAGCTTATTTAGTTTTGGAAGAAGGCTACTCGGTATTAGACTCAAACTTTTAGTTCTACTTGCCGCTGAAGCAGTAGGTGTAACGTTCTATAAAATTCTGATTCGAGAACTACCACTCTCAGGAATGCGCGCAGCCTTGATTGAAATTACACGCGATGAAGAATTTCATCTACGATTTCACCAAGAGTTTTTCAAAGTAAGGATTGAAACTTATTTGCATAAAAAAATCTTTCAATTCTTCTGGAGGATAGTAACCCTGCTTGCATTTATCGTTGTAGTTTTGGATCATTGGAAATCTCTCAAGACTTTTGAAGTATCTTTCACTAAAACTTACGAAGACTTTTTCAAAATTGTTCGTGGGGTGGAAGACGAAATTTGCAAATCAGAAAAGGAAAAGGTAGTTCATTTTGGAAATCCAATTTTGAATATGAGATAAAATTAGATTAGCCGCATATGCAAATGGATTGTATTCATTTTTCTTGGACTAAATATGTGCAAGTGCGTAATTATTCCAAGAAAAATTGTTCGTTTTATGAAAATTCTTTTCGGAATTATGAGTGTAGAAAAATAAGGAATCATGAAAGTATTCTACACTCCCACATTTTACAATGAATGTAAAAATTTGAATGAAGAGCAGCATAATTCCTCGCTTCTTATTCCCAAGGACTTGATAGATTTTTGGAATGAAAGAACCGGGGATGATGAAGATAGTCGTCGAGATTATCTTCATTTGCTGTTAAAGAAATATCGGTTTTTAGTTTACACTGGTATTCTAGAAAAAAGCGAAACGCTTATGACTAAATACCAGGAAAAAGATCAGCGTCTTCGGAAAGTGGCTATTCGTCCTTATCCGGAAGACTGGGCAGAGTTGAAACAATTGAAAGCTTTTTTTAACAAAAGCATTTGTTTTATCGTGACCTTTTTAGTAATGCTTGATTCTCTTGGTGTTGCAGAATCTATCCCTGAACATTTAAGTAGTTTCGGAGTTCCTATGCAAACGCAATTTCGTCTATACACAAGAGCCATTTTATCAAGGAAAAATGTGTTTTACGAGTGGCAAATGCAATATCGAAGAGACAAGTATCACAAAAAAGTTTAGCAATTCCCGAAAGTCCAGCAAGTAAAATAAAACCTTTTAAAAAGAAAGGCGGAGCTATACAATCATTATCCTCTCTTTAAATGGAAATATTATTTTCCTTTCCCGAAAATTCGGCAACGAGAATCGTTATATCATCGGTAAATTGACTTTGCGAATTTCCTGTGAATGTTAACACTGAATCATAAATTTTATTGCACAAAACAGAGGATGATTCTGAATGATAATTGAGGCTAATATCTATTAGCTTTTTCTCTCCGAACATTTCTTGATTTCTATCTCTCGCTTCTGTTACACCGTCAGTGTATAATATTATTTTGTCTCCCGGTTTTAGCTCTGTGACTACTTCTTCTGAATTTGTTTTGAAAGCTTCACAAATGATTCTTCCTTTAGAATTAATCAACTCATGCTCACCGCTTTTGCCCAATCTGAGCATTGGTAAGTGTCCCGCATTCGCAGAAGTCATAATCCCATCTTGGAGATTGATATGGCAATAGACTGCCGATAAAAAATAGCCGCTTAGTTTTCCTTGAAGGGAACGATGAATTTTTTTTAGTGATTCCGCCGGACTCAATTTCATCTCATAGCAATCTTGCAGAGACATCTTTACCATCGTTGCAAGAAATGCGGCTGGCACACCATGACCTGATACATCACAGATAAACAAGCGTAAATCGTTATCGTTTTTATAATCGAAGTCGATAAAATCTCCGCCGACACCCATCATTGGCTGATAGCGGAAACTCAGAGTAGCCCCATTGATTCGTGGAACATCTTCCGGTAGTAAAGACATTTGAATCTTTTTTGCAATCATAATTTGCTTTTCTAATTCTTGCGATTGCTCCTGAATTGTATGAGTTCTTTCTTCTACTTTCCTTTCCAGACTTTCATTGAAGTTAGAAATTTCAACTATCAGATTGTATTGAACTTCGGAAGCGATTTTCAAATTATTTACCATCACATTGAAACTCTTTGCAAGGTTTCCGAATTCATCTTTCTTGTCGATATTATCTATCATGATTAAATTTCCCGAAGCAAGATTATCAACAGCCGCGGAAAGAATTTCTAATGGACGTGTAAAATAGCGTGCGAGAATAAAAGCCGCAATTGCAGTCACGCAAAAAGTAAACAAGGATAAAGAAAGTGCAACAATGATCATGCTCTTTCGAAATTGATCAATCTCTTGTGTATTTGCTTCGATCACAATGATTCCTGTTGCTTCACCCTTCTCGTCAAATATCTTTGCATAAACCTGAATTAGATCTCCCTCGTTTTTAGACTCAATATTAGAGTCAATACTTTCCTTAGATTCATTTCGGATAATTTCTATTAGCCGTTTTATTTGATCTGACTCTGCAATGAATAATTTTCCCGAATTCATCATTGTATAATCGCTTGCTTTTCTTACATCGAGCGCATAATATAAGGTATTCTCTTTTTTGTTATAATTTAGCGTATAGATGGACTGAACGCTGCTTTCATTCACGTAGATTTTCTGGATTACGCTGGCGTAGTATTGAGTGTTTGGATTATCCATATCTTTATTGGATAAAATTGATGCATGTTCTTCTCCAGATATCACAGAGGATACAAATTTTGCTATCGATATTTTGTGACGTTTAAAATCCTCTTGAAACATACCGTAAGCAAGTTGATGCATAAATATTCCTAGCAGAAAAGATATTGCAATATCCAGTCCTAGAAATCCTATTATCAATTTTTTACGTAGAGTAAATACCATTTTACTTTACCAGTTTACGAAACTTGGTTTTATAAATCAAATGTATAACCGATTCATTGTCAATTACCAAGAGAATATTTTCAACTTTAGAGTGTGTCTTAGAAGATATCTTTGTTTGAATAAAAGTCAACCTCCAAGAGCCTCAAATATCCTTTTCAGACAGGCTCTTATAGATTGACTAAATCAGTGAACCAATTTGATTTATTGCCCGCGTTATCTTGAACTCTAACTTGTATGAGAATAGGATTTTTTATCGCCTTTAGACTTTTCGCAATTTCTAGCTTTATAAAATTTCGGTCTCTATCAAATACATATGGATAAGGACTTCCTTCTAACAAAACCTCAATGCGATTACTCACTCCGGCACCTTTGTCTGTCGCATAATAAAATCTCTCTATCATAGCTGAGTCTTGTATTTCAGGCAAATTATAATGCCTATAGATCAAATATGGATAACTAATCGTAGGCGGAGATTTATCACGCATAACGGAAATTATCCCCAATCGTCCAAAACTGAAAGAAATTGAGTTTCCATTTTTTTTTCCTGCTATAGGTGCCCATCGATTCAAAACGCTATCATATAGATACAATGCTTCATCCTTCTCAGTGAAGCCTCCTGTAAATACTCCTTCAGCCCCACCTTTCCAAGAAAAATTGTATGCAGTGATTTGGTAAGCATTTCCAGATTGAATTAGATTTGGAAGCAATACTTCTTCTGGTAATTTTTCTAATTTTGCAATCTTGACTATTCCATCCCCTAAAATATTTGTCTTAGAAAAGTTTAGAGTAAGTTTCTCATCTTCGGAACTAAACTTCGTTGTCGGTGGAGGCTTTACATAGCTCTCATTTTTCACTGTTAAGAAATTAAACTTTAAACTAGATTCATTCCCAGAGGCATCAAACAGGGATACCTCGACTAACATCTGTTTGCCTTCTTCCACAGAATTCAAGTCAATCGAATAGGAATTTTTATCGTCGTAAAGATTGTAAACATAAAATGCAGGGGATAATGAGGATTTGTTCATATCGTATAAGCTGTCTTTATCGGACGCTTCTTTGTAAGTCATTCGTTTAAAATTTCTTTCGAAAACGACTAATTCATTTATCTTGAGTCTAACTGCATACACGTTGTTTTGATTTTTAGAGCTTATTCGATCAAAGCCTACAACTTTAAATTTTACTTTTCCACTAAGTTTTACTTCTTCTGAATTTGTAAATGAATATGACGATTTGCTTATTCCGATCGTAGTAAAATTTTTACTGTATCCATTGTCTGAATCAATAAATATAGACTGAATTACGGGTGGATTTTTGTCTTCTTGCTTGTAATTGAGGAAACTGAGAGGATTAAAATATTCCTTTCCATCAAATAATTCAAGGTGTAAATGAGAAATTCCTGATCCTGTTTCTCCTGATCGTGCGATTCTATCTTTCGATTTTACTTTGAAATATTCTGGTTTTAATTTTACTTGAAAGCCTTCTGGTTTTCCCAATAGTAAAAGCGCAGTTTTTAATTCTTCTAATCCGCTCACATCTCCATGCAAGTCGTTTAGATGCGCATACTTCGCGTATATCTTGAGTGATGGCGAAAATAAATTTATACTCAACCCGTAACCATTGTTTGCATAGCTCATCGAAGCAATATTCCCATCGTAAACGGATAATACTGAGAAACCGTTAATGCCATACGTCTTATAATCGCATCCCATGTGAAGGTGGGAATTTCTAAATTCAGCAAATGTTCCTGAAATCGGAAGTCTAACCTGCATCGGCCAATAAACGGAATCAATTTTTTCCGGCTCGATCGCAGACAATTGCATCACAAAAAGGAACCAGAAACACAAAACTATCTTCTTCATAAAGAAATAAAGATTTACAATACACTTGCTGTCAATTTTATTTCCTTTATGCGATTTTTCCAATTGGATAACCTTAAACTTTTTTTCATATCCTCTTATTTTACTCTCTCTTTTTTTTCTTGTGCTTATTTTACGAAAGAGCCTGGTCGCCCCCCAAAGGTAAATGGCGTATTAATCAATGACAATCTTCGCAGAGTTTATATTCACAATTTCCAAAACGATTCCTACGGAGCTGCAGTTCATACAACCCTCACTCAACTTGTAAAAGCAGAAATTGATAGACGGGGAAGATTCATTCAAACTCGCGAAAAGTCCTCCGCCGCCTTTCGTTTTTATGGAAGCGTTGTGCATTATCAAAGAATTGGAAATATTATGGATGCCTTTGGACAGCAAATGAGCTCTGAAATTTCTTTAGTGGTTCGATTAGAAATTCAAGAGGCATCCACTGGTGACAAGATTCCACTGGAAAGAGATGAAATTTTAATTCGTGCCTATTACTCTGATCAATTGGGCAATCGAGAATCAGAAGAGCAGGCACAGGCAAGAATGCTCCGGAATCTCGCCTATCGCATTTCGGAAGAAAGTGAAAATGCTTGGTATTATTTTGTAAAAGAAAAACATTATCCCAATGTAAACCTAGAAAAAAAGTAGATAGAATTTTTACACAGTTTTAAAAACATGTAGGTAAGCTATGAAAAAAATTAAACTTTCCCGCGGCAAAACAGCTTTGATAGATGATGATGACTTTGAACGAGTCAGTCAATACAATTGGTATATCAACGAAAATGCAGAGAAGACAAAACTCTATGCTATGCGCTCAAAACTAAAAAGCGAAGAAGGCACCGTAAAAGGCACAAAGGTGTATATGCATCGTTTCATTTTGCAGGTAGTTGAAAAGTCAGCAGTCATCCAGCACAAGAATGGAAATACTCTGGACAATCGAAAAGAAAATTTAGCAATCAAGAAAAGAGCCATTAGTAAGAAAAAATAAAATAGTCCTTTTTCTATTTTGCGTCTACTCGTTATTATTCGGAAGTCATTTTACAATTAGATCAATCAATGTCGGAAACTGTGAGGCTTTCTTTGATAGTATATAATTTTCATGAATAGACCAGAGAAAAACTAACGGAGCATCGTTATTGATTGATTGAATGATTCCTACTGGGCTTTCTACTTCATCGGGGTTAATTCGAATTTTGCGTATATACTCATCTA
The DNA here is from genome assembly GCA_016708435.1 of Leptospiraceae bacterium. NCBI lineage: Bacteria > Pseudomonadati > Spirochaetota > Leptospiria > Leptospirales > Leptospiraceae > Leptospiraceae bacterium. The sequence continues at coordinate 144,973 of JADJFV010000001.1, read as the reverse complement.
CTTCTTTATTTGCATAAAAGGAACGATTGCCCCCATTTCCAAAACTATCGCTCGCCAAAATCGGATCAATGAAATTATAAATCGAATCATAATCTATATACCATGTAAGCAGTGTTAGATCGCCTTTCTTTTCTCCATTTTCTTTGTAGAGTTTCGTCTTCTCCATTGGCAAAATGGAAACCTTTAATCCTAACTCTTTCAAATACTGTGCTAATACTGCTCCCTTCGCCTTATTCTCGTCATCCGCTCTCATTCTTAGTTCTAATACTTCGTTTGTTATTTTGGGAAAGCATTTTGATTCTGAAAGATTTTTCTTAGCCAATTCTACATCGTAAGGATAATAAAATCTCTCTTTTGTAAATTGCGCCAAATATTCATTTGTCACAGAAGCATTGATTTCACTTGCAGAGGATTCAAATATTTTTTCTATGATTAGCGCTCGATTCACACTTAAGTTTAATGCTTTTCTAAAAGGCAAATCAAAACAGGGATTGCTGTGGTTAATTGCTATATACTGCACTGATTTCCCTTTTACAATTCTTTTCTCATTTTCTCTGACTGCTGGATGAGCCATTAAAAAATAGGGAATCTTCATCACATCCAGACTTCCTTTTTCAAAGAGATAGATTGCACTCGATGGTTGGTTTAATACCTGTAATACCAAGCTAGAAGGAAATTCTTTTTGTCTGTTTTCCGAAACTTGATTTAATGCAAGGTCAATGGTTTCGTTCTTATTCCATTTCTTCAAGAAATACAGTCCACTGCTTTTGAAGTTTCCATTTGCTTTATGCTCATTTTCTTCATAAATAGACGCAGGGGATAATGCGAGTAATTCCAAATACTTCTTGCTATTTGAATCGAGTTCCATTTCTAATTCAGAATCGGATACAATATGAATTGATTTTATAAATCCATACCTAGACTTACGAGGTCCCTTTTCTGTTTTCAATCTGTTTAAGGAGTAGGTAACATCTTTAGTTGTTAAGCTTGCGCCGTTCTTGGTTTGCACTTTCTCTAGATTAACTCTTAGCAAATTTCCTTGGAAAGAAAACTCTTTTACCAATTCTCCTTCCACATTGCCTTCTCTATCAAATCGAAATAGCTTACTGAATAATAAAGAATTAATCTTTTGCGATGTCAAATCTACAGAGTAAATCGGATCTAAAGTGGTTGGATCGGATGCGATGCCTACGCGAAGTAAATTAGTATTATCCACACTCTCTTTGCGATTGCAGAATAGAAGAAATACTAAAAGCAGTAAAAAAAGAATTCTTAGTTTCAAAGATAAAAACCAAAACCTAATAGAGTAATTCTTTCCTGCAATGGATTATATTGATTATCCTTTACATAGAATAAAACCGATTGAATTTCTTCTTCCAGAAAGCCATAATAGTCATCTACATTATAGCGAACTCCAATCCTTCCGAAAAAACGCATTGCATAACAATTCACAAAGCAAGAACCAATTCCAGAACCAGCACTCAGGTATAAATCAACCTTATCTGCAGGAAAAAAATGATACTTCAATGCAAAGTCAAATGTATTAATTCCAAGATAAATTGGCTGCGAATTTTTTATGAAAGCTTCTGTCATATAGATATTGATAATTGGATTTGTATTTCCAAAAAATGCTGCCGGTAAAAAAACATTTATATTCCGAGAAGAATCTGCTTGGAATGAATAGCTTGCGGAAGAAATTCCAAATTGTAATCCGATAGAATCATTCTTTTGTCGATTTTCAATGTAGAAGCGGTTAACGGAAGAGCGAGAATCAGAGTGAATCGTATTGGAAGAAATTTCGTCATTAAATAAATAAAGAGCAGTGAGCGAGTTTGTATTCAGATTTCCCGACAAGGATGACGCATAACCCTGAGAAGCCTGTGAAGCGCTAAATATGGATAATGCGACAAATTCTGAAAGAGAAGTAGCTGGATCATACCTATCATTTAAAACATTTAAACTTCCTATCCCGCCTCCTAAAATAAATTGAGCGGAATATTTTTTTGAATCATCCTCATTCGAAGTTTTTGGAATCAATGGAGTATCATTCACTTCATCATTTACAGTTCGTCTTGGAGTCGTTGGTTTTTCTTCTTGCGAATGAATTGAAAAATGAAGAACTAAGAAAAGAAAGAAAATTTTTATTATCATACTACTAAGACTGCCTGCGCTTTGGATTTGGTAAGTTTATTAGATTCCAATGTAGGCTTGAAATAATTCAATTCTAAAATGAATAGTGCTTCCATTTCGAACTTTTCTCATTTCTCTTTCGTAGTCTTCTCTTGTTTTCATGATTTCATTCTTTGTTCTATTGATAACAGATTTTCGCTCAGGGCGCGGATCCCATTTTTCTTGTGCTTCTTGTCGATTCAGTTTCTCTTGCAACTGACGTATTGCTTTTTGACTCGTAACTTCAATTTTAAATTCTTCTTTCTTGAAAATGGAAAGAGTATTTTTTATTAGTTCTTCTTTTCTTGATTCAACTGTTTCTAATAATTTAGTATAGCATTTTATAAAGCTGGATTCAATTCTTACTCTGTCACTTGACTTATCACTATTTGCCAGTGAAAATCCATCTTGAATTTGAGGAGGAATACAATTTAATTCAGACACCATATCTATTGCGGAGTCATATTCCAAATAGAAAATTTCTGTCCTTTTTAAACTAAATTGGAATTCAACTAAGAATACGAAAAATATTTTAGATTCATACCCAGGTATAGAAAAATTAGATTTCGAAAATCCACTCTTTGATTCTAAGAAATACTGAATTGATTTTTCAACGAGTGGATGACCGAATGCTAGAAACTCTAATGAATCGTTTTGTAATGCATCTTCTGAGTTAAATGTGCCGGTCTTAATTTCTTTTCCTGTTTGAATTTCATACATTCTTTCCTTTTCGGGATGAACAGTAATCTGTGATCCGCATTCTTCAGGGAAATGTTTAGAAAAAGAAATTACAAATTCTTCTAAGTGGCTATTGTTGTATTGCCGCTCACTCAAAGTATGATTGTAGTAATCCTGTAAATTGAAGTCAATGAGTTTGGGTGTCACGAGCGCATTTAGCTTGTTAAACCCTTGCTCCGCTACTTTAATACGAAGATCCATTTCGGTTTCGATTTCTTCTTTTGTTTTACAGCCTGTAATGAATTTCATAAAGCCAGAATTAAAATCGAGTTCATCTTCAATCGTTCCAAGAAGTGCATCGGATGCGCCTATCGACTCTTCAAATAGCTTGATTTTATTGGTTAAAACTTCAAGAATTCTTTCTGCTACTGTGTCTTTACTTGCGAAGTTAAAAATATAAACATCTTTCTTTTGTCCGAAGCGGTGAATACGACCTATCCGCTGCTCTATCTTGAGAGGACTCCACGGCAAATCATAATTAAACAATACATTTGAAAATTGTAGATTGCGTCCTTCTCCACCTGCTTCTGTGCAGATTAGAATTTCGTAATCTTCTTTGAATTTTTGGATTGCTTCTTCTTTGGCGTCAGCCGAAAGAGATCCGTGAAACAACATGACTTTGAAATCATCTAGTATGCTAAATAAATAATCCTGCGTGCTTCTAAACTGAGTGAAGATGATAAATTTCTTAGTGCCTTCTTTTCTTAAGCGCGTTATTGTTTCTTTTAGTTTCAGAGATTTTCTATCTTCTTTGATTGATTTTCCTAATAGGATTAATCGATTGAGTGATAAAAGCTCGCGTCTAACGTTCTGCAATTCTATATGAGCAGAGTCATCTAAACCAGAAATAAAATCTTCTACACCCTCTGTTTCGTCTAAATCCCATTCATCTAAGTCGGGTGCTTTTAGTTGGAACTTTTGCATTCTAGATTCAATTAAAAATTTTCTACGCGTCAGTGCGGATAATAGCGCGATATGCGATGAATCCAAAAGTTTTTGGAATACAATCATCACAAAACCAACGGCTCTGTTCTTTGTGTTCATCGCCAGGTTATATTCTCGGCGCACATACTCAGTAGTTTCCTCATAGAACTGACGCTCTTGCTCAGAAAGATCAATCTTGACTGTCTTTGCAAAACGCTTTGTAAATCCACCGATTTCTACTTTACGTCGTCTTAGTAATACTTTGGCAATTTTTTCTTTTAGGTCTGATTTATTTCCAACCACATAATCATTGATAAATGTATGATACGGACCTAGAATATTTGGATCTACCAAATGCATTAAGTAAAACAGCTCTTCCAATTTCCCACGAAAAGGGGTCGCTGTTAAAAGAAGAAGGCATTCGCATTTTTTAGAAATCTTTTCTGCAAATAGATACGCGCGGGTAATCTTGGAATAATCCCTTCTGAGTCTATGGGCTTCATCAAAAATAACAATGTCCCATTTCTTCTTGAGAATATCTTCCGCATAACGTGGATTTTTTATGAAGTCAACAGATGTAATTATATGATTGAAGTTTTGCCAGTTATTTTCGTTATCAGAAATAAAGTTTTTACGTTTAATAATGGTAAAGTCTTCGTTGAACTTGTTCTTTAATTCTTGTTTCCATTGCACGAGTAGGGGAGAAGGGGTAACAATCAATACGCGCTTGTAGGCATTTCGAAAGATTAATTCCTTCATGATGAGAGCAGCTTCGATTGTTTTACCCAATCCAACTTCGTCTGCTAAAATAAATCGCGGCTTAAGACTATTTACCACAATATATGTAGATTCAATCTGATGGGGAAGGAGTCTAGTTCTGGAATTGGAAAGAGAGGAAAGCTTGTCGAATGCATGAGTGAGTTTTAACTCCATCGCTTTCAAGGAAAGATACATTTCGAAAGGACGAGTTTCTTTTTCAGAAAGAGATCTTAAGTTAGAGGCAATGTATTGAATATCCGGGTCGTTGTGCTCTATTTCTAATTCACGATTGACGGAAGGGAAAAATAATGTTAGCCTCTCTTCGCTCAAGCCTCGAATTTGTCCGAAGCCTAATCCAGGGCGTGACTTTAGATAGATTACTTCGCCTTTTATTTCGTCAGGGCGTGTCTTCTCAAAGTCTAATGTAAACTGAATTAGGGATTCCATTATACGGCTCTTGTCTCGCCCCAGAGGTATTTATGAAGTTGAATAGATAATTTTGCGCCAGGAATATTTTCTGATTTTAACCAATCCGCTAAGACGACTGGCTTTAAATCATGATAGACGGAGGAAAAAATTAGATTTTGATTCAGTCCAAACTCTTGGATCACGGAAAGGCTTTTGTCAAAATCGACTCGATCGCGGACTACAAATTTTACTTCATCGAGTGGGTTGTTGCGCTCTTTGATAAAATGGAAGTTTTCGCGGTTCATCTGTGACTCCATACCAGATCCCGGTAATTTGTAATCTATTGAAAATACCATGTGCTTCAAATCTTGAATGTTTTCCTTACCATTTGTCTCAACTCGCGTAAAAGCAAATGTATAATTATGTCTCTTTAAATAAACCATTTTTGTTAATTCAGAGCAAAAAAATTTCTTTTCCCCTTCTAATGGCTCGCCGCCTGTCAAAAGAACCTGCGTTGGCGTGGAGGAGAAGGATTCTATCTTGGTTAATACCTCGTCAAGGCTCATTTCTGTTCCGGCTTTGTCCGAAAGCGCATAGCCAGTATCACACCAGAGTTTACGGGTTCCATCTATGCCACAGCGTAGGCTACAGCCAGCTAGGCGAACGAAAACAGTAGGAATTCCTTGCGATACGCCCTCACCGGAAAGGGAATAGAAAATCTCATTTACGATTGCCTTCATAAGACTTATGTCGTAAAAAAAACCATTCCTCCTAAGAACTTTCCGCCTTTCCAGAAAATGTTTGTAAAAATGGATTGCCACAGAGGCACTGAGACACAGAGAAATTGCAAGAGAGCTGGTTTCACGGAAATGGTATGTTTTCCGATTTCAGACTTGCGGCTATTAGATTCTAGACATCCACCCTCTTTATGAAAACAAACATGAATATAAAAAGACCAATCCCATCTCCTCTGTGTCTTTGTGCCTCTGTGGCAAAATATTCTTCTGTTTACTGGCCCATTTTATTCCGGTAGTCTTGTGGCATCGTAGCATTCTCTAATGCTTACGACACAAGCGTTATAGGCATCTATTCCTGAAGTAAAGTCAGAGGCAAATGGTTTGTATTTTCTTTCGCACATTGCCAGTGCACCCGGATGCACATCATCGTAGGTAACGTTTTGCTTTGTCATGTGAGGAAATGTCGTATTACACGTAGCTGATTTTTTTGTTTGATTGTTCTTGCGGATAATGTCCATTATCTCGTTGTTCTTGCCGGCTTCCTTGGAAACATTCAATTCTGATTTTAATAAAACTTTCTTTTTGTCAGCAGCAACAACTTTGTAAGGAAGTTTTTTAAATGTAAAATAATCTAGTTCTAATTCTTGCATTGGGATAAATACTTTGTCATTTTTAAAAACATATTCCTTCGAAGGATTGCGATCTAACAAAACAAAAGAAACATCTTTTGTCGAAAGGACTTTTATTTTTGTAGATTGGTTTGTTAAAATTTCATTTCGAATTCTTTCTTGCGGCTCAGACATCAATCTAAATGGCATTGTAGTTAGCTCTGCTATTGCAACAGTGGACGCAATCACAATGATTGCAGCGCATAATTCTATAGATCCACCACATCCCCCACCATAACCATTCTTTGGCTCTGTAAATCGAAAGTCTTTATTCTTTTGGTATTTTTCTTTGATAGAATTGATCGACTTTTCTTCTTTCACTCGATAGGCATCTAATAATAAATAAAGTCCATCTTTATTCAGATTGCTCGTGAGAATGTAAACGTCTCTTTCTTCTTTTACATTTTTTGTCTCTAGCGTTTCGGATTCCAGAACTGTTTCATCTTTTGTAAAAACAGTAAAACAATTGGCAAGGGAAAATAGGATTAGGTAGATAAATATTCTCATGCGAATAATTGTATTTAGTCACAGTAGTAGACTGTAAAGGAAATTTTAACAGAATCAATAATTTTTAATTTTTGACTGAGATAAAAAAAATTGATACAGTAGATTCATGATCGTATTTGACTTCGGTTCTGAAAAAAAACAATCTACTTACTCCGATTATTTAAAAACTCCGGAAGGAGGAAAGTTTCAATTAATAGGAGGAGAGATTATTGAAATGACTTCACCATCTTTATACCACTAAGAAATATTACTCAATCTAGCAACTGAGTTTAGATTTTATTTTGCTCGAAATAAAGTTGGAAAGGCTTTCGTAGCTCCGCTTGATGTCTATCTTTCGGAAACAGAAACCTATCAACCTGATATTCTAATTCTATTAACCGAAAGTTTTTCTAAGATGCAAGAAAACAAAATTGAAGGAGCTCCCGATTTAATTGTAGAAGTTCTCTCTCCCTCTACCGCCTACTATGATTTAAAACACAAGAAAACCATCTATGAAAAACATGGAGTCAGAGAATACTGGGTAGTAGACCCAATCGACAAAACAGTCGAAATCTACCAAAACCAAAATGCAAAATTTCATCTCATCGCTGAACTCACTAAAACCGACACCGCCAAATCGCAATTAATCGCAGGAATGGAAGTAGATTTACAAAACATTTTTTAAAAAAGTATAAATGAAATTTCCAAGTCCAAATTAGATAGCCCTTGGTTTGGTTTATCTTAACAAACAGTATTTTTTCTAGAGTTAAATAAAAAAGGTTTACAATTTAAAAACATTTCTTAGAATTAATTACCTAGAAATGAAGAACCTACCAATTATCAATAAATTATATTTATTCCTATTTATGCTCTTGCTGAGTGTAAATTTCCTTACAGCACAGGATACCGTGCTCGAACTAAAAGATAATCAAAGTGGATTTTACATTGGAAAAAATCTATTTTATTACGAAGACAAAACGGGTAAATTAGAAATTGAAGATATAATAAATCCTGAGTTTCAGAATAATTTTATAAAGTCGGAAGTAGAAGCTTTGGGTTTTGGTTTTAAAACTTCCGTCTATTGGTTGAAATTTACTGTAAAGAATACTTCCGATAAGCCGCTATCCTGGATTTTAGAATTAGCATATCCTATGATTGACCAAATCAAACTCTACTCTCCCAAAACAGAAGGCGGTTTTGACATTAGAATGGAAGGTGATGAAAAGCCATTCCGTGAAAGAAAGATTCTATATCGCAATTTTCTTTTTGAAATGAATGAGGCTCCCAACATAGAGGCTAAAGAATATTATCTCCGCATTCAATCGACTAGCTCTATGAATTTTCCACTCATTGTTTGGTTTCCTCAAAACCTGACTGAGAAGATCAACCAGGAACAAACTTTGCTAGGTATGAGCTATGGAATTATTTTCATCATGATATTTTACAATCTATTCATATTAATTTCCACGAGAGATTTAAGTTATTTGTATTATATTCTTTTTGTTTTGTTCTATGGAAGTTTTTTAATTACACTCAATGGAGTAGCGTTTGAATATCTCTGGCCTAATTGGGTCTGGTGGGCTAATAATTGTTTGCCTTTCTTCATTTGCACTGCTTCCTTATTTGGTTTGCTATTTGGAAAAAGCTTTTTAAATACAACTCATTTTGCTCTAAGATTCACAAAGTGGATGAACATTCTAATGGGCATTGCCGGAATTGGAATGATTGTTTCTCTATTTTTCAAATACTCCGTTGGAATTAAAATAGCAGCTGGTCTTGCGGGGATAACAGTGATTTCTCTTTTAATCGCAGGAATTATTTGTTTGATAAAAGGATATCGACCAGCTCGGTTTTATTTAATAGCTTGGTTTGCTCTAATATTAGGTATCACAGCTTATGTTCTAAAAACGTTTGGAATTATCCCAACAAATTTCTTTACACACTGGGGAGTTCAAATTGGCGCTGTGATGGAAATGTTTTTACTTTCCCTCGGACTTGCGGATAAAATAAATGCACTGAAAGCCGAAAAAGAAAAAGCACAACGGGAATTAAATATTGCCTATGGAAGATTTGTTCCTCATGAATTTTTAAATTTCTTAGACAAAAAAAGTATTTTAGATGTCAATCTAGGAGATCAGATTCTAAAACAAATGAGTGTTTTATTTTGCGACATACGCTCGTTTACCAGTCTCTCCGAGCAAATGACTCCAGAAGAAAATTTTAACTTTATCAATGCTTACCTCGGTCGAGTAGTTCCTGTATTTAGAAAAAATCATGGAATAGTAGATAAATTCATAGGTGACGGGATAATGGCATTATTCCCCCACAAGCCAGACGATGCAGTAAAAGCGGCGCTTGAATTTTTAGAAATTTTAAAAGAATATAATATTCAAAGACAGAGTTTTAACCTAATCCCCATCAAAGTAGGAATTGGCATTCATACAGGACAATTGATGTTAGGCACAATCGGTCACGAAGAATTTATGCAGGGCTCGGTTATTTCTGATTCCGTCAACTTAGCTTCTAGAATCGAAAGTCTAACCAAAAAAGTAGGAGCGTCTTTGTTAATCAGTAAAGATGTTTTAGATGGACTCGAAAATCCAAATCAATACTCCATGCGTTATATTGGAAATATAAAAGTGAAAGGCAAAAGCAAATATACCGCTGTCTACGAAATCTTCGACGGAGAGGATTCTGAATCGAAGGATTTAAAAATGAAAACTAGAGAAGAATTCGCAAAAGGTGTTGAATATTTTTATGACAAAGAATACAATCTCGCAAGACAATCCTTTGAATCAGTCTTTGCCGTATTCCCTCATGATAGAGCAACCAATACCTATCTTGCCAGACTAAAGGAAAAAGCATACAACTAAAGTATAGGCTTCTATGACTGCAAATTGGATTTCAAAAATTGAAACATTTAACAAATGAAATACTTTGTATTACAAAGTATTCTCGGAGTGTGTTATGACCAAAATAGTTACTATGAGAATTGACGAAAATCTATTGAAGCAATTCAATAATTTTGCAAAGCTAGAAAATCGTTCGCTGTCTAACTTTATTGAAACAGCTACTAAAAAATATATAAATGAAATGGAGCTGACTGATGACTTCGAAACAAATGAAATTCTAGACAACAAATCCCTTTTGAAAAAACTAGCGAACGGACGAAAGGACGCCAAATCTAAACAGAAGAGATTTTTCACTTTCTAAGTTCAACAATCTACAAAGATCGAACAAAGCCCCAGAACAAAATCAAAAATCCACCCAACTCACCTAGGATAAGTAGAGCCATTGACATATGAATTAGGAAGGATGGTATAATCCAATTTCCCAGACGATAAGGTTTTGCAAATTGGTTTTCTGTGTCTTTTAATAAGGCATGTAGAAAATAAGTTACCTGCGCGAAGGAAAAAAATACGATAGCCGCTAGAGCAGAATAAAAATTAATTTCCTCCGATAGTGTGCTTAACTCTACAAATTTTGCAAGTAAGATACAAGCAAAACTATATAATAAGGAAGCCCTGTGCAGTATACTAACATACTCGGGTGCTATAGCATCTTTTGATTTTACAATGCCTCTATATTTCCAAATTCCACAAAGTAGTCCAACTATAAAGAAGACTCCCGCGGATAAATAACATAATCTTAATGCGTCCATATTTTCCTCCGTATTGAATAGGATTCATTTCCCATCAAATTATTTAATTTTAAAATTGCCTCGTTTGAATCAAGGTTAACTATTTTAGATCGGGAATACCGAGCTGTTTTAATTGCTCCGGAAATTTCAAGCATGGAATACGGATTTAATCTGGAATATAAATAAACAAGGATAGCAGCAAAAGAATGTGACCATGCACTGTATCTATACAAAAATTTATTTCCTAGAACATATCCAAGAATATCTGCGATAATCATAATCAAAATATAAATCAAGAGGGTAATCGAGAATATCCTGATTTTTTCGGGAAGCAATTGAATTGCTAATGCTCCTTCTCCGGATTGCCTGAAAGCGATAAATTTTGTTCGAATTGGTAACTGTAAAGAAAGCCCCGCCGCCCATACCAAACAAAAGAGCCCTCCAAAACCCAAAACGGAAAAATCGGAAATGGATAAATCCAGCAATTTTAGTTTCTCCTATTCTAATTCCACATGTTAAATATTTTTGAAAACTGAATGTCAATTCTAAAAATGGATTGTTTTTGTTTTCTAAAGAGAAGAATTAAAATGAATGGGGGGAATTTAGTAAATAATAACGATTGACATCAGTAACGCTGTAAGATACTATAACAATGTGATTAAGAGTTTTAACTCTACAGAAACAGAAAAGATATGGAAAGGGGAATTCTCAAAGAAAATACCAACGGAAATCCAAAGACAGATTAGAAAAAAACTCAGAATGATTAATAACGCAAGCGTGTTAGAAGACCTAAGAGTTCCACCCGGGAACAAGCTTGAACCTCTTAAGGGTGACAGGAAAGGTCAATACAGTATACGAGTGAATGATCAATGGAGAATTTGTTTTGGTTGGATAAGCGAGAATGCCACCAATGTGGAAGTTGTAGATTATCATTAAGACAGGTTGATAATATGAAAAGAATACCAAATATACATCCAGGCGAAATTTTAGAAGAAGAATTCTTGATACCGCTAGAAATTACAGCTTATCGTCTGGCGAAAGAAACAGGAATACCGCAAACCCGTATTAGCCAAATCATAAAGGCTAATAGAAGTATAACCGCAGATACAGCGATACGACTTTCAAAATTCTTTGGAACTTCTCCACAGTTTTGGCTCGGTTTACAAAATGATTATGATTTAGAAGAAGAGTCAAAAAAGAAATCGAAAGATTTTAATTCTATTCCTAATTACAAAGAAGCTTTAGCAGTATAAAATAAAAACTTCAGTCCGAGAGCATATCCTGCAAAAAAATTGCTATGTATGGGGCGATAGAAGAAAAGTATAGATTGGAAAGCTCCAAATAGAAGTTTCCTGATGGGGATTTGACAAGACCCGTATTATTCTTGTTCATATTGGAATGAATTATTTGCAAACCTTAGAGTCCGTTAAAAAATTATTTAATATTTCAGAATTTCGATCTTACCAGGAAGATATCATTCATCGAATTCTAGCTGAACAACATTGCTTTGTCATTATGCCTACTGGAATGGGCAAGTCCCTCTGTTATCAGATTCCAGCTCTTCTTTTTGAGGGGCTAACAATTGTTATCTCACCACTCATAGCACTTATGTATGACCAAGTGAACGCTCTCAAAAAAATCACACCCGACGTAACTTTTATAAATTCTTCGTTAAGCAAAGAAGAAAGACTCTATCGACTCGAAGAATTGAAAAATGGAAAATATAAAATTCTATACATCACACCGGAAAGATTTAGAAGTAAGTTTTTTTTAGAGGCAATCAAAAATCAAAAAGTTTCTCTACTTGCAGTCGATGAAGCCCATTGCATAAGTCAATGGGGACATGATTTTAGACCTGACTATTCTCGAATTGGAGAGATCCGATCCATCTTAGGAAATCCTACTACGATTGCACTCACAGCAACAGCAACTAAAGCTGTGCAAGAGGATATCATTGCCCAACTTGGATTTGATGCGAGCGAAATAAAACTTTTCCATTCAGGAATTGCTCGCCCCAATCTCTATCTTCATGTAGAGACAAATATCGATGAGCCCATGAAATGGAAATCCATTTTAGAATTGATTCAATCAGATAAAGAATTGAATCAGGGAAAAAGTTCTTCCACTTTAATCTATTTTAATCTAATTGATAAATTAAAAAAATTTTCAGACTATTTATTTTCCAATCGAATCGAGCATTCTGTCTACCACGGAAGATTAAATGCCAACGAACGAAATCGGATTCAAAGGAATTTTCTAGATAACAAAACTCAAATACTTCTAGCGACTAACGCTTTTGGAATGGGAGTTGATAAACCGGATATACGAAAAATTATTCACGCAGAACTTCCCATATTTATCGAATCCTATTATCAGGAAATTGGTAGAGCAGGAAGAGATGGACTCGATTCACATTGTTATCTATATTATGTGGAGGATGACCTCGCAGTTCTTATGGATTTTATTGAATGGCAAAATCCAGATTCCAAATTTATAAAAAAAGTGTATGAAACTTTTCGTCATGCGGGAGATACTCTTGCTTCTTTGGATTACCAAGAAATCCAAGCAAAAGTTGTTTTTAAGAATCGAGGAGATCATCGATTGCAAACGGTTTTGAATTTATTAGATCGATACGGAGTCACTTCTGGTGATGTTGAAAATCATAATTTAAAATTAATTGGTAGTCTCCCGCAAGAATTAATTTCAGATCCAAATTTGGAAGAAAAGAAAATGAATTCTAAAAAAAGACTCTACGAAATGCTAATGTATACAAAATCAAAAAAATGCCGTCGGGATTTCTTATACAATTATTTCGGCGAAGATATAGCCTACTGTGGCAATTGCGATTATTGCAAGTTAAATGTGTAATTTGGGAGTAGCGCGTCGAGGATAATATCTGCTAGACCAATTGCATAAACTTTCATATGTCTGTTACTTATTCGCCTTACGCAAAGGAGTAAAACTATGAAGCAATTTAATGAATTAAGAATATTAGATAAATTTAATAAAGTAATAGAATCAATAGCCCGCGGCAACGAACCCACCGTTAGGTGTGACCCCACCTTCAGCGCTGTGACTTATATTCGTTTTTCGTTTGTTTTTTTACATATTCTTATCAAATCCTTATCGTAATCAAATCGAGCTCAAACCGAAGGTTAATCGAAGGCGCAGAAACGTTTCTGCGCCTTCACGATTAATGGAGATTCCCGCCGAGAACGCCCAAATATGTCCCCAATCCCTCACTTCACACCCGAAAATAAAGAATAGACTGAATACCTGAATTTTGAAATATGTAGAATCAGTATTATACACGGAGTTCTAATTATGAGTGAAACTACGAGCACACTTTCCAAGGACATTGTTGGAAAGAAAATGGACCGTTTTGATTTTGTTGTCGAGAGTGGAAAAATTAAAGAGTTTTGCATTGCTATTGGCGAAACAAATCCAATCTACTTTGACTTGGAAGCTGCAAAGAAAGCGGGTTACGACGATATACCTGCACCACCTACCTTTCAAACATCTATTCAGTTTTGGGGATACCCGAAAATCTGGGAAGACATGACTTCTTTTGGAATCGACATCAAGCGTCTTCTTCATTTAAAAGAAGAGTATACTTACCTGAAACCGCTCTACCCTGGAAATGTTTGGGCACAATCCGAAGTTGTAGATGTTAAAACAGGAAAGATGGACATGGTTACATTTAGAACCACTTACCACAACGCAAAGAACGAGCCTTGCATCCAAGCAGAAATGGCAATCGTCATTCGCCCTAACTAAGGAGTAATTATTTATGAAAATCGAATTTGATAAAATAGAAGTTGGTAATGAAATTCCTTCTCTCACCCTGCCTGCAATCACTCACGCGAATCTAGTGCGTTATGCGGGAGCGAGTGGAGATTTTAATCCTATTCACAATGACAAAGAATTTGCAATCGCAAATGGTTTAGATGGAACGATCGCACATGGTATGTTTGTGATGGCTCTTATTGGGCGTGCATGCACAAATTGGGCAGACCAAAAACAAATTAAATTCTTCGGGATAAAATTTAAGTCCATGACCAAGCTAGGTTCTGTTCTTACCTGCAAAGGAACCGTTAAAAGAAAGAAAGAAGAGAATGGCGAGAAGCTAATCACTGTTAGCGTCGAAGCAATTGATCAAAACGGAGAAGTAAAAGCCGGTGGCGATTTAATCGTTGCTTGTGCTTAAGAGGTTACGCTTGAAATTTCGTTTACTATTGATTAGCCTCTTAGTCTCATTCTCTTCCTTAAGTGCCGATGTAAATGAGGAACTATTAGAGGCTGTTAGAGATGCAAATCTTGAGAAGGTAAAAATCCTTATCAAGTCTAAAGTCAATCTGAACGCACCGGATGCAAGGGAGATGACCCCCTTGCTTCTTTCTTGTGCAGATAATAATTTAGAAATTGTAAAGACCCTTGTGGAAGCAGGAGCGGATATCAATCGTAAACACAAAGAAACCGGGCGAACTGCCTTGATTTATTCTGCCGCGAATGGTCATGTGGATATTCTTCGTTATCTCCTTTCTCGTCCAGGAATCCTTGTAAATGCAAAAGACAAAGAAGGAAAGACTGCTTTGATTCACGCCGTTTTTTATGCAAGAAAAGATGCGATTGGAATTCTTTTAGAAAACAAAGCAAATCCAAATGCTAGAACCAATGTAGAAGAATCTGCTTTAAGCTTTGCTATGAAGGGAGGAAGGCCTGAGATTGTCACAATTCTAAAACAGGCTGGCGCTAGAGAATAGGATGAATGAAACTCTTAGGAAATCTATTTCAGTTGTTTATAAGTTAGCTTTCTTACTTTCCGTTTTAATTTTTATTAATATTTTATTTGGACCTCTTGTAAGAGCTACTGATTCAGGACTTGCCTGTCCTGACTGGCCTTTATGTCACGGTAAGGTAATTCCTCCCCCAGAGTTTAGAATCTGGATGGAAGTCGGGCATAGAATCTATTCTGGTCTTTTGGGCTTCGTTGTATTAGCCTTATCTATCATAGTATTTAAAAATTCTGAATTGCGGGCTCGTTTTGGCTTACTGGCATTTACCTCTCTTGTTGTTTTAGTCAATCAAGTTATTTTGGGAAAACTTACTGTTACCAAACTCCTTGACCCTGGAACGGTTAATATGCATTTACTCAATGCGGTTTTTCTTTTTACTTTGATTGTTAGCATTACCGCTAAGGCAAATTATATTTTGAAGACTGGTAGGGAAGAAATTCGACTTGTGAATTGGCTTGCTATTTTTAATTCTAAGAACTTGCTTATATCACTCACTGTATTTTTAGTTTACTTTCAATTGTTTATGGGTGGTCGGGTTAGTTCTAACTATGCGGGGCTTGCTTGTCCTGACTGGCCTACTTGCAATGGTCAATGGTTTCCTGCTATGGAAGGTTTTGTTAAGATTCAAATGGAGCATAGATTTGTTGCCTATTTAATCGTTTTTCTTATTATTGTAAATGTTGCTGTATCCATTTTTAAATCCTATGATCCTAGAACGCGTTTATTTTTAAAACTGGCTCTTTATGCTGTTGGCTTTCAAATTATATTAGGAGTTTCTAATGTTTTATTTCAACTTCCTACACTTGTTACCGCAGCTCATACTGGTATGGGAGTTGCTTTGTTTATCTTAGTCTATACGGCTCTATACTATCGGCTTTTGCCTGAGGATAATTCTCTCTAACCGCTCATGTTAAAATACATATCTATTTGGAATAAACTCATTAAACCGAGGGTAACATCGCTTGTCCTCGTAACTTCTCTTCCCGGATTATATCTTGGTGGTGATGGTCATCCAGCGGGCTTTCTTGTTGCTATGACTTTACTCGGAACCTTCTTTATGTCCTCTGCTTCTTTTATTTTAAATCAATACATTGAGATTGACCGAGATGCTAAAATGCAGAGAACGAAAAATCGTCCTTTGCCTAGAGGCGAGATTCAACCTATCACCGCTCTTAGTGTTGGGTTAGTGATGATTCTAATTTCTTTTGCAATTCTTTATTTTTATGCAAATCTACTTACCGCCTTATGTGCGTTAGGCGGACTTTTACTTTATATTTTTCTCTATACAATTTACTTAAAGCCTAGAACGGATCAAAATATTGTAATTGGGGGAATCTCTGGCTGTATCGGTCCACTCATTGGCTATGCTGCGGTAACTAATACTTTGCCGCTTCCTGCTTGGACTTTATTTGCTATGATCTTTTTATGGACACCAGCGCATTTCTGGGCACTCGCCATCTTTCTAAAGGATGATTATGATTCTGCTGAATTTCCTATGATGCCTGTTGTCAGGGGGCTAAAGAAAACAGTTCAAGCAATTTTTATTTATACAATTCTATATTCTATTTCCTGTGTTGCATTTTACTTTGTTTCCGAGAAGGTTGGATTTATTTATCTATACTCTACAATTGCTCTTTGTTTACTCATGATTTACCTCTCTGTTCGATTAATGCTTTCTGAGTCCAAAAAATTCGCTCGCTTCTTTTTCTTTTTCAGTATCTTTCATTTGTATGTCGTGAACTTTATAATCCTGTTTGATAGAAAGGTGATTTAAAGATTACCACCGATGAAGACGATGAACACCGATAGATTATTAAACAGTCATCTCGAACATGCGAAGGCGAAGGTCGGCGAAAGCCGAAGGACGGAAGATAGTGAGAGATCCATATTCCTTAGTTAGTAAAGGTGAATCTTATACTTTTTTTGTTAGATAGACCTCTCACGATGGGACAGTTCGAGGTGACAGACTACTATGCAATTTAAATCATATAACGAATTTGTATCTACACTTTATGCTTGTCAGAAATGCAAAGCGATGCAGGGCAAACCGATAGTAGGCTCTGTAAAAAAAACAAAAGTAATTTCGATTGGGCAGGCTCCCGGCATTCATGAGGAAAAACACGGTAAGCCGTTCTCTTACACTGCTGGCAAAACTTTATTCAAATGGTTTAAAACGATTGGAATAGAAGAAGAACTCTATCGCCAAAAAGTAAATATGTCAGCAGTCTGTCGCTGTTTTCCCGGCAAAGCAAAGTCAGGAGATAGACGACCTTCGCCCGAAGAAATTAAAAATTGTAGCGTCTATCTGGAATATGAAATAGAATTTCACAAACCAGAACTTGTTATACCGATTGGTAAGATGGCGATTGATTTATTGATAGAAAATAAAAAATACAAACTTGATGAAGTTATTGGTAAAGTTTTTAAAACAAAGATTTATGGAGTTTCCTTCGACTGGATTGCTCTTCCTCATCCTTCTGGACTAAATGTATGGAACAATACTGCTCGCGGAAAAGAATTAACAACCAAAGCCCTAGCCCTCTTAAAAAAACATCCAGCAATGAAGGAAATAAAAGAAGATGCCACAGAGACACAAAGACATTGAGGTTTTGGGGAAGGTGCTGATTTTATTCATATGTTTAATGTGAATGAGAGATAATGGATAAATTAACGTGATTTCGATGTAAGAATTTTCCTGTTCTGTCACCCCCGAAATTCCACCCGCTTTCGCCGCCACCGCCAAGCGATGTCGGGGGTCTCACGAGGTAGAGATTCCAGACAGAAAACGAAACTCAATGTTTCTCTCTAAGGGTCGAAACATAATGGGAATGACACCTTTAATGTAATTGAATTACCAAATTCTATTCTTTTCTAAACTATCATTAATGTGATACAAATATAGCGATTCCAGAGAACTCTGTGCCTTTGTGTCTCTGTGGCAAATCCTCCTCTTAATTTCTTTCAAATTGCAATTTAGTAAATTTTTTCTTGCTATATTTCGTATATTACCTATAAATTGAAACTTAACTTATGACACTCGTTACATCTAAACCAAAATACTCAGCAATATTCCAATGCATCAATCCTGAATGCAAATGTGAATATGAATTACAAGAAATCGTTTATCTCTGCAAAAAATGCGGAGACTTATTACAAGTAAAACATAATATCAATGAATTAAAAAAGACCTCATCCGAAGAATGGAAAACTCTATTTGATGACAGATTAAAAGACGTTCGGTTTCCGAATCAATCTGGAATCTGGAATAAAAGAGAGTGGGTTCTCCCTGCTATGCGCGATGAAAATATTGTAAGCTCCGGTGAGGGAAGGACACATCTCTACGAAGCAAAACGACTAGCGAAAGAGCTTGGACTTTCTGAACTCTATATCAAACAATGTGGGGTGTCCCATACTGGGTCTTTTAAAGACTTGGGCATGACCGTTTTAGTGAGTCATGTTAACCAACTCATTGCCGATGGAATTAAAATTAAAGCAGTTGCCTGTGCTAGCACGGGAGACACTTCTGCTGCACTTGCTTCCTATGCGGCTAAGGCCGGTATACCTACAATTGTTTTTTTACCTGCGAACAAAGTCTCTAACGCACAACTCATTCAACCCGTTTCCAACGGAGCAAAAGTTATTTCTCTCGATACTGACTTTGATGGTTGTATGAAGATTGTCCAAGAAGTTGCAAGAGAAGCGGGAATCTATCTTGCAAATTCTATGAACTCTCTTCGCATTGAAGGACAAAAAACTATTTCCGCAGAAATAGCCCAACAACTTGGATGGGAAATTCCTGATTGGATTGTCATTCCTGGGGGTAATCTCGGTAATGTGTCAGCACTCGGAAGTGGTTTTGAGATGTTGCTTGAATTGGGGCTAATATCTAAATTGCCTCGCATTGTTTTAGCGCAAGCTCATAATGCAAATCCTCTTTACTTATCGTATCTAAAAGGCTATTCGGAATTTGCTCCTGTAGATGCAAAGAAGACTCTCGCCTCTGCGATTCAGATAGGAAATCCTGTTTCCATCAAAAAAGCCACACGCACATTACAAAAATTTAATGGCATAGTAGAAGAAGCCGACGAACACGAGTTAGCTGATGCTGCCTCCCGTGGAGATCTTCATGGTTTATACAATGACCCACATACAGGCGTTGCGTTAGCCGCTCTATTTAAACAAATTGAAAAAGGAAATATTAAACGAGGAGAAAGAGCCGTTGTAATTTCAACTGCAAATGGTTTGAAGTTTACAGAGTTTAAAGTTCAGTTTCACTCAAATCAAATTGAAAAGACTGATAAAAAACTTGTAAATTCCATTTTAAATTGTAAGGCAGAAATTGGTGCAGTGATGGATATAATCAATAAACTTTGATTTTACAAATGTATGGAAAATACCCAGAATCCAATACCGAATAATGACGATGAACACCTCTTGAGTGTCCCATTTAAAAAAAAAGTATTGGATGGTGTTTCTGCAAATAAAACAATTAGTTTGATTACCTATGTATTAGGTGAACTAGGAGAAGCAAAGTTGAAGTTCATCATTCGAACTCTTTTGACAAAATATGAAAAGATTGAACTGATGGATTTGCTTTATACTTGTGCGAAAGAGTTGATTGTCAACTCAACAAAGGCAGCAATAAAACGATTGGCTTTTAAAGAGATGGGAATTGATCCAACGAACGATCAAGAATACGATGAATTTATGAATTCATTCAAAGACAATTTGACTGATAAAAAGTTTCCTTACTATAGAAGCAAGATGAAAGACAATGGATTTTATATTAAGATTCGATTTTTTTATGATCAAAAAAAAATCGTTTTGCGAATAATAAACAATTTTCCCTTGTTACAAAAAGAAGAGGAAAGGATTCGTGAAAAATTTATAAAGGCAAAAAAATATGATAATCTATTTGAATTCTATGTTGATCATGGAGATAATACAGAAGGCGCAGGAATGGGTATTACGATGGTAGAAATCTTACTTGCCCAGAGCGGTTTTGATAGGCATATATTTACTATCTATTCCTCCAAAATTAAACGTGAAACCGTGGCAAAGGTAGAGTTGCCGATGCATCCGGAGCATGTGCCAATTCGATTTGGATTTAATGCGGGGCATTGAGAATATTTTTCCGATACTTATATTTAAAGGCAAAAGAAAATGTCGTCAGAAAATGAAATACCAAAAGAACAGAATGAACTGATAGCGATGGCTCAAGAGTCGGTTTCCTCTGAGGCGAATGTAACGTTGTTGTTAGAGGGTAAACTTGTAGATGCTCTTCTTATTAAAGCTTCTGTTCTAGTTGAAAGCAGAACTGGAATCATGGTGCTCTTATTCTCTTTAGAGAAAGGAGATTTATTAGAAGCTTATTCCATCTTTGGGAACTCTCACTTGTTGAATCGAATTAGAACTTTCGAAAACTACGGACAGTTTTTAAAGGATTTAATTGAGGCAGTGCAAGCCGGCGGGATCGAACGCGCATTATCCGATAGAATTGGACGTGCCATATATAAAGGACTCGATGGGAAGGCTATGTTGCAACAGTTTCCAAAGATTCTCAAAAAGAACTTCCCCGATTTCTGTATGTTAACCCAACAAATCATCAACAGTGAATTGCGTATACAAACAACTAAAGTTCAAATGGATATAGAAAAAGTTTCTAGTTTAAAATTTAGAGTAAATAATCCGTTAGGCGCAATGTATGCTCCCATTCTGAATCCATATAAAGAAATTAAAACTGAACCTAAAAAAATCGTAGTTCCAGTATTAGAAAACTCAGCAGAAAAAATCAAAGCAGAAGCAATGATAAGTGAAGTGCAAAAGGATTTTAAGCAAGTCCTTATGTGTAAAACTGTAGTTGCTCCTGTTGCAGGAATTGATTTTGGTAATCTGAAAGAAAACATGAAACTTCTTTTTGTTCTTCCATTTCAAACACCAGAAGAAATTGCTCTTGCTAAAAGTGTGGGCGCGGTAACAAAAGAAGGCACGATTAAGCCTATCTCCGGAGATTTCTTGAAAATAATAAATGGCGGAAAAAATGAGTTTCATATCTTTGCTAAAGGACCGAATGGAATTTTGCTCCGTGCCTTTGAAGAAAGACCTGTGAAATTGGCTGTATCAAAAAAGAACCAACAAACGACAAAGAAGGATGAACGATCTGACCTTGGAAGAATGATGAGTGTAATCATCGGTATTCTTGTAGTGTTGATAATTATCTTGTTCTTTATGTATTTGGCGTAAGGATTGAATGAACTCTAATTCTACTTTAAGACTAACAACTGTAATGCGCAAAAAAATATTTCATCATTCAATATCTTTATTTGCCATTGTCCTCCTTTTTTCTTTGTCAAATTGTAAGAGAAAACCACATGAAGTTAAAATAAGAGAAGCCATTCGGACTAATGACTATATGACGATAGCAGCCCTTTGTTCTGAATATAAATTTGAAGAATACAAGACAGAATGTGAAACCAGTCTTTCGCAATCAGTTGAGGACATCGAAGAAATTATTTCTAAGAAACAAGAAATTCCATTTATGAAGCTGATCTTGGATCCAGATAAGAGTTTAAAAATTCAAGAGTTACTTCGCGCGAATATTCAACTTGGAATTAAATACCGTTCTATCTGGAATGAAACTGCCGAAATTTATAAAGAGTAAAGAATGGTAAAGCAAGAAGATTTGAAAGAAATTCTACATAAAGCTGATCTTAAGATAACTCGCAGTCGGCTCGAAGTGTTGAAAATTCTTTATCATACACATAAACCAATTACACATACTTATATCATGGAGCATCTGCCAGAAAAGGACACCTGGGATAGAGTTACGGTTTATAGAACTTTGTCTGAATTTACCGAAAAAAAAATTATTAAATCCTTGCCATCCAATGAAAGAATTACATATTTTGAAATAAAAAATGAAGCAAAGCCTGAACACAGCCATTTGGTATGTGATTCCTGTGGTAAAATGGAATGCTTTGATGAAGACTCTTATAAATTTCAAATTAAAAAAAATGTGCAAGACTTTAGAGTCAGGTCTTTCGAAATTATAATCAGAGGTCTATGTAAAAATTGTCAGCAAAAGTAGAAAAAGTCATTAAGATAAAAAAGTGGACTTCCTCTGTTTCCAATTCAAATGAAAAGAGAGTGAAAGACTGTTTGAAAGAACTTCTACCAAAGTATAAAGCTATACAATGGGATGAAGCAAAGTTCACCCAATTTTACATTGAAATATTGAACTCACTTCCTTCCCGATACAAACAAAAAAATTCCATTGAATTGACTGGAAAAATAAAGAAACAAGTTTTACTAGATGCAATTTCTGAAAAATTAGATGAGCTTGCTCTTTCCTAATGCTGAATGTTACGAAGCTAATAGATAGTATCCCCTTAAACTTCAAGAAAGACTTAGAATTCATTTCTAAGCAAATTCATGATTCAGGAAAAGAATCTTTCCTAATCGGTGGCTCTGTGCGAGATTTAATCCTTGGGAAAAAACCGCATGAATATGATCTTACGACTTCTATGTTACCGGAAGAAATCAAAAAAAAATTTAAACGAGTCATAGAAACCGGAATTCAACATGGAACGGTTACTATCATGTTAGGTGAAAATGCCTATGAGATTACAACTTATCGCAAAGACATTGATTATACGGATGGAAGACGACCGGACAAGATTGAATTTGGAGCTAGTCTCTCAGAAGATATGAAGAGAAGAGATTTCACTATGAATGCTATTGCTTTAGATCTAGTCACTGAGCGGCTAATCGATGAAAACCACGGAATCGAAGACATAGAAAAAAGGCTCATTCGCACTATTGGAAATCCTTTAGATAGATTTGGAGAAGATGGACTGCGACCAATACGCGCTATTCGCTTTCAGTCTACGCTAGACTTTACAATCGAGCCTGAAACTTACAAAGCAATCTATCAAACCAGACATATTACAGAAAAAATTTCTAGAGAAAGATTTCATGATGAGTTAAATAAAATCTTAACTTCTAATAATCCTTTCATTGGACTCATAGAGCTTCATAAAAATAAAATCTTTGAGTTATTCACGAAAGTAAATTTCCATTCTAATCCGAGCGATGTGGATTTACAGAGTCTAGGCAAATTGGCAGTAGCCCCTCTGGGCTTGAGGCTTGCTTATTTACTAAATTGGCTTTTACCTAAAAAAGACATTTTAATTCAAGCAGAGCAAATCCTAAAAGATTTTCGTTACTCAAAAGCAAATACAAAGGACGCGCTTTTTTACTTGGATTTATTTCTTTGTAATTATAAAGTTGAAACAATGAATTCAATAGAGATTCGAAAAATTCTTTCTAAAGTAGTCGCCTACACAGGCATTCGACAAATGGAAATTATCCTCGAAGGGTTTTTAAGTTACATAGAAATTTTTTCCGAGAAAAATTCCTTTGAACAATTCAAGAAAACGATTTACAGTATTTTAAATTCAAACAATCCTCTTGTCCTAAAAGAATTAGCCGTCAATGGAAACCAAATCATTGGAAAATTCCCTTTGCTAGATAAACGCAAACTAGGCGCTATCCTTCAATCTGTTTTAAATCGAGTATTAGAAAATCCAGATGAAAATGAAGACGAAAAAATTTATACTTATATAAGCGAGACGATGCTCGATACGAATACGGTGTAAGAGAAACAAATGAAACATTTAAGACCAAAGTTTTTAGATTTACTCATGCCGGGAATTCAATCTAGCTTTCAAGATGAGTTTGCTAGACAGACGCTCTTGAATGAGAAGAAGCGGGTAACTATTATTGCCCTCTTGGTGTTTCTGATTTTGTGTATGCAATTATTTCTTCATTTCGTTTCTCCAGATTTTATTATGCAGAAATATCCACATGCAAAAGATGGAACGAAATATTCTGTATTTGTCCTGGGATTATTTTTAACTTATGAGCTTCTTGCGAGAAAAGCTTTTTCCATTTTCATAGAAAAGAAAACGCAACCCCCGGAAATCATTCGTTATGTAAATGCGTTCATTGAAACCAGTTTACCATCTGTCGGACTTCTTATTTTTGCAAGATTTCAAAGTCCTACTGATGCAATTCTCTCCCCGATTATTTTGCTTTATTTTTTCTTTATCATGCTTTCTACTATGCGATTGAATGTAAAGCTTTCTATGTTTACTGCATCAGTTGCAGCTATTGAATATCTATCCATTTCTCTTTATTTTTATTATACAGATCAAATTTTAAATTTGCATTTGATTTCTTCTGAAGTTTTAACTTTTTTTCTTAGAGCATTTTTCTTTTTGATTGGTGGCGGTATAGCGGGATTAGTCGCTTCACAAATAAAAGATGGATTTTTAAAGTCTATTGAGAATTTAGAAGAAAGAAAACAATTGATGAGTATCTTTGGTCAACATGTTTCTCCAGAGGTTGTGGATAAGTTATTAAACCAAAATGTAGAAATCGAAAGTGAAATCAAGCATGTATGCGTTATGTTTTTAGACATTCGAAATTTCACTTCTTTCTCCGAAAATAAAAGTCCTGTTGAAGTTGTGAATTTTTTAAACACTCTATTTGAATTTATGATTCAGATTGTAAACAAGAACAATGGAATTATCAATAAATTTTTAGGCGATGGATTCATGGCTGTGTTCGGCGCTCCTCTCTCCAACGGCAAAGACTGTGTAAACGCTGTTCAGGCTTCCAAAGAGATTTTAGAAAAAGTAAAAGAATACAACGCAACGGGAAAAATTTCACCAACTAAAATTGGAATTGGTCTTCATTCGGGAGATGCGGTTACGGGCAACGTTGGCTCTGATCTACGTAAAGAGTATACCGTTATCGGCGATGTAGTCAATCTGGCTTCTAGAATTGAACAATTAACCAAGCAATACGGTGAGCAAATTTTGATTTCAGAAGACGTTCTACAAAAAGCTACTTCGTTTGACTACAGAGAGATTGATACGGTGCGAGTAAAAGGAAGAATCACGCCGGTTAAGATATACGGACTTTTGTAAAAAATAATTGATGTAAATCGACTAGAGATGCTTCCTGTTTGAAGGTAAACAAAGATATTAACCACGAAGGACACGAAGAGCGCGAAGAAAGGAATAGGCATTGAACTTAATGCCTCTAATCCACATTTTTTGCTCAGTGATAGGATAATAATGTATTACATAACTCACCTTACGCAAAGCAATAAAACTATGGAAAATTTAATGAAAGTAACAATATTTTATAAATATAATAAATTTATAAAATCGATAGCCCGCGGCAGCGAACCCACCGTTAGGTGTAACCCACACATCCAGCGTTGGGCACGCTGGTCACTCACCTTGCGTAAGGTGAGTTATATAAAATCAATTTTACTTTTTAGTTTTCTTTTTAATTTCACACTCTGCAATGTGGACAGCCAAATGAAATTACCCGCTGGTGTTCCCAAAGAAGCAAAGTTTGACAGAAAGAAAAATATTTTCACTCTCACAAAGGACGGGCAAGAGCTTGTCTGGTATGACAACGGAAAACTTTATTCCGATTGTAAGCTTGGCGCAAATGGAATTCGAAATGGGGAATGTAGATATTATTCTGAATTCAATGGCAATCTTTTAAGTAACGGAAATTATGTAGACAACTTCAAAGATGGACTTTGGCATTGGTATTTTCCAAACGGAAATGTTTATTACAAACAAAACTTTAGCCATAAAGAGCGAAGAACATTTTGGATGGAAACAAACTTACTTGGAAACGAGCATGGCGCATACGAGCGATATTACCAGGACGGAAAGTTAGAAGAGCGCGGGGATTACGAGGCAGGCTTTAAGTCGGGCAAATGGGAAAAATATTATCCTAACGGCAAATTAGAATATACCGGAAGTTACCTGAAAGACAATAAAATCGGGCAGTGGAAATTTTATTTTGCAGATGGTAAAATAGAAGCCGAAGAATCCTATGATTCTAAATCTGAATTTGTAAGTCGTCTTACCTATTTTCCTGATGGCAGCTTGAATTGTAAAAACTTCAAAGACAAATCGTTAGAGTGTAGATAAAATTGACTCAATCTCCTCTAGCGCATACTCTGTTTTATTCACATAGCTGAGATACTTACGGATATCCTCCGCGCTAGAATCCGGGTATTGCTCTAGACAAGATTGAATCCATTCTTTAAGTGAATAATCATAGAAGCTTTTTTTACTATGATTTCTCTTTAATTTATAAAACGTATAGCGGTTAATATTGTATTTGGCGCACAAATCGCTTATAAGCTCTTTATTCAGATAGAATTCTTTAAACAATCTGTTTATTTCTTGTTCTGAAATTTCTCTCATAGTTTTATCTAGTATTCTGTGAATTCAATTGCATTCAGCAATTAAAATATTTTTAAAAACAAAGGTTATAAATTTTGGTATATTGCTTTATTTATTGGAATATTATATAATGATACCTGATACTATTAAGAGGCTATGACCATGAACACTAAGAACTTATTATTCATTATTTTATTCTTTCTAATTGGATGTTCTTCAAAGCAAGATCCAAATTATCTATGGCTTGTAGGGTTAGCGCAAAGCACAGCACAAGCAGGTATTGGTGCGCCAACTGCTTCCTCTCCAAATGTGCCGGCGAGTCCGGTCGATCCTGCAAATCCAGCAAGTGCGGTTCCGACAGAGACGCAAAATTTCACAATGACAGTATCCGATGTAACTGGCTCGCCGGTGGATTTTATTTTTGACACTACGAAGACATTGACCTTAGATATCGTTGCCTATGATTTGGCTGAGCATCCAGCGACTGGAGCACTCATACAAATTGGAGATGCAAATGATCCTGAAAATTTCACGACATACTTTCAAGCTGTTACAGATCCAAATGGAAATGTAAAAGGTAGCTTCACTATCAATTCTACTACCAGCCAAGTATTGTTAGTCGTAAATTACAATGGAGTTGAGCACAGGGCTTTAGTTGATGTCAAAGCAGTATTTGGAATTCGAAGAAGTTTTTATATGGTTGGAGTGTCACAACATGTTCAGATTCAAGATACCGACAAAGACGGAGTAGCCGATGCCGACGATGCCTATCCCGATGACCCAACAAGATCAGCAAAAATAAAATATCCGAATGTCGGCTACTACACAGTATCCTACGAAGACCTCTATCCTGCACAGGGCGATGCTGATTTTAATGACTATAGTGTTCGAGTTCGTTATGAAGAAGACTTAAA
Organism: Leptospiraceae bacterium; assembly: GCA_016708435.1. Classification (NCBI taxonomy): domain Bacteria; kingdom Pseudomonadati; phylum Spirochaetota; class Leptospiria; order Leptospirales; family Leptospiraceae; species Leptospiraceae bacterium. Next base: position 117,455 of record JADJFV010000001.1, on the reverse strand, counting down.
TGCGCGGGGCGAAGTAGTTCGAGTTCGCGGGTATTACCAACACGTTGCAAAGGGTGCCGGTTACAATCATATACTACGATTGAATCTTCCTAAAGTGGCTAATGCTAGTTACTCTCTAAAAAGACTTACTGCCGCAGACGTTGTAGAATATCAAACTAACGCAACAGTAGCTCAGTTCTCTGGAATCGAAATTTTTCCTGCGAGCAATACAACGATTAGCCTTTCAAACACAGCCAAAGGACAAGCATTTCAACTTGGAAAAAAAGCAGAGGTCGAAGTGATTCTTTCTTCTCCTCTTTCAAAGACTGTTCTTGGTCCGATACCATATGATTTATATATCTATGTTTTAAATACGCAAAAAGAAATTCACTTTGCCGGCAAATACGACAAAGCTGATGGAACAGATCTATACCTAGACGCGAAAGGATTTCCCTGGGCAGTTATGATTCCAGGAAATTGGAAATGGCCATACGAGAGAACGGATGTGAGAAAATCCTACTCCAAATTTCAAAACTGGTATGAATCAAAAGGAACTGCGGATTTGGATTGGTATAATTTCCCTAATTTGAATGAAGTGTTTCCTTCGAATTAGAGTGGTTACTGTCGAACACAAAGAAGTTTAAAGTTAAGACTGCAAGTTGACAAAGAGCCTGTATCAATTGAGGTATTTGTTACACTTGCCCCAACGCCTTTACTCGCCAAGCCTGTCGCAAAAGACCAATTATTCCCTGTGCAAGCGGAATAGAACGTCCAATCATTTGCAAGTCCAGTCCACCAATTTGTAGACCCACTTGAATCAATAGCGACTAATAAAGATGATCCCCCACCAAAATTCACAATGCCAGAAGAGTTAGTCGTAAATACTTTTGTGTCTGTCGTTCCATCTAACCGATAGTAGTCTGTATTTGGTTTGAGCACCCAATCAATGTTTTCCGCAATACCGCCAGCACAATTGGCAGTGGAGCAAGCTTGTCTTGTAGTTCCTGCTACAATAAAAGCTTTATACTCGGTAGCATCACCTGCAAGACTTGCAAAGCTCGCTGTTTTTTGCGACTGACAATACGTATCCGCTCCTGTGATTCCTCCAAAGTTTCCGGTGTGAGTCGCTGTTAAAAAGATATATTTATTTGTATTCACAGTGGGAGTAGTAGGTGTAGTCGTCGGAGTTGTTGTAGGCGTAGTGGTCGGTGTGGTAGTTGGAGTAGTCGTTTGAGGAGTATTCGAAGTAGCCACTGGAGTCTTAGGTAAAAGCTTTAAGAGCATCACTAGATCAAATATTTTTCCATCTGGAAATTTCTGAGAGCAAGACAAGAAGAGGCTAAGAATGAGTAGACTTAGTTTAAGACTAAAAGATTTGCGAGAGGGATAATTTGTAATCTTTATAAAACTCATATCAATACCTCATAGAAATTGCAAATTCAAAGGATAAAAATGGATTATCCGCTTGGATTGACTTTAACTCTGTTACTCCCTGGGGACGGGAATTTAATTCAAAGGAAACATTTGAGCTTTGAGAAACTCTTCTTGCGTGCCAGACTTGGAGTGCATAGCTCAGAATAGCCACTACGCCTGCCGCCTTTTGGTTTGATTGGTGTTTTTCGTATTCTGCTTTGGCTTCGTTTCGCTTTTCTCTGAGATATAAATCTACACTCACAGGAGTTCCTAGAGCGAGTGTAGAAAGAAACATTGGATCATTCATTCTGTTCGATGCTACTTGGTTGCCTGCCATTCGTTCGCTATTTCCATAAGCGGCAAGAGCGGTAAACCAAAGAATCCACAGGCTACCAGAAATTCGTCCTCCGGTTTGAAATTGAGTAAGACCGGGAATAAACCATTTCCATTTTTTTATTTCTACCGGCTTTGTCTGGTTATCCTCTACAGGTTTTACTTCTGCCTGCTTTGAGTCTTTTGGTTTAGGTTTGTCTTTTTCTACATAGAACTCTTCCCAATTTGTCCACACAGAAGGCTTTCCAAATTTATTGATCGACGCGATTCTATATTCATACTTACCTGCTACGATTTTAAGCTCAATATTGCTCTGGTCTAGCTTTTCTTCTTTTTCAGTTCCTGTTGCCTTGTCTTTTACTTGAATCAAATATCCCTTTGCTCCCGCAATATTTTTCCATTCTATGTAGTAAGAGAATTCTTTCTTCTCTTCTCCCGAAATCGACTGACTCAGGCAAATTATGATTAGCCCTACACAGATGCCAATCTTCGTATACAGCCCTTGCAAAAAAGATTTTAAATAATAGTCCATACTTTGACCTGTTCATAGAATCCAGATTGGTCAAGTGTAATTTCAAACTGAAAAGGACATTTCGACTCTGCTTTACTCCGCCTTAGCTTTTTTGTTTCAGAAGATAAAAACTATTTGCATTTACTTTTACTGTAAAAGCCTATGGTTTACAGGGATATAAGGAATGATACGTTATTGTATTGTTGTTATATGAATAGGATTTACGGAACGTATATTAAAAACGCAGACAAAGGATAACGCATACTATGAAAAATAGAATTATACATACACTTAAAATTTGCTTTCTTCTAATTCTCGGTTTGGTTTGGGTAAATGCCTGTAAGCCTGAGAAAAGTGGAAATGAAGAAGTTAAAGGCTTCTTAACAGCCGAAATTCTTTTGAAAAATAATGCAGTTACACCAAGTGGTCAAGTGTCAACTTTTGCAGGCTCAGGCACTAAAGGTTATGTAGATGGAATAGGAACCGCTGCTCGCTTTAATAATCCATCTGCTCTGGCTATTGAGAGAAATGGAGTTATATTAGTAGCAGATACAAACAATAGTTGTCTTCGAAGAATTAATTCTGATAGGGTGGTAACTACTTTTGTGGGTAACTGTGGGTTTGTCGGCTTTGATGATGGCGTTGGTACATTGGCAGGATTTGGTTATTCTCTTGGTGTTGTTAATGATGCGAGCGGAACAATCTATGTAGCAGACACAGGTGGATTGAAAATTCGAAAAATTACTTCTGCCGGAGTAGTGACTAGTCTTGCTGGTATTTCTGGCTTTCCAGGTTCGACAGACGGCGCTGGGTCATCAGCTCGTTTTTCTGGTCCTGCTGGTGTCGCTGTTGACTCTAGCGGCAACGTATATGTAGCCGAAGCAGGAAATCACAAAATTAGAAAGATTACACCGGATGGATTTGTAAGCACTTTTGCAGGAACTGGAACTAGTGGTTCAACCGATGGGGAAGGAATCGTTGCTTCTTTTTTTTCTCCTTATGGAATTACAATAGATTCGAACGGAAATATTTACGTAGGAGATTCTCGTAATAATAAAATTCGAAAAATTACGCCAGCAGCAGTAGTAACCACGTTTGCAGGATCTGGAACGGCAGGCTCAACAGATGCTTTGGGGACAGCGGCAACTTTTAATTACCCTGTTGGAGTAGCATTTGATACTAGCGGCAATTTATTCGTAGCCGACAGATTAAATAATAAGATTCGAAAGATTACAGCAGACGGGAAAGTTACAACGCTGGCAGGTAGCGGAACGGTAGGCCCTACTAATGGTATAGGAGCCGATGCTAGTTTTTCTTCTCCTGCGGGAATAGCCATTGGTCCAGATGGATATATCTATGTCGCCGATTCAGGAAATAATAAAATTCGAAGAATCTCCCCTTAACAGTCAAAAAGTTTACGCAAACAGGGACAAAGGTATAATAGGCATTATTAACTTTTGATAATGAACTATTATAGTATAACAATAAGATAGAATTTTAAAGAAAATAAACTGCTTGACAGAATCAAATTATAAAAGTAAACTTTTATAATGGAGAAAAGAACGCCGCATTATAAATTAGGTAAAGTGAAATCATTAATCCAATCTAATCAGTTCATAATTACTGGAACTGCTAGAAAAACGGCTGCATATGATTTTGCATTTAGCGAAGAGCAAATAGTTGAAGCAGTTCTTTCTTTAGAGATGAATAGTTTTTATAAATCTATGACTTCTCACGATGACCATTCTCTTTGGCAAGATGTTTATAAAAGTAAATTGGAAAATAATATCCGAGCATATATCAAATTGCAAATAATTTCGGAGACAATAGTAGTAGTTTCTTTTAAGGAGGAATAAAATGAAGGATAGAAAATGGAGTGATTGCCCTTCCTGCGGAGCCAAAGGAAGTATGACTTTGAAAAAAGGAATGAAAGAAATATATCAAGTCAAGAATTATGGAACTATAACAGTTTCTAATCTTTCCGGATATGAATGTGCCAAATGCAAAGAAAGAATTTTTCTAATAAAGTCTTCCAATAAAATTAATTCTGCGATAGTAGATTTGAAAGCAAAAAAAGATTCAGATAAAATTGTAGCTTCCCAACTAGTTCCCGTAGAAGAATTCATGAAAAAATTCGGAAAGACAAGACAACGAATTCACCAAATGATGGAGGAGGGAAAAATTCAATATGCCTATGTGGGTAATTTAAGGTTTCCGCTAAGGTCGGAGTTGAAGAGGGGTTGATGAAATTAAAAAACTCAACTTTAACGCCACTATTCCAGCGTTAAACAGTCATCGGTGATAATTCGTATTTCTATGAATACATTGTAGAATGGCTTAAATTACCCATTTTACGAGGGAGTCGGTTTTTTGCTTGACTAAGGGCTAAGCAAATTGTTTTAAGTATATACAATATGTCGAGTAAAACCCTAAATCCTTTTTTCACTATTTCTGAAGTAACAATGGCGATGAATTCAACTCTAGACCCAGATCAGGTTCTAGAAATGATTTTAGATCATTCGCTCAAATTTTCCAATGTTGAGTCAGGCTCTTTGATGCTTGTAAACAGTCGTGAATCTGTTTTGGACATTGTCACCTATCGCGGTCACAATCCAGAGATCAAAAAAGAAATTCGTCTTAAAATCGGTCAGGGGATAACAGGCATCGTAGCCTCATCTGGTCGCGGGATGATTGTAAATGATGTAAGCAAAGATCCCAATTATATCTCGATTAAAAAAGAAATCCAATCTGAGCTAGCCGTTCCCTTGATTGTAGAAGATATGGTCATCGGAGTAGTGTCGTTAGACTCGAACAAGATCAATGCATTTACAGAAGAGCATTTAAAAATCGTAGGAATTCTTGCGAACCAAGCCGCGTTGATTTTTAAAAACCTACAAACATTCAGAAGACTCGAACAAAAAAATAAAATCCAACAAGTATTAATTGAAATTTCTAAAATTGTAACTTCCAGTCTTGACTTAGACGAAATCTTTCAATCCATCATGGTGACGATTGAGCGATCTTTGAAATTAGAAAAAGGAAGTCTTGTTTTATATGATGATCCTAGTGAGACATTACGACTAGTTGCCGCTGTTGGTCTTTCTGCTGATGAGATTGACAAAGGAATATACCAATTAGGCGAAGGTGTGATTGGAAAGGTATATGAAACCGGTGAGCCAGTGTTAATTCGTTCTGTGGCTAATGATCCTTTGTTCCTCAATCGAGTTGGTTACTTAAATCATTTTAAGAATGATCCAAACAATGTTAGCCTATTATCCGCTCCTGTTAAGAGAGAGCAAGCTGTCATCGGTGTATTGAGTGTGTTTCTAGTTCATCAGAAAAATATGGATACGCAAACTTATTTAGATTTCTTGCAAGTAGTTGCCTCTATCATTTCGCAGGCAGTGAAGATTCATCACTTAGTAGATGATGTCAAAAAAGAAATTTCAAGAGAAAATGTTTTACTAAAAAGAGAACTCAAAGAAAAGTATAAATTTGGCTCTATCATCGGTCGCTCTAAGAACATGGAAAAGCTATTCGAAAAGATACAGCTTGTTTCTGATTCTCGTGCATCAGTTTTAATTACTGGAGAATCAGGCACCGGCAAAGAGATGATAGCCTCTGCGATTCACTACAATAGCAATCGTTCTGAAAAACCATTTATCAAAATCAACTGTGCGGCTATTCCTGAGAATCTCCTCGAAAGCGAACTCTTCGGTCATACAAAAGGTTCTTTTACAGGAGCGGTTGCAGATAAAAAAGGAAAGTTTGAAATTGCCGACGGAGGAACTATTTTCTTAGACGAGATTGGAGAAATGGATCTCAATCTTCAATCTAAGCTTTTGCGAGTGTTACAAGAAAAGGAAATCGAAGCTGTTGGTTCCCTTAAAGTTAAGAAAGTAGACATTCGAATTTTGGCAGCAACGAATGCGAACTTAGAAGCTCTGATTGCTGAAAAGAAATTTCGCTCTGATCTTTACTACCGTCTGAATGTGGTTAATATCCATACTCCTGCGCTGAGAGAGAGAACAGATGACATTCCCCTTCTAACAATTCATTTTATCGAAAAGTATTCCAAAGAAAACAACAAGAACATCAAAGGCTTTACACGTGAAGTTCAGAAGCTACTCGCTCTTTACCCCTGGCCTGGAAATGTGCGCGAGCTAGAAAATATCATTGAAAGAGCAGTTGTAATGACTCAAAACACAATGCTCGACGAAAATGATTTTGCTGAGATTACAGAAAAACTTGCCTCTATGAATTTACCAATCAGCAAAGTGTCCGAAGATACGACAACTGAGTTGAGTGCAGGTCTATACAGTATGCCAAATCTAGATGCGATAGACGGTAGGGCTCTCGAAGTAGTTGTTGGAGAAGTAGAAGCAAGGCTCATCCAATACGCTCTTAAAAAATTCCGTTACACAAAAACACGTGTTGCAAAGTTTCTCGGCATTAACCGCAACACTCTAGACAAACGAATCAAAGAGTTAAAGATAGAGTATTAGTTTACTCCAAAGCTTCCATCAACCGCATTGCTTGACTGAGTTGTTTTACATCATGCGTGCGGATCATTTCAATATTCTGCTGGTATAGATATAGTTCAACGGTGAGAGTACCTGCGCCGCGGTCTTTAGGGGGAATTCCTCCGAGTAGATTTCCGATGAACGATTTGCGGGACACGGAGACCATGACTCTGCCAAATCTTTTTTTGAACTCAGAAATGTTTTTTAGAACTTCTATACTAAGGAGTGGGTCAGCTCCTAGGAATAATCCCATACCGGGATCGAAGATGAACTTCGTCTCTGAAACGCCTAATCTTTGTAAGTCGCTGATTTTTTGATCGAAGAAGCGGTAAATGGAATCCATGATTGTATTTGGCGTTAAATCAGACTTAGCCTCAGCCATATCACCGTTATTATGAGAATACATTAAGACTAAGTCAGGCAAGGAATCTTTGTGGTCTGCAAGAATGGAGAGAGATTCTTTGTCTCGAAAGGAATTTATATTATTGATATAACTTACATTTGCCTCTATTGATTTACGAATAACATAAGGCTTGTAAGTATCGACTGAAATTTTATATCCAGCTGCATGAAAGCGTTGGATTAGATTTTCTATCCTTGCCCACTCTAGCTCCGGTTCAATTTGATTTGCATTTATATTAGAGGATTGTGCGCTTATATCGATTATATGAGCACCATTGGCAATGAGTTCCATTCCTTTCTCATTTGCTTTTGTCGGATCTAAAAATTCACCTCCATCTGAAAAAGAATCAGCAGTCACATTTAAAATTCCGAATAGTATCATAGACTGAATCATAATTCAAAAACAAAGATTTTTGTATTGAAAAAAAGAGATTTTGCATAATCTTGTCAGTAAAAATTTATTTTTTGGAATTTTACTTGAATTTAAACAAAACCAAAAAGCCCTCAATAGAAACTAAAAATTTCCCAGTTCTTCTTTTGCTCTTCTCTTTATCTGCCTGCTTATTCTCTCAATCCGTATTCGCTGAAAAAAGAGCCGCAAAGCTTGTAGAGTATGAGCGAAAAAAAGGCTCGGTCGCAAGCTTATCTCCATCACCCGCACCTAAACCATCTAAACCAGAAGCCCCACAAATTACGAATATAGAGCGCATTTATGAAGGCAAAGACTATGTAGTCAAAATTCGAGCCAGAAAATTTAAACAGGGTGAATTGATGTATGTGCGTTTACTCCCGAATAGCCCCGCCGTAACTCTCGCGCAACTACAAAAATACAATCTTATTTGGATGAAAAAGAAAGTAGAGATGTTCGTCTTGAATGGTGAATATATGGGGTTTATTCCGATTCACCCCGAACTAGAGCCTGGAACTTATGATCTAGAAATTAGAACAGAAGAGCATACTGATACGTATAAAGTATGTCCTGTTCAAATTGAAGAAAGCAAGTTCAAAGAGACTAACGTTACCGAAACTCTGAAATTACCAAAACGATTTGCTCCCAAGAAAGCGTCTAGTGGTTCAATTAAATTTATTTTAGAGTGTGAGAAATTAAAACGGGCAGCCTATCAATCAGATACACAACCACTCTTCACGCAAAACTTTCATTTGCCGTCAAAGATTAAAAAGATCACTAGTAATTTTTATGCGCGAAGAAATTATTTTACCAAGAAAGGAAAGCCACACGGAGGAATTGATATAAGAGGAGCTTCCGGTGATCCTATTCACGCAATCCAGGATGGAAAGGTCGTGATTTCTCGTCCAATGTATTTTGAGGGGATATTCACTGTTATAGACCACGGCTCAAGGATTTTCTCTCTCTACATGCATCAATCAGAAACTCTTGTGCATGAAGGAGAGAACGTTAAGCGAGGTCAACTCATCGGCAAGATTGGATCTACCGGTATGTCAACAGGTCCTCACTTACATTTGGGTCTCAAGGTGGATAACATCCTAGTAAACCCAATGTCAGTGATTCATCTTAAGATTTTTTAGTCCAAAATTCGCAATTCGGTTTTTTCTGACAATTGCCATAGATATTTAAACGGTGTCCGTGTATCGAGAAACCGTTTTCTTGTGCAACGCGTTGTTGCATTTCTTCAATTTCGGGAACTACGAATTCTACAATTCTACCGCAGTCAGTGCAGATGATATGGTCATGGTGTTCGTGACCAATGATATGCTCGTAGTATTTAAAATCTTTTCCGAAGTCATGCTCTGCTAGAAGTTTTGCTTCAACCATTATGCTTAAGATTCTATAGATGGTTGCCTTTGAGATTTCATCCCGATGATCTCGAAGTAACTCTAAGAGGCTATCTGCTGTAAAGTGCTGGTGAATCGAGAAGATAGTTTCTGCAACTAACATTCTTTGAGAGGTGACTTTCAAATCTTTCTTCTTCAAGAATTCGTTGAAAATTTCCATTTCTCTTGCGATTTCTGGATTATGGTTGGATCGATCTGCTGTTTGTTTTTTGTTCATGGTATTAATATTGTTTTCCCGTATGTTTTTCTAGTTCCTACTTCTCGCAATGCTTTTGGGGCATCTCGTAGCGGATAAGTCTTGTATACCAATGGTTTTACTTTTCCTTGCACATACCATTCATTCAATTGGTTTACACATTTCTGAATCGCTTCTGGTTTATCATTCTGGTATAGATTCCAATATACCCCCATCACGCTTATGTTATTTAATAATAACATATTGACTGCGAGAGTTGGTATTCTTCCGCTTGTAAATCCTACTACTACAATTCGTCCTTCAAAGTTTGTGCATAATATTGATTTGTCGAAGGCATCTCCCCCTACCGGGTCAATGACTACATCTACACCTCCATATTCTTTGCGAATCTTTTTAGACCATGTCGCATCATTGTAATTTAATGCTAGGTCTGCACCTAGATTGCGAATCACTTCTAACTTTTCTTCGCTTCCGGCAGTTGCATATACTTTTGCGCCTAATGCTTTGCCTATTTGAATTGCGGAGCTACCAATGCCACCTGCACCTGCGTGGACTAACATAGTTTCCCCTGCTTGTAGTTTTGCTCGAACTACGATTGCAAAGTAAGAGGATTGATAGGTAACTATAAATCCTGCTGCTTCTTCAAAGCTCATTGTATCCGGCATCGGATAAATATTCTTTTCAGCAATTGCAACTTTCTCTGCATAACCGCCTAACCAGCATAAGCCCATAGCCTTATCGCCAACTTTCCATTTTGTTACACCTTCTCCGACAGCAGAAATAATTCCTGCTACTTCAATGCCGGGAGAAAAGGGACGTTTGGGACGTAATTGATATTTGCCCTGAATGAGTAGCATGTCAGGAAAATTCATTCCACTTGCTTTGATATCGACTACGACCTCACCTGCTTTAGGCGTGGGGTCTTCGATATCTTTATAAACGAGTTCTTCAGGCTCGCACCAATTTTCGGCTACATAAGCTTTCATTTTTTCAATTTGAATAAGGTAGGGATTTTTTAAAAATCTTTTTTTATTTGTCAGGAAACATTCGCATAATAAGATTTGGCGAGAATGATAAAAACAATCAATAATTTGCTGAGTAAAATAAAAAGTATGATAAATATCACCTTGATGAATAAATAGAAACTCTCAGAGATTAAACTTTTTTTAAGTCTAGGATTTGTCGATTCTGCATTTCCTTTGGAATAGTCTCCAGCTTTTGTCCAATATCTGCCATTTATTTTTATCGAGCAGGATTGGAATTAGGCTTTCTTTGCTGTTTTCATTTTCTAGATACCGAATAAACCAAGACGAAATGAGATATACTTCTTCTCTTTTCTTTTTGTCATTCGCTAATAGATTCTTCTTGGTAGTAGAAATCAATTCCTGAAAATTCAATCTGCAATAACTGCTCAGATCTCGGTTTAGAATTGTCCCAAAAGGATAATGCAAATAACAAAATCCTTCTTCTAACCCGTGCGGAATTGCATTGGGTCCATCGGTTCTGGAATGAAAGGAAGCGTGGCAGGCTTCATGTGAGATAATAGTGGTTAGCCTGTCTTCCATTAAAGTATTAGGAGTCAATAAGAAGTAGAATCCTCCCGACTCTGAGTCAAAGACCGCAGCAGTAAAAGAAGCCATCCCTGTATTCGTTCTAAATTCTATTGCATCTGTATAAATTTCTACTCGTAGAGGATACTGAGTCTTTGCTCCTAGCTCCTGAAATGTCTTAGGATAGTATCGCAGAAATAAATTGTGAAATTTTTCTAGATGATTTTCATTTACTCTTACGTCATGATAGATATAATTAATTTGATCTCTCTGAAATTGAATTGGATGAGCAGAAATAAAAAGAGGAAGAAGGAGAAGTATTTTCACGCAAAGGCGCAAAGGCGCAAAGTTTTTTTGGGGAGTCAGGAAATATCGAAGACGATAGTGATTGTGGGAATAAATTATACTTCTAAAACTCTTAGCGACTTTGCGCCTTTGCGTGAAAGCAAAGCAATACACAGAAATTTTTCGCTTAACAGTATTAAATCTCACCTTGTTCTACTCTCTTTGGGGTTAATCCCTGTTTTCTTTAACTCAGCTTTAGGGAAATAGAATTCTAGTATCTCTGAATGTGATTTACCGTTAGCCGCAAGGCTCTTAGCTCCCCATTGACATAGACCAATCCCATGTCCTAATCCTTTCCCTTGGAATCTATAATGGTTGCCTGTTTTTGTGAGAGTGAAGTTATTGCTTTTGATTTTATTCCAACCTAGAAGTTTACCTGCTTTAGTTGAAAAAGTGGAAATGGAAACAGTCTTCTCTTCTTGGCTTCCAAAAGTATATTGCAGACTTGTGACTCTTCCTTCCTTTGTTTTTGTTTGTATAGAAGTCAAGTTGTGAACTGCTAGAATTTCTTCTAATTCAGAGTTAGATAAAATTGTTTCCCAATTGGAATGGGGGGAATCTTTGCAGTTTGCATCTTCTCCATCATTTCCTCTTCTATAATGAGAAGAGATTTCGTGTTTAGACCAAAACAATTCGGGTCCCGATAATTTGCCTCCGCAGGTAGAATGAAAGTATCCTCTCACAGGCTCTTTCCCTGATAGAATTATTTCTGGATAAAGAGAAGGCTTATTTACATTACCAGCAAAGTGAATGCAGTGAGTTAAATCACAAAAATCATAGGATTCGTTTTTGTGTCTTTGCCTTTCGTTTACAATGTATGTGCGAATGACTATTTCTTGCGAAGCAATGAGGGCATTCTTTGCTTGCTCGGAAATGGATTTATCCAAAAGGAGTTCTCCTAGTTCAGAGTAGGTAGAGGAACTAACGTATTCCTCTAATGGTAAAGTTAAAACAAGGAGAATTCTTTTGCTCTTTGCATAGAGTTCTAGATTTCCTTTATAAGGGCGACTGAGTTGAATGTTATTGGAAATGGCTTTGATTGTAAATTCTTGATTGGAGCGAAGAAGAATATGATCTCCTTGTATCTTTTCCGTTGGGTGTGAGAATAAAACTTTATCATTTTGAAGTTTGATATTCCAATTGCCTTGCGTAATAGTCTTGTCTTTCCCTTGGAAGAATATACGCGTGTTATCCGCTACTTGAACCTGTAACTGTGTAATAGAATGCTTTGCAAAAATTCCGATTCTTACTTCTTCTGCAAATACGGAGCAATTTATTGCAAAGAGGATAAATAAAAGAAGCCGCATACTCCGCCGCCGACAAAGTAGGTAACAGTAGAAAGAAGGAATAGGATAAACTTCTGTCCTGTCGTCAACTCATTAGTAACCGCTACAACAATTGCCGGTATCATCGACGCTACAAAGAGCAGAAATAACACGCCAATGAAATAATCCCTCATTCCAAGAACGTAAATGATTCCACTGATTGCAATAAGGCTCAGTCCTAATTTCCAGTAAGATAATTCAACCGGAGGATTCCAAGAACGATTGATTAATTTTATTACAGAGGAAAAAACTACAAAGGTAAATACAGGTGCTCCAAAGACAAAGGGATTTGTGATTAGCTCGGAATAATCTCCATGTGCATAAAGAGCAAACTGCGTAAAAAGGAAAGCCGACAAGAATAGGTAGAATTTTGGAATTGTTTTTTTTATGTTTACTTGCATTTTGACTCCGGGGAAAAATTAAATCACGAGTATCTATTTTTAAAACTGTTTTCGTTAGCCTAAACAATGCATCCTAAATTAAAAGTCTTATTCCTTTGTAGTCAAAATAAAAAAAGAAGTCCAACTGCCGAAGAAATTTATGGCGTATTCGATTCTTTAGAAGTGAGGTCGGCGGGACTCAATAAAGGTGCTGTTTATTTATTGGAGCCCGAGGATATTCAATGGGCGGATATAATTTTTGTTATGGAAAAGAAACATTTTGAAAACTTGCATCGGAAATATGAGGACTTTACTAAAAACAAAAAGGTTATCAACCTAAGTATTCCAGATAAATTTGCATTCATGGATGAAACTTTAATTAGAGTTTTGCGGCAAAAGGTAGATAAATATGTATTGTAAAGATTTTTAGGTTCTATCTCGTATATTATACGAGGGAGCAAATATGAATTTCGATGACATGATTTTTTCCAAATTTGATTTTAGTGGGGTTCAGAAAGATGCATTGATTCCTCTTATTGAAGCTTTGATTAGTTTTTCAGATAAGGCGAGAAAGCAGGGACTACTTAGTCTTGAAGATGATTTAAGTATGGTGAAAGATCCATTTTTAAAAATGGGTTTGCAGCTTATCATTGATGGAACCGATCCAGAGTTAGTAGAAGAAATTCTAGAGAGAATCATTTTGTTCTCAAATGCAACTACGGAAAGAATCTTAGAATACTGTATTATGCGAACTGGCGTTTTAGGAATTCAAACAGGGAATAATCCTCATTTGCTGCATCATCAACTCTATGCCTATATTGGACTTGAGTTCATCGAGGAGTATCTGAATCAAATAGACTCTCATCCCACTGTGAGGGAAATGGTTGTTAATTCCAACTTCATCCCTTTGGATATTTCCATAGAGTTTAACACTTTGTTTACCCGTATGGATGATCTTTCAATTCAAAGGATGCTTCGTGAAATCGATATCACTGTTCTAGTATATGCACTTTCCAATTCTAGTCTGGAATGTGAAAGTAAAATACTAAAAAATATTTCTTCTCGCGCGGCTTATATGCTTACCGAAGATAGGCAGATACTCAGTATTAGCCTTGAAGACTGTATTGAGAACCAAAAAATGATTATAGACCTCTACGAGAAATTAGTAGAGATGGGAGAAATCATTGGAATGGAAGAGTAAATCTACTTTCTTTTTATGGGTGGCTTTTTTGCTGAAACATCAAAGCGAATCTGCTTCCCATATTGAAAAACCTGTTCTATTTGAAAGAGTGTGTCGATATTTTTTACTGGATTTTCTTTTAAGACTAGGAGGTTTGCCTCTCCACCTGCGGCTAATGTTCCGTTATACGCTCCACCCAAGTAAGAGCATGAATTTTTAGTTGGAATTAAAAATAAATCTTCCTGTATGCCTAAAACCTTTGCAAAGACCTTTAGCTCTTGAATCCCGCTTATACCCGGAAGGGAAAGATGATTTCCCGTTCCACTTCCGAGAATTAGTTTTCCTTTTAAAATAGGGTTTTTCCGAATGAATTTTAAGAAGGAGGAGTAATTGGATTTTCTATTTTCTAATTCTCGCTCTTCGACTTTTACTTTTAATGTTGTTTCGTAGGATGAAGAATAATTATCTAGAAAGAATTTACTTTTTTTCTTTAAGAAGGCTAATTCTAATAAGCCTTCCCCTGCCTCTGTTGAGTCTAGCTGCATATTACGATAAACATTTAACAGTGGGATTAAGTTTAATTCTTGGACATGTTGCTTTGCAATCTCGCCTTGCATTTCAGAGAGTATAGGATGCGCCAAATATCGATTACCCGAAATTAAGGCATCGAGGATCGAAATGCGATCTGCGAAGGTATGAATCGTGAGAAATTTACTTTTTTCTTTTGCCTCGCTTTCCATTTGATGGAGAAGTTCTGAGTCTATAGAGAATAACGCATCTTCGTTGTATCGGTTGAAAATATGAATCGTCTTAGCAGGGCTTGCTATTTGAGTGTGAAATTCTTTTAGGGTTGAATCTTTATTATCCGCTCCAAAATATAATAGATCTGAAACATCTTTTACTTCTGAACTTTTGGGAATAATTGGTCTTTGTGAAATAAGAATCTTCGGACCAATCATCTTTCCTGAATCAATATCCGATTTAATCTTATGAATCCATGGACCGTCTGCGATAGATTGAACATGTGTGAATCCATGGTAGAGGAGGGATTTGAGGGAAGTCTTAATCCCTGCCAGATTGCTTTGTCCGCCCGTAGCATCTACTCCAAAATTTACATAAGCATCGCAGAAGGAAGGCAATACATAGCGAACATTCTCCTTTTGTTTACTCTCTGTTATCCGCGTCAGAAATCCGTTTTGGATGTATAAATCACTGACCTCGCTAAAGCTTGCATTTGGTTTTAAATAACGAACTCCGCGAATTACTTCTTCTGCAAACAAAGAATTTAGGGAGATAAAAAGAATAAGAAATAAAATAAATTGATTCATGATTTAGATTTCAACAAAGTATGCCTTCTTAAAAGAATCAAGTTATTTCTTGCCGCACTTCTAGAGGCTCCGCCATAGCCGTATTTAAAAAAGAGAGGCTTGGCTTTTGTCTCATAGATTTTCTTTAAATCCTCTTGCGTGAACTTTTGTGATTCTGTTCTAACATTTCCTTTTTCCGATTTAAACATACTCGCTTCTTTTGGGACATAGCGAATGCTGAGACGACGGGTATAACTTCCAAAAACTTGTATGTCCCAATCTTGGCTTGGAAAATTTCGTATTGGTATACCGGAATCATCCTCAACTACCATATCTGATTTTGAAATGATTGAGTTTACAAAGCCTTGGTATTTTTCCAAATGCATAAGATAGATGGCTGACTTCATCACGAGGTTTAATCTTTTTTGTTTGGAGAGAAATCTTCCTTCAATGGAGGAATTGTCGGCTGAGTTTTGATTTACAAATAACTTTAGAAAAAACAACTCTCTGAGTTTTGGATTATGCTTCGAGTGGAAAATGATTCTTATCCCCTGATAGGCTTCCGGTGAATCATTGACTTCATTTTGTGTGATTTCTTTAAAGGATCCATCGCTTGTCAAAGAGATTCTTTGTAGATCATCTATTTCAAAGCCAAGACGTTTTAGAAAAACAAGTAATACAGGAGCGACCCCGGGAAAGTATTTATTGGAAAATTTCTTTGCCATTAATATACTTGTAAAGTAATTCTGGACTGCGATTTGGTTAAGGCTTGCGTCTAACGTATAAAAAGCATTTTTTAATTCTACTGGTTTATATAAAATAGGGTCATTGATATAGCCAGGTGTTTCGAGTCCAATCATAATATAGCGCGGAGCAGTAGGATAGAAATGATAAAGGTTAATGAAATCAGCGCCACTCAAAGGGTAAACTGCGGTATTACCCTTATTAGCCTCTGGAAGGTATTCTTTAGACCAATTTGTTACATGATGAATATAATTAAGGTTTATTTTGTTCCAGGCATTGTCCATGGAACGAACATAGGATTGATAATAATTCAAATTGGTTAGTGGTAAAAAGCGATTATTCTCTTCGAGTGGAATTCCTGCCAGATAAGAAGATAATTCATTCCAGTAAGATTTATCCTCTGTGTTAAGTCTGACTTCCATTTCCTCTCCCGAGGTGCAAAAGGAAATAAGGAAAATGATAAGTATGCGCAAAAGTAAAGAAATTCTTTTTTTAAGTTGAGATTTCATAAAGAAAAATAGCCTCGAAGTATTTGAAGTTCTAATGGAAACTACTTCTTCTTTTCCGTTTCATAGATTGGAATAATTCCATTCTTTGGGATTAAGGAATTTCGAATTAATTCGAAATCGTGTAGAGTTAAAACTTCTAAGCGGTTATTTTTCTTGTGGATTTCGGAAAGTCTATCAATAAATTTTTTATTATTGGAAATGCTATAGGCAGCCTTGGATCCAAGTCCAATTCCATCCAAGCATTCTTTAGCAAAGTAGCATTCATCTCCTGTGATTACGAATTCCTTGTTGTCTGTTTTGATGTGCACAAATTGGGAGCCGATTGTGTGCCCCCCGGAGAAGTAGACAGATATTTCCGGGCTGAAATAGAAGTTGCTATCAACCTTTACTATTTTGTTCCTTAATTTCCGAACTTCAAAGATTTTTTCAAATTGTTTGTATTCATCTGAGCGTTCAAATACTTCCAGCTCTTTTGTGTTGATATAGATTTTAGCATTCGGAAAATGATGTGCACTTCCTATATGATCAAAATGACTATGTGTAAGGATAATGTCTGTTACCTGCATGTAATCTACTCCTACATTTCGTAAGAGTAGAGTAGGGGATTTATAATCTGAAATTTGAAAGGAGGAAATATATTTTTTATTTGTAAATCCAGTATCTACAAGTATGATTTGTTTATCGGTTTGAATAAGATAGAATAGCCAGAGAATTGTTTTGTTCTTTGTTCCATCATTTACATTTAGTAATTCACTTGGATAGGTGCTTCTTCCATACACAAGGGCATGGATACTTCTAATTTCATCGTCAGCGAAAATTGAGGTAACAAAAAAGGCAAAAATAAAAACTAGATACTTCATGATGTTAATTTGGATTTTAAAAGCATTCCTAATTTTGTAAAGCAAATTAGATTTCAAGAAAAAGTTGATAGGATTGAGCTTTTCTTCCATTGCTTGCAAATTCCATTTTCTTTGAATTTCAGTCAATTTCTTAGTAAAAGGTTGCAAAAAATGTAAAGGGCGTTTGTATTAACTGATAGGTAATTTACAATGAAATATTTTTCCATTTTGACAGTTCTCCTTTTTATTAGCTGTTTGTCGGCTAAAAAATCTCCTTTTGATATAAGCAGTCCAGGTGTAGGAATGGGAATGGGGTTCGCACTTGTATTTGGAAGTAACTCGAATTCCCAAACAAACACTACCGGTAATACGACTACGACTACGACTACAACTACTACAAATACTGTCGATACAATTTCACCGACAGGGACAGTTACAAATTTAAAATCCAAAGGCACGATAGATACCGGCTTATTGATTGGCACTGCTAGCGACAACGTGGGAGTAGCCTCAGTAGAAGTGCAGATTAATTCGGGAAGTTATACGACGGCTACTACTTTAACAAACTCAACTACAACAACTGGAACTAAAGACTGGACTTATAAAATACCGGTAACGGCTAAGTGGACGTATGCGTTTACTAATACTGTGAATGTTCGCGTGACTGATACTAGCGGCAACACTACAATATCCGCTTTGACTTCTGTTCAGAAAGGAGAAAATCGGGATATTAATGGAGATGGATTCATTGACCTAGTAGTAGGCGCGCCAACTTTTGGTGGCAACAACGGAAGAGTGTATGTTTTTAACGGGAGTGCAACTGGCATTAGCCAGACATCTGTAACGAATGCAAGCCAGACTTTTACTGGAACGGCACTAAGAAAATTTGGTTCTTCTATTGCGATGACGGATATAAATGGGGATGGATTTGCGGATATGGTGGTTTGTGAGTTTTTTGCGGCAGGCACAAACTCTTCTTTCTATTATTTAGGCAGCAGCAGTGGCTTTGGAAGTAAAAATACAATTATTCAAGTGAGTAGCACGGAATATTGCAGAGCAATGGTTGTGGGTGATTTTAATAATGATGGATATGGAGATGTGGCGATTAGTAATTCAACTTCGTCTGATAATGGCGGGAATGGGAATGTTTACATTTACCGAGGAAATTCCAGCGGGTTAAATATCTCCCCTGTCCAAATACTAACGTCTCCAGGGACAAATCTTGGAATGGATTTAACATCGGGGGATATTAATGGCGATGGAAAAACAGACTTAGTCGCTAGAACAAGTAGCAATCCTTATATCGTGTCTTTTTTATCCGATGGTAGTAACCTAGTTATCTCATCCACTTTTACTACCATTTTAAACTCTCAGCCAGTCCTCGCTGATTTCAATGGAGACGGCAAAGCGGACTTAGCCGCTGCAGAAATGGGATTTAGCGGAAACACTGGTCGCGTTCATATTTTCCTAAGCAATGGAACTAATCTAAATACGACTTCTAGCCAAGCTATTGTTGGAGAATTAGCTGGTAATTTATTTTCTAACAAAATATACGCCGGGGATGCTAACCAAGATGGAATCATCGATTTAATAATTGCTCATTCTGGTTTTGACACGTTAGAATACGGGAAAGTGTATATTTTTTACGGTTGCCTAACAACTGGAATTTGCAAAGGTTCCGTAAATGCATCAGCCGCTGATTTGAAGATCACTGGTTCACCGATTGATGCGCTTCAATTTGGTAGCTCAACACGATTGATCGATATTAATCGTGATGGGTTTCCCGATTTATTAGTAGGCGGACCTGGATACAATAATAATGGTGCCCTTTTTATTTTTAAAGGCTCTGCTTCTGGAATTTCAACTAGCTATACTTCTTATACAAACGCAAGTTCAACCATAGTTGAAACTTCCGCAAGTAGTAATTTTGGGTTAAGTCTATATTAGCCGGTAGCAGGATTAGAGTATAGGTAAATCCATCTATTTAATCCTCTTCGAAAAATTCTTTTGTATCAAAAGTGAATCCTACTAGGACTTCACTTTGTAAAGTATTCGAAGATTCTTCAAGCCAAGTGGAATTTCGATTTTTTCTGAGTATAACTTTTTTAGAAAGTAAGTCTATGATCCAGTATTCTTTGATTCCATTTTTTAAATAGCGCTCTGACTTATTTATTAAATCATTTTTCCGGGTGGAGTCGGAAAGAATTTCGCAAACCATATCGGGTGCTCCAAAGATATGCTTTTGGATGAAAGAATAATTTTCTTTTTTCTTAAATAATTATAAAGTAATCCATGAAAGGAAAAACTTTTATTCGAATGTTCAAAATTAGGACTAGGGGACAACTGCATAACCCCTTCGATTATCTCATACTTGTATCCATCGTTTTCTAGTGCGAAATAGTCATCAGCAGAAACTTTTTTACCCACCTATTTAGGAAATTCCATTTCTAACATTACAATCATAGCTTTAATTCTTAAAATTAAAAATAAACTTTCAATCAGAAAAGCCATACTGAATGTATTTATACGTAGGAATATTATCCTTTCCGCTATCTATAACTAACGTAGAAGCAATGTTCGAGCCGAATTTGGCTTCTATGTGGCTTGAAGGTCAGTTCTAGATAGCTTATACTCAACTGTTTTCTTAGTCTCATTCTTTGTTTTAAAGGCAAACTTTGATATATATTTATATTGAAAAGAGCTCATGTTTTAAAGAAATGGTATAAGTAGCTGAAATGGTTAGTAGGGTAGGGATAAATTTTGGAAATAAATTATTTCTTTATTCAGAATTCCTTTCGCAAATTTGAAAAAAAATAGTCAAATATGACTAATAGGAGGTAGCGAATGCTATCTAGAATTACCATTTTAATTTATATATTTTCAACCGGTTTGCTCCTTGCACAGAGCCCGGGTAGTAGTTCCAATTCCAGTGCGAGAAAAGAGCCCCAATCTTCCCAAGGTAGTGAACTTGTGACTCCACCTGCAAATAGCAATCACACAAACGGTGTTTATCAAAACTTAAGCTCTTTGGAAAAAAGCATCACAGAGAAAATTTCTCGCCTAGAAAAACTGCAAGCAAAAGTTGCAGAAATAAACAAGAACTTGAAAGAGAAAGTTTCAATTCATGATGAAGCTCCAAACATTACTAAAGATAACGGAGTGCTAATAGTATCCGCTCGTCATATTGAATTTTCCTTTAAAGAAGAAAAAACAAAAGAAGTAAAAATTGTTTCTAGCAAGAAAAGATTAAGCAATGACTTACACTCAGTTGTTCGCACTCTTACGTTTGCTCCAGGTGATTTTGCTAGTATAAAGATTAAAGTAGATCAGTTTGATAGCAAGATGAAGGGCGTTGATATGATTGAGAATTATAACAACATGGCACCAGAAGTAAAGCTAGTTGCTTTGAAAGCAATTGATTTAGTTATCACTAATACGATTTTCAGAATGGATAGCTATCTACAAAAAGGCGAAACGGACAAACAAGAAAATACGAAAACGCACCTTACCGAATTATAATCCTTCCTATAAATGAATAGCAGAGAGAAATAAATTACGTCTTCCTCTCTGCCATTTCTCTGTGCTTTTCTAATTTAATTGAGAAGCATTCAAGAATTTAGAAAAATTCTTGCTCTAATCAAAATAAAAACCAAACTGTGCATCTATGGCAGATAAAGAAAGTTTAGATAAACTAAACCAAAGAGTAGATATGCTCGAAAGAGAACTCAGTTCGATCAAATCCGAGCTAAGCAAGTTATCTTCTAGCGACGCAACAGTTCAAATTGCGAAACCTGATTATAAACCAAATATAATTACTCCGAAAGTAACAGAGCCAATAAAGCCTACAAAACCTCCTCGCAGTTTTGATTGGGAGGTTTTGCTCGGTGGAAATATTTTGGGCAAATTAGGATTATCTGCTATAATTCTTGCCTTCATTTGGTTTGTAAAATTTGCGTTTGACAATCACTGGATCAATGAATCAGGTAGAATCTTTATTGGACTTGGCATTGGATTTACGATCATTATGATTGGCTTATTTCTGGCAAAGCGCAAAATGCATATTGTCCCCGAGCCAATCATTGGAACTGGGATTACTATCTTATATCTGAGTCTCTATGGAGCCTATTACTACTATGACCTCATTAACGCAAAAGAGGCATTTGCCGCTTTTACAGTTTTAAGTGTGGGCACAGCTTTGCTTGCAGGAAAAACAAATCTACAAGTTCTTTATATATTTAGCTTGATTGGATCTATTCTCGCACCAATCTTACTTTCTTCGGGAGAGAATTCTTATCGATTCTTGTTTGTGTATTTGACAGTTGTAAATCTTGTGTTTTATTACATTAGTCAAACAAATAGCTGGAGAGTTTCTCCTTATCTAATATTTCTAGCGAATTGTGTTATTTTTTCGGGATGGGCAGAAAAGAGTTTAATCAATAGTAGCCCCACCCCGCCGCTTCTGTATCTTTCTGCAATGTTTCTTATTTTTGGAATGCGGGAGATTTACCTAATGCCTAGGCTTCGAAAGGCAATGGATATTTCTAGTCCGATTTTGACTTTACTTCTAGTTATTACTTTTGCTGGATTTGGATTCTGGGTGGTAGATGTATTCTACCCTAAGTTGACTGCACATTTTTTATTGTTTCAGGCATTTCTATTGGTTGGATTTCTGAAAGTTTTTGAAAAGTATTCTCTTCCAGTATTAGAAGCAACAAGTAGTCCGAAGATTTCTCTTTCAGCTGTGTTATTTTTGTCCTGGATTGCTATCTTATTTGCTTCCATTTCCAATTTTTCACAAGGACATTGGATTACTGTCTCCTGGATTCTATTTGCAGGCGGCTTATCAGCAGTTGGCGCATCTTTTAGAAATAAGGCTTATATTGCAATTTCCATTATACCATGGTTTCTTGCTCTTATTCGTCTTTATTTTGTGGAGAGTGCTTTCGACAGACAGATTTATTTTGTGCTAAACACTCGGTTCGGACTTTTTGTTCTGGCGACACTCTTTCTTTTATTCACATACCAGATTCAAAAGAAGAATCCAATCCACAAATCAATTGTAGGGTTTGTATTTGCTGCACTCTTTACTCTAATTCTTGGTAGTCTTGTCGAAGTTCACTATCTAGTCTCAGATACATATTATCGCAATCTAAGTTACTCCTATGTAATTGCCTTTTATATGATTGCACTTCTGATTCCGGGATTTAAGTTTTCTTATCGTTCTTTTAGGCTTACGGGTATTATCCTCGGAGTTGTTCTTATTTCCAAATTCTATTTATATGATATTTGGACAATGAGCATCGTGGTTCGAATTATTGCTGGCTTCTCGCTTGGAATCGGTCTTGTTTTATTAAGCATCATTTATCAAAAATATAAGGATAAAATCAACGTGAATCAAATTTTAAAACTAACTGCTTTTCCTCTTCTGCTCATGGCAATGTTCTCTTCTGATAATCTTTCTGCGGATCCATTTAAGAATAATGGATACAAATACTTTGCAGAAGTAAATGGTTTAACTAAAGAATTGGTGAACGATGAAAATAATATTTATGGAAAGATTCGTCTCACAGAAGAAATTGCGCGCTTTCATGGGACGTCTGATTTACGACTTGTTTACGAGAAAGAGCTAGTTCCTTTCTTTCATAGGCGAGTTACTGTTGCTGCGGGTAAGACTGGTAAGACTACACCGACTATAATTTATGATAACGTAACTTCTAATGGAATGGTCTATGTATTAAAGTTTGAAGAGCCGCCTGCCAAAACAGAATATACGGAGATTGAAATTGCAGGAAGTGAAAAATATGAAACCGGAGTATATGTATCTCTTGGGAATGAGCCTAATGATTGGCAAGAGTCGGTGAGTGCTTCGATTTATAATTATTACGATGATCAAGCGTCAGGCAAAATCAATCGAATCAAATTTCGCTCAGGCAAATATCGTTATGCCCGCCTAGAGTTTGACTCAAAGCATAAATTTGAAATTACAGGTGCATTGTATTCAGGGATTAGAGAGAAGGCTGAATATAAATTGGATATTAAAATGGAAGACTTGGTAAATAGAGCGGATTCAGATAAACAGGCAAGTGTGTATTATTATGATAATCCTACGCATAAAGCGATGAGTAGAATGGTATTAAATTTTGATGAGCCAAAGTATTCTAGATCTGTAGAAATTTTGCAAAAAGATCCAGCGACTAAAGAATTTGTTTCTGTTGCGGACACTGTGATTTATAAAAGACAAGAGGATAAGGGAGAGCATAACATTGAATTGCCATCGTATCGAGGCGGAGAGTTAAAAATTATTATAGTGAATAAGGAAGATAAGCCGCTCACTCTTAAATCTATAGAAGCCTATTCAGAAATGGAAGAGATTGTATTTGAAATTCCAAAATCATCTATAGTCGATGAATCTCATCCGCTATTATTGTATTATGGAAATGAATATGTTCGATCTCCTGAATTTGATATGAAGACAACCTACGATGAAAAACTAAAACATGTAAGTTTAAAAGTAGGGGAACACAAAGTAAATCCTGAATTTGCTTATTCCATGATGGAGCCTCCTGTATCTTCCTGGATCATAAGAGGAGTTTTTGGAATTGGACTATTGCTAATGATTTACCCTGCGTTCACGATTTTGAGACGTTATAGGACAGAGCTAGACTTAGAAAAAAAAGAGAATGAAACAGTAAGTTAGGGTAGCTGATTACCAATTTAATTGTTCGCGGATGGATTCCATACGTTTACGGTTAACGTTCAAATCGCCTTTGCCTAATCTAGAGGCAGAGCGAATATGAACAGTCTTACTCATATCATCAAAGTAGAACTCTACATCATCAACAAAACCCATGAGTCTGGATTTGAATTCCGCATTCAAGTAATTATCCGCAGTTGAGATTATAGTAACTCTATCTTGTTTTTCGACAACCGATTTTAATTGTGCATAAGCAACTGACAGATCAGTGGTATATTTATACGGGGGAATATAATGAGAATCGGAAGAGTCTGCCTGACTCGAAACGCAATTTGGTGTATTAGGACAAACTATTAGTTTGCCCCCATTGACGCCGAGATTAGTAGGTCTTGTTCCTGCACAATTAAACATAAGAAAGAATGCTCCTAAGAGGATGAGTATTTTTTTCATTGAAAGCTCCCTAACTACACCAGGTTAGAAAGAAGCTGAGTTTCTGTCATGAACTTAAAAATATTAATTTACAAGACCGAAAGGATCGTTGTCTTTGTATTTCTTATTGTAGCCATTAGCCGCGTCTGGATTTTCTTTTAGAAGTTCAATTTCTTCAAGCTTTTTGTAACAGACTGCAGAATTCGGAAAGATTAAGATACATTTTTGAAAATTCTTTTCGGCTAAGTATAAATCTTTCTTTTCCTTTTGAATCTTATAGGCTTCTAAGTAAACTTGTCCTGAAAATTGTTCCTTTTTATCGTCAAGATTGATGGGAAGATAGAGAGTGTCTAATCGACGGAATGTTTTTAGCTTTGTTTCAGAAAAACTAGAATTGTCTTTGAACTTAAGATTGGAAAAATTGTCGATGGTGAATTCATTTTTAAAAAGTATTTTTACTTTCTCAGAGACGCATAGATTAAACCCAACCATAGAAATAAAAATTGCGATAAAGAATTGAAGTGCGTAGATAATGTTAATATTGATGGTAGAGAAACTTTTTAGATTGTGAACAGAGTTTAGTTGAAACGAATAACGCGAAATAATTCCAAGAGCAAAGGCAGTCGGAAAAAAAGTCATAGCATCGAGCATGGTATAATCAAAGATTTCTTGAAAGAATATAGAAGATAATACCGAGTAAGCCAATATTTCATTTAAAGTAAGATCATTTCGAATTAGCTTTTTTGCTAAAAGGGCAAAAGTGGAGAGGAGAATACCAGTTAATATTAATAAACCGTAAAGACCGTAGTTATAAAAAAACTGAATGTATAGATTATGTGCGTGTGGATTGGCTTGAAAATTATTGAAGTAATATTTTAGATCATCAATTACTTTTTCGGAGAGGTAGTTGATAGGAAGAAAAGTATTAAAAAACTCATTATTCGAACCAAAGCCAAATAGAATAGAATGATTGAGGACACGATCTGTATAGGCTTCCCAGATAGATTTACGTGCAATGAGCGAACCAGTGTTAAAAACATCGGATTGAAATACTTTTTTACCAATAAAAATAACCACAAAAGCAACGAGAAATAATAAGATTGGGATAAGATTTGTTTTTTTATCTTTACCGAATTTGATGTAATAGATTCCAATAAATAGACTACTAGTTATTACCCCCAAAGTAGAAGCTCTCGAATGCGTATAATAAAGAACAACAAAGGAAAGTAATATTATCGCGATATAGGAAGCTTTCACTTTGTTTGTGTCGTTAAAGAAAAGGTAGACTACTATGATAGCGGGAAAATTTACAGCTATCATGCTACCAATGTTGCTGACATGAAATCCACCAATACTGAGGGAAAAGTTTGGATTGAAATCATGGGAGAAGATATAGATCAAGATGAATATGCTATAAAGTGCTAAACAAATTCCGTAGAACAAATGATTGAATCGGATAATTTTGATTATTTCCTCTTCGTCTTCTAGGTATTTAAAATAGAGATATAAAATTATACCAGAGAGTAAGTGAAAGAATCCAAAAACTGCATTGGTGCCATTGTAAAAAAATGAAGTATAAGTAGATGTCAGGGAGGCGGTAAACAGTAAAAAAACTAATAAATCAAAAACGTTTTGTTTGTTTAAACTAAATTTCTTTAAGAGAGATAGGTTTGCAACGAGATAAAATAAAATGGCAATGGACGAGTAATGATATCGGTAAAGGAAAATATGAGAAGAAGCGATAACGGTGTAAAAAATGAGAATTCTTTTATTGATACCGAGCTTATACAGAAGTAAGAACAATCCAACAGAGAAATAAAATACAAATCTTAGATAAAGCTTTTGACGAGCAACGAGAGAGTCGGGCAAAAAAATCATACCCGTGATGGAAGTATAAAGAATTAAACTAAGAGAAGAGAAAATGAAAAAATAGGAATCAAGACCTTTAATTTTTTTTTTTTGCCAGAATAGAAATAGGACGGAAACCATGAGGGTGTTAGCAGATAATTCTTTAACTAAGTTTGGTTGTGCGTCATTAAAGTATAGGTATAGGCTTATAAATAATATAAACCATGCCTGAAAAATAATTCCTACCATACCCTTTTTACTCAATTCAAAGTAAGTTTTGATTCCTTTTGAGTCAAGTTTTCTTTTAAGAAAAATGTGGAGCAAGTAGTTATAAAAACGATCCAGTCAATGTAGTTTGGAATAAACTGATTACTTGAACAGGGAAATAATAATTTTTGAGAAGACTCCTATCTCTCTAAAAAAGACGACTTACTAATAAATTAAGAATGCTAAGGAATAATAACGAAGAGAAAGGCAAAGCCGATATTTTGTTGGAAAAAAAGAGAGGACCTAGATTAAGTAAAAATAAGGCGAATAAAAACTACTAGGTAGAATGAAAATGAAACTTAACAAAGAAAGTATAACGGAAACTATCCCTTACCTAATCTATCTACTGCTGATTGTTTTCATCTTTAAATTTAGATTTGAATTGGATAAGAAAAATCTTTACATTACAAGTGATGGTGCGATTAAACTTTATCAGACAGTGCAATACAAAGAAAATGGATTTTTTTCTTTAGAATGTCTCTATCCTGGAAAAAGCTTTGATGAAGAATATAAGCATTTTCCAATTTCCTATCCTTGGGCAATTTTTCAGACAAGAGGAATGAAATGCGTATTAGAATATCCTCCTTTTTTTTATTGGATAGGTTCTGTATTTCTAAAAATATTTCCGCTTAACCTAATCTTATATTTACCCCTTCTTTTCTATGCAGGGAATATTTTATTATTCGATTTTATATTAAGAAGAATAGGGCTAATAGATATTTTCCGTGTATTCATTGTGACGTTAGGATTTATTTCTTTCTCGCTACTTACAGCAATGGATTACACAGAGAATCCTGCATTTCAAACTTTCTATTTACTTGGATTTTATTTCTTTTGGAAATACGGAAAAGAGGATAACGCAACGTATTCTCAGTTAATTTTAACAGGAATGTTATTTGGGTTGGCTTTCATTCTAAGGCTTGAAATTTTAATGACTTTCTCGATTCTTTGTTTGATCTATTTCCTCTTCACTTTAAATCTTAAAAAGCCTTTTCTTATTTACTTAGGATTTACAATTGTAGGAATTCTTTTTGTGATTTACAATTTACAAGTATCCGGTCATCCTCTAGGATTTAGATATGTGTCATCAATTGACTTCAATGAAAACGCGAAGGCAGACATAGGAAAGCGGTTAATGCTATTGAAAGCTGCTATTTGGGGAGATGAAGTGATGGTCGGAGTCTTTAAGTTTCAGCCACTTTGCTGGCTAATTCTACTTATCCCCGTATTCGGATGGTTCAATAAAATACGAACTCAAGAAGGAAATGTATTTCTAGTAGCGGGGTGGCTTTCCTTATTCATAATTCCTTTATACGTGACAGTGTATGGTGGTGTTGGATATTTTGGTCTTCGTTATATTGAAGGTCCATTTTATCTGCTCATACTTGGATTTGGTATCTATTTGAAAGAAATGAATCTTTCTAATTCTAAAGGACAGCGGTGGATACTCGTTATCCTCTTGGTATTAGTTGGGTATGGAAATTGGTTGTCTACAAGAGAAGGATTAAAGATTCTCAGGAATTCCTCCCAAGAAAATGCGAGCTTTCAAGCCTTCTTAAAAAAATCAGATCGCCTAGTCGTTCATTCTTCTTTATATAGCTCCATTTGGATGGGGGCGTCTTTTTTTGAAAAGATTCATGTGAAATTAATTGGAAATGCAGAGGCAAAGGAATATTTAAGACAGGTTCCGGCTAATGAAAAGTTTGTGCTAATACTGAGTCCAGAAGATATTTATATATCCGCCGATATCCCTAAAAAGCTTCACGCTCATTACAAAACTCAACTTGATCTAGGCTCATTGCCAGTGGAAATTTTGGAAGAAACAAAGTTGAACGGAATTCGATTAGTTTTGGCAAATAAGAAATAGCTGAAAGCCTGGTCGGTGTGAAATGGTATATGTAGAGACGCATGGCCATGCGTCTCTACTACGCGGAGAATTACACCGATTCGCCCAAAGCATTAATAATATTTTTAAATACTGTAACCTTCGAAAACAGATAAATGATAAATTTAATTCACAAAAACATTTTACGCATAATCACAATTACCTTTATATTCACAATTCTATACTGCCAAACGGATACTCTTACTTCGTCTCTAACTTCTTTTCCTTCAGATGGTATAAGCGGGGGAGTCGTTATTCTTGATAAATTCTTTTGGAGTGAGGATAAAATTATTATTCCCAATTCGGATTCTATTGAAATTATTTCTGTAGAGGAAACTTCTAACCAAATAAAAGTTTATTTCAAGAGCACAAAGAAAGCCGGCAAAGTTGTATTTCAATCAGAGAAAGGTTTGCGTTTGGAATTAGATTTTTATTCTTCTGTTTCTGATTCGGATGAGGATGGTTTTCCAGATAGCGTTGAACTTTCGCGGGAAGATGCAGAGCGATTTCGAAATTGGTTCGTGCGAATTGCCGAGTCCCAATTTGTAAAACCAAATAGTTATTGGAACCCGACCGAGCGAGACTGTGCGGGGCTAATACGCTATAGCTACCGAGAGGCTCTAAAAAAACATGATGCTGACTGGTTTATCCAGAGCGGAATTTCTCTCGATAAAAATTTACCCGATATTGGTTCTTATTCTTACCCAAACGTTCCCTTTCTTGGCGAAAAAATTTTTAAGCAAAGGAAAGGCTCGGCTCTTGAGCTTGCAAGCTTTGGAACTTTTGCTGATGCAGAAACAGTTTTTCGCTTTAACACAATCTTTATTTCGAAAAATATTGTAGAAGCCAAAAGGGGGGATTTGTTATTCTTTGAAAATAGGGGAGAAATTCGTTTTCCATTTCATTCTATGATCGTTTCTGATTTGGCAGGCGGTGAACCGATTGTAATCTATCACACGGGTGACGGAAATATTTTAAAACGAGTTCCGATTTCTTATCTAGCGAGTAGTAAGATTTTCAGAATTTCTCCTGAGAACCCACATTTTCTGGGTGTATATCGATTTTCTATTTTGGAGTAAATCATGAGTAACCGTTTAATTAAAATTTTAACTTTTCTGATTTTGTTTTCTTTTCCTTTTTATTCTTACGCTGATGAGACCTCTCCTGAATTTTATCTCAGCACGGATAAAAGTTTTGCCCGCGAAGAAGTTCCCTATGTCAATTTGGAAGGACCGGGTTATAGTGGTTATACGCTACGTGTATATGAAATAGCAGACCCTGAAAAATTCCTTCAGGAAAAAGTGCGAGAACGACTTGTCAAAGAAAAAAACGACAAACCAGCCTTTGCTGATCCGCTTCAACTATTGAAGAAGACTTTTCAATATTTCAAAAACGATTTAAGACAAATTGGACGAAAAGAATTAAACACGAAGACTCGCTCTTCCGTTTCTAAAGGGCTAAAGATGGATTATCCGCGAGTATCCGAAGAAAATCTAGCTCATCCCGCAATCTTAAAAGATCATAAATTAGTTTTGAGCTTTTCTGTCCCCAAGTCCAAGCAAAGTTGGATTTACAAAAGAGTTCCTGTTCCCTTAAAAGACACAGGTGTATTTTTAGTAGAGGCATTTACCAATTCTCATTTTGCTTATTCTCTTGTATTTAAATCTGATATTCATTTTGTTACTAAGCTTGCCGAAGGGGAAACTCTTGTATATGCCGCAAGAAAAGACAATGGAGTTCCAAAGGAAAAAGCTATCGTTAAAATCTGGGATGCGAGCACAGCCGAGTTAGTGGCTAATGGTAAAACAAATTCCGCCGGCATCTTTCACTACAAAGGTAAAACAGGCACGAAAAGCTTAATCCTTGTTACCCACGAAAATCAATTCGCAGTATCTGATCCAACTTTTTATTCCAGCTCATTTTATAGTGAAGGAGGAATCAAATCTTATCTCTATACAGACAGACCTGTTTATAGACCAGGTGATACTGTTTACTTCAAAGGAATCGTTAGGAATTTCAAAAAAGATTCTTATTTCCCTTCTTCAGGAAAGGGAACAGTCGATGTGTTTTCATCCAAAGGAGATGCAATTCAAACAGGAATTTCGATTAACCTGAATTCGAATGGAACCTTTGATGGAGAATTCAAAGCTCCTGATGGCGACGAAGTTTATCTTGGAGTTTACAATCTAGTTTTAAACTTTGAAAGTAAAACTTACTCTACGGAATTTTCTGTAGATGCTTATAAGAAGCCTACTTTTCTTGTAAAAGTTAAACCAGAAAAACCATCCTATGTTAAAGGAGAAAAAGTCAAACTAGATATTCAAGCTGCGTATTACCACGGTAAGCCGCTTTCCGGCGTGGAAGTAGAATACCAAATCTTTCGAAAGGCTAAGTATGATTATTCTCCCATAGGAACTTTAAATTGGGAAGGGACGGATTCTTATCTTACTTCAAAAGAAACCTCAGGACGTAGAGAAATCATCAGATCTGAAAAAGCTATTTTAGATAAATCTGGCTCATATTCGTTCTCTTTTCTTCCTGAAAGTATCACAGAAGATTTCGCCTACACTGTAGTAGCCTCTGTCCGCGATTCTGATATTACACTATCCGGTGCTTCGTCTTTTTCCATAAATCGAAGCTCTATTTTTATTCGTGTAAAAAAAGAAAACCAAGTCTTCGAGCCGGGCTCAGAGGCGATAGTCAGTGCGGAAATTATTCCTTATGATAAATCTCTTTCTAAAGATAATCTTATTCGTGAGATTGCTTCTCGTAAAATAAAAGCAATTTTATATCGCAGAAAATTTCAATCGATCGCACAAGAAGCTGAGAGAAAGAAAATAGACTCTTTTTCTGAAAAAACAAATCCAGACGGTAAAGCACAATTCAAATTTTCTATTCCGGATAAAGGTCATTATGTGCTAAGATTTGAAACAGAAGATGCCAATGGTTCTGAAACGTTTGCAGAAACTACTCTTTGGTCTTCTGCAAAATCGGACTCAATCGAAATTCCTCTCAAAGATATTTCTCTAACTGCGGGTAAAGATATTTATTCGCAAGGGGACACTGCTGAAATATTAATTCTTTCTCCGGTCGCTGATGCAAATTTACTCGTAACCTTAGAAGGAAATCGTATTCTAAAATATGAAAGCATTCCCCTGAAAGGAAACTCTTATAAATACAGTGTAAAAATCACGCCAGAGCTTTCACCGAACTTTACTTTATCTGCTGTCCTCTTTGCCAATCGAGAAACTTATTCGGGGCAAATAAAAGTAGTCGCTCCTCCTGAGAATAAAATCTTAAAGGTAAAAACGAAAACCGATCAGGAAATCTACAAGCCAGGAGATACAGTTCAACTTGAAATTTCCACCTCTGACTTAAAACAAAAAGGAGTTAAATCAGAAGTATCCGTAGCAATTGTAGACGAAG
Source organism: Leptospiraceae bacterium (assembly GCA_016708435.1). Lineage (NCBI taxonomy): Bacteria > Pseudomonadati > Spirochaetota > Leptospiria > Leptospirales > Leptospiraceae > Leptospiraceae bacterium. The sequence continues at coordinate 85,555 of JADJFV010000001.1, read as the reverse complement.
CGATTTACCAAATCCAAGAAGAGAAGAACCCTCCTCTCATTTCTTACTTCTATCATCCACGAAGAAATGATGTGAATACAGTTTACTCTTCCTCTTATCGCTTCTTTGGTTACTCTGAATCTAGAAGAATGGATTTGGCTTTCGGGAAAAAGTCAAATCTTCCGCTCTCTGCATTAAAAGAAGACGACAATCGTTCCCGTGAAAAGTTTAAAGATACTGCTTTTTGGAAAGCAACGGTAAACACGGACTCAGAAGGAAAGGCAAAACTCAGTTTTGTTCTTCCTGATAATTTAACCTCATGGAGAATAACAGCCGTTGCCCTCACAGAAGATTCTAAGTTCGGTCAGTCAACTTCGAATTTTATTTCTCGTAAACCTCTTTCTTTGCAAGCAAATTTACCATCCTATTTACTACGTGGAGAATCTCATTCTGTATCCACAACTGTTACTAATTTTAGCAATGTTAAAGAAGATGTTCTAGTGAGTCTTGAGGCTAATGGTGCTTCTGTGCAGGGAAATTCTTCTAAGAAAATTACCTTAAAGCCGCAGGGAAGTGAACTCGTAAGTTTTACGATCCAAACTGAGGAGAAAAGTCCAGCAAAGAATGTAAGTCTTAAATTTACAGCAAAAGGGGCTAATCAAGATATTCTGCTCCATAAAATTCCTCTTCGTTATTTTGGCGTGAAGAGAATTGAATCTGTTTCCTTAAAACTAAATTCTCAAAATCAAAGCGCAAAGGCATCTTTGAAAATTCCAAACACGGCAGCAGAAGAGCGGCTAACGCTTCGAATTAATCCCGGAAATCTAGAAGCATTAAAATCAACCTTACCTTATTTGATTGATTACCCATATGGCTGTGTCGAACAAACGATGAGTCGCTTTGTTCCTGTTTTAGCTGCCCAAAAAGCAGGTGCGCTTTCTTTAAAGCAAAGAGAGGAACTTCCTAAGATGGCAAGTCAGGGTTTGAAAAATTTAAAATCACTTCTTGGAAAAGAGGGAGGCTTCAAGTGGTTTGCCCCTGATAGCGGGGAAGATTTGATGATGTCTGCCTATGTCTATCGCGCTCTTTCCATTTCTAAAAAAATGAATCAATCTCCCGATGAAGAAATTCTAAACCAAACCAGAAGTTACCTCTACAAAGCACTCGAATCTACTTCAGATCCTTTTCAAAAAGCTTATATTTTATTTTCGATTCTCGAAGGAGGAGAAGTGGAAGCTTCTCTAGTCAATTCACTCGCTGGTCTTGTAGACAAACAAGGAGTATACGGCAAAGCGTTAACTGGATTAGTTCTGCATTCATCAGGTAATACCGATAAGGCGAAAGTAATATTTAAGAAAGCGATTGCTGAGTCAGGCATTATGAATGGTAAGAAACTTCCGGAAGACAATACGATAGAAAAAGATGGAGTAGAAATGCTTTCCGCCTTACTCTTATTATCCGTTCGTCTAAACGAAGAAGCAATCTCGGACATTCTCAGCGAAGAGTTATTTAACAGGAGAACAGATGTTGGCTGGAAAAATTCTAGAGATACAGGAATGGCAGTCCTTGCTCTTGCAGAAAAGCTAGAAATCTTTACTGAAAAATTAACACCTATTACCCTCAATATCATAGTCAATGGGAAAGAATTCAAGACAGTGAGTGCGAAACCAACTGAGATTTTATCCGACAAAGCAGATTGGAATTTTTCCATTCCTAATTTAGTAAAAGGAGAAAATACAATCGAACTTGTAAAAGAAAAAGGAGGAACAGTTTACTCTGTTGTTTCTTTACAATATATTGATAAGTCAAAATCATTCTCTCCTATCGACAAAGGAATTAAAGTAAAGAGAGAATACTTTTCCGTAACCGCAGAGGAGAAAAACGGTAAAGTAAACTTAAATGTTAAGAATTCCAATTCCTTTAAGCCAGGCGAACTCGTTATGGTATCGCTAGAAATTGAGCGCACAGGAAAATCTGATTCTTATTTTATGGTCGAAGATCCTTTGATTCCCGGTTTTAGCTTTGTCTCAAAAGATACAAATTATTACGTTGGAAATTATTCTGCTGATTATGAATTCCGCCAGGTTTACGATGATCGAGCTGTCTTCTTTGTGCGCGGTCCAATTCAAAAATCTACAGTTCGCTATTTTCTTCGCGCTGATATAAGCGGCAAATACAATTCTGCCCCTGCAAGTGCGAGTCTTATGTATTATCCAGAAGTAAGGGGAATCTCTTCTTCTGAAAACCTAAAAGTGGAGTAAATCATGCGTAACCTTAAAAGCTTTGTTTTAGTTTTATCTTTCTTTATGACTATTTCTATTCTTTCCTCAGAAGTAAAAATTTTATCTCCCCGCGGAGGATTTACTACTTCTAGAGTCATTGAAATCACTGGCTCTGTTGCAGATACATCAGCCGAGCGGATCACTCTCGTCATGAATGGAATTCCGCAAACTATCAAAGCCAATTCAGGAAGTTTTAGGATAAAATCAGTAGTAGCCCCCGGTAGTAATACAATCGAAGTCAAGCATGGAAAAGACCATGACAAAGTTTCCTTTCATGCCAACGTTCCCCCGAAAGATATTAAAGTGGTTCTCACCTGGGATACAGCGACTGACGTTGATCTCTGGGTAATTGATCCAAAAAGCGAAAAAACTTTTTTCGGTGCCACGTCTAGTTCTTCCGGCGGCAACTTGGATGTAGACGTTACAGATGGATTTGGTCCCGAAACATTTACCATGTCCAAAGCATTGTCTGGCTCTTACGCGATAAACGTGCAATACTACTCTAACTACAATACTCCCATCACTAGAGTCAAACTCTATGTTATCCTCTATGAAGGCACCTCCAAAGAAGAGCGAAAGAGTTTTGAATTTACAATGACCCGCGCCCAACAAGTCTATCATATCGCTGACTTTCAGATAGCAGGGGAATGAAATATTTTAATTAACATTTCCATATGAAATATTTCATGCGTTGGGTTGAATGTATTCGGTGGGTTGAATGTATTCAACCCCTACTATTAATACCCATTTCCCTATTTGGATTCGATGAGGCAAAGCTAAATACTGCGCTCACTACTTGGGAAAAGAAAAATAAGAACGAAGCAATTGTATTAATTACAAGTCCTGAGTCGGGTAAAATAGAATTTGCCTACACGGAGAAGAATGCATTTTATAAGAAGTTACCGCCCGGCTCTATTCTAAAGACTCTCTCTTCGTTTGTATTTCTTGCAAACCAAGAAAAATTTCATATTTCATCAGAGCAAAAGTATTTCTGCATTGGGAAATTTGAAGAGCCAACGAAAGATTATTTTAAAGCAGAAGACAAAATTAGATTTAATCTAGTAGAAGATTCCAAAACAGGCAAGAATTACTTCCGATGTTCCAAAGAAAAAGGTCATGGGGAAATTACAATGCGAAAAGCATTAGCTGAGTCGTGTAATGCCTATTATCTGCACTTTGTTTCTGCTGATTCAGAGTTCTTTTATAAGACTTTGATTCAAGATTGGCGACTGGACGAAGGAACGGGAGCTTCTTTTGAACGAACTTCCAATGCTAAGATTTTGACTCATAAAATTCCGACTCCTTTTGAATCCTCTCTTACGAGTATTGGAGATGACGGACAAATAAAATTAACCGCTCTAAAGTTAGCACAAATCTACGGAGCCATTTTTTCTGATACTCCCATTCTAATGCCTATTTTAAAGGGTGAAACTCCCAAACAAGTAAGCCCGTTTCCCTATTCAGATTCTATTCGTCGAAAAATTCAACAAGCTCTAAGGCTAACAGTAAAGGAAGGAACACTAAAAAATGTCCACCTCCAAAATACAAGCATTCAAATCCTAAGTGGAAAAACAGGCACTCCCACACGCGAGGGAAAAAAATACACAACGCACGGTTGGAATATTATCTATTTCAAAAAAGGGGATAATCCTTATTTGCTTGTTGTGTTCGTTGACAAGGGATCAGGGAAAAAAGAAGCCTTAGAGCTATCGACAATTACTCTCAATATTTTATAGTTCAATCTTATATTTATTTGTCATCCCCGAGTTTAGTTGTCGGGGATCTCAACATATTGAGATTCCCGACATAGCTTGGCGGCTGGGTTTGTGACTAAGCTAATGGGTGGTGTGAGAAATCTATCTTGCAATACAACGATAGTTTTAAGCATAAAAGACCTCTCACGATAAAGCATATTCGAGGTGACTGGGATTCCTATCTCCTATAACTCACAATAAATACTCCCGCAATTACAAAAGCAGTTCCTAGAAATTGGAGCAAATTGAGAGTTTCCCCTAAAAATATCCAGGCGAGTAAAATAGTAGATACAGGACCTATCGTGCCAATGATAGAAGCTGTCCCAGAGCCAATGCGTTTTATTCCCTGCGAGAGTAAAAACGTAGGCATTACAGTAGAAATTATCGCCATTCCAAAACTTAGAGCATATACTTCGAACGGCAAATTTAGATTATCCAGCGAGTGAGTAAATAGAAAGTGTAGACTTATAGAAAGACAAGCGATTAACATTGCGTAGGCAGTAAAACGAGAAGCTCCAATCTTAGGAATCATTTTCCCGCTTCCAATTAGGTAAGCCGCGTAGGTGAATGCACATAGAAATATTAAGAATGCTCCCAGATAAATATGCTCTGTCTTTTCTACTTTATCAGAAAAAAACACAATCGCTATTCCAATGTAACTAATAAATAAAGAAAGTATTTCTCTTTCTCTAACCTTATTCTTAAATAAAAATGCTGATAGCACTACAACTATGGTTGGGTAGATAAATAGAATTAGCCGCTCCATTCCTGCACTAATATATTCGAGTCCCATAAAATCTAAAATACTAGATAGGTAGTATCCAAGAAATCCAAGAAGAGCTACATACGCCCAATCCGAATAAGATAGATGAGTCGCTTCCGACTTAGATTTGTAAATTCCAACTACTAAGAAAAAAGGAGTGGCGAATGCCATACGAAGAAAGAGTAGAGTCGTAGCGTCCACCTTATAGGCATAGGCTAATTTAATCATCACTGCCTTAGCGGAAAACCCAATTGCTGAGAGGATAATGAACATTACACCTAAAATATAAGTAGAATTAGATTTTTCTGTATTCACAAATCCATTCTTTCTATTTCCAATTTTATGGAAATAGAATCATTTCCTAATTAAACTTATTTTTATGTTCAATCAATCTGGAAATTAAAAAGCGACTTTGAGTCCAACGTTAGCTCCATAGGCTTTTTCTAGAATGGTTGCTTCTGCTAATATCTTCAGGAAAGCAAAGTTAAATTCTGTTCCTACAATAATATAATTTGTATTGTTGTGAATCTTTGTCTTTTGCCTGAAGTCCATGGAAAGTGTTCCTTCTGGATTCAAAGGACCTTTCGAGGGATTGAGTGAATTATTTGTATAATATTTATAATAATCAGAAGTTAAGATTGAACTATTAAAAACATAGTATGGGTCTACCGATAATTTAACCGGACCTCCGCGAGATAAGTGTAAATCCGCCATTCCATAATTCTTGCTGTATCCAACTCCAACGAAAAAATCAAAGAAGTAAAATAGTTTTATTCCGGTTCTTAATTCCATAGGAATACTTCGAACGCTAGAAGCAAAATCAAATTCAGTGCGCGCAACCCATGCTCCTTGTAATTGTCCGAAGCTGATTGTTGGATTTGTTCTTGGCTGGTGATTTAAGTCCATCACAAAGTTTTGCATATTATATCCAACACCTGCTGAGATTCCTGAAAAACCGAAGAAAGAAAAACTGGAAATTTTAGGCTCAATGATTTGATAACGAAGCATTATACCAAAACTTTCTAGTTTAATTCCGCCTGATACTTCCGGCTTATTATTGTAAGCCGCTTTTACATCTGTAGTTTGATAATTTGCTTTCATACCATGAAAGTAAAAATTAAATCTATGGAAGTATTTTCTATTGTAATCTTCCTCATCATCGTCGTCATCATCATCTTCCACATTTGATTTGTTTTCATTCAAGTCTTTCGTGGGATTAAGCGAGCCTCCTTTTCCCAGAAGCCAACCTAGATTAACCGCTCCCATAACTGTGGGTGCCGCGGAAACTCCTATATTAGGCAGCTTGGGAATTCCAATATCTCCGTAGCTAACTGTTATATCTTCTTTTCTTACATAACCGGCACCAAGACCAACTCCGACTTGAAACCGATTTACATAACCAGCCCCTATCATTCCGGAACCGTTATTTGAAATAACGGATGCTTGTATCATGGACTGCATTACTGGTTGCAAATATTGAGATTGAAAAGTCGCATCAATGTTATCAAATTGAGAAATGTATTTTTGTGGAATAGCGTCGCAAGCTGGACCCGTGCAAGTTACTTTTGCACTAAGACTATTATTTAGATAAGGTAAAAAGGAAATAAGCGCAAGATATAACAGTGTTCTCAATATAGTGAAAGGAACTATTTTAAATGTTCGTAGCATGGCAATAGCATATAGGAATAATTCTGTTTAGTCAAGAAATTTCTAAATTCTTTTTGCTAATTTCTGGCAAATTTAAAAGTGAGTTTGTTTTGCAACAAAAAAGAGATCGGGATAATTAAAAACTATGAAATAAAAAACGTTAGTCGTTACACTGATTTAGTTTTTGGAGGAAATTTATCCATTAGGAAATAGGTTTCCATCATTCCTTTTCCTTTTATATCAATGAGTCCACGTTTTTCAAAAATATATTTTCCTTTGAGTTGATCGTAGACTTGTCTAGATGTATGAATCATTTCAGGCACTCCATATGACTCCATCCGACTTGCTGTATTTACTGTATCGCCCCAGATATCGTAGGCAATTTTTTCGAGTCCTATCACACCGGCGACTGCGGGACCACAATGAATTCCAACTCTGATTTTGAAGTCAGGATATTTCATGAGTAAATCAATTAGCTCTTGTTGTTGACTGAATTTTAAAAGATCGAGCGCCAAATCAGCCATAGCCTCTAGATGATTATCAATGCTTCCTGGTAATCCTCCCACTACCATGTAGGAGTCGCCTATTGTCTTCATTTTTTCTAGATTGTGAACCATTGTGAGAACGTCAAAATGGGAAAACACATTATTTAAAAGCACAATTAAGTCTGTTGCGGCTACCGTTTGAGAAAGCTTTGTAAATCCTACAACATCCGCAAATAGAATGCTAGCAAATGGAATTGTATCTACAATCAAAACTTCATCGTGTGCTTTGATTCTTTCAATGACATGGTTAGGCAGAATATTGAGTAAAAGAGCTTCGTTTTGCTTATTGGATCGGGATAATTCTTTGGTTCTGCTCTTAACATGCTTTTCCAATTCTTGATTTGCTTCTTCTAAAGTTGTAATAAGCTTTTCTTCCGCTTGGGCTCTTGCTCTTTTTAGAATATTAATTTTATCTGCAAGTGCGAAGGAAAAAAAGGCAACTTCGAGAGATCCAGTGAGTAAGCCTAAATAATTTAGGATACGGTGGTCTTGGACTATTCCAAAAGAGCGCATAACTGTGAATGCCCCCACGATTGCCGCAAATCCCCATCCTACTAAATAAAGTCTTGCTGCTTTATTACCTTTTCGCAGAACAATAATTCCTGCTCCTATTAACGCACCTGGATAGAATAATAGTAAAACATTGATAACGATGATTGGAATATTGGATTCTAAAGCAAAACTAAGAATGAATGCGGGAAGAGAAAGAACCAATAGAAATTTTAATATTTTGTCTAATAGGGGAGCAAAATTTTTTGTATCCAGGAACTCTACTGTAAAGAGATTCAAAAAGAAAATCGTTGTTAGCCCACTTAAGTGAATGATTTTATTTTGAATATATGGGTATTCTGACCAGAAGTATTTATATCCATATCCGTGAAAGGAACTCATATAGAGCAAACTAAAAAAAACAGTTAGCACATAATATAGATATATCCTTTCTCTAAGAGAAAGAAATAAAAATAAATTATAAACTCCCATGATGAGCATGATTCCAAAATAAATTCCAATTATAATTTGGTTTTCATTTTCCCTTAAATGAAAGAGACGTTGAGTGGAAAGATAGATGGGAATTTGTAAAACACTAATGGACTGAATGCGCACATAGATCACAGGGTCTTTTTCGATTTCGAAGGGAACAGTGAAATTAAGAATTCTACTCTCTATATTTCTTTTTGAAAATGGGAGATGATCTCCACCGACCTTTTCAATGTAAACATCTTCTTCCTCTTTATCGTTTTCCACTGGAAAATAAAAATTGACCGAATCTAATTGTGGATACTCCACAAAGAAAATCCAATCATCATTTAAGAAACTATTTTGATTTTTGATTTGAAAGCGCATCCAGAGAACGGAAGATGTAAAACCAAAATTATAAGAATTCTTTCCGCCGGGTTTAAATTCTTTTTCGATTACCTCTTCAAAGCTTAGATTTCCAGTTTTATCTTCATAAATTTCTGCATGAGGAATTACATCATAGACTTTATCCATATATAAAATGAGCGGATTCACAGTTTCCGATTCTTCTTGCGACAAAGCATAAGAGAAAGGAAATAGTAAGAGTAAAAGTGCAAATATTAATTTTTTTAATTGTAACAGTTTCATTTTTTTCTTAAATTTGAATAAAAAAAGTAGAACCAATCCATAAATTGCAAATTTTTATGTTTTATGAACAGAGAATAAATCATAAACAAGTAATTTCAAGTGAAATAAATATTTCCCCTGTGGTTTTTACTAATATTATTCATAAAAAATACGGAGTGGTCTAAGATTATTGCAACAATTATATAGAAAAGGCGACCGATATCATTGGATTTTTCTATTAGACCTTCTTGACCTTTTGTGTGGGAGTTTTTAATCTAGTTGAAAAGAGGATAGCAAAATGATTCAGGAAACAATTTCTAAAATCGAACAAAATATTAGAGATGCCAAAAGTATTGATGATGCAAAGAAAAATGAACTACTTGGTTTAGTAGGCTCACTTAAAAAGGAAGTAATAGATCTTTCCAATACCAATAAAGAAGATGCCGAGTCTGTAGCCAATTTTACAAAATCATCTACTCATGAAGCAATTAAATCTGAGAAGAACAAAAGTCTCTTTGATCTTTCTTTAAAAGGTCTTTCTGAAAGCGTTGCCAAATTTGAAGTCTCTCATCCGGACCTAGTAGCTACTGTAAATTCTATCTGCGTTTCGTTGTCTAATAGCGGGTTTTAACTGTCACCTCGAACATACGCAGGTGAAGGGCGCGGCTAAGCGCAGGGCGGGAACACCGTGAGAGGTCTATCTTCCTTAGCACTATTCTTTCTTTGCCAGATAGATTTCTCACATCAATCTCATTGCCTATATTCGATTTGCCGCTGAGGGATGTTCGAAATGACAGTCTTCATTTCTTAAAGCTATGCCTGAATGCGAAGTAAACTGGAATGGCTAATAGCGTTATTCCGATTCCCTTCATTGCGTTTGCCGGCTGCTCGTAGGCAAGAATACTAATTAGAATAATATTTGCAGTGATATAAAGCAACGGTGGAAACGGATAGAGGGGAATTTTATAATCCGATTCTGATTTGTATTCTTTCTTTAAAACAAACGGAATGAATGCAGTCAGAGAGGATAAGAACAATATGGCGCAAGTGATAAAATACAATAAGTCTTCTAATTGATTGAAAATAATCAAAATAGAAGCATAAATACACTGAAATAAAAGTGCCTTGTGTGGGCTGGCGTACTTTGGATGTAGGTCAGCTAGGTGATGAAAGAATAATCCATCATTTGCCATAGCATAGTATATACGTGAACCACCGATAATCATAGCAGACATAGATCCCAAAATAATCCAACAGATGAACAAGGAAATAACAGTTGTAATCCCGTCGCCAAATAGATGTTTGGCGGCAATCACTCCAATACCACCCTGACCTTTTAGTTCACTCACGGGGGCAGACACTAAGAATAGTAAATTAATCGCAATGTAAAGAGACATTACCATTGCACAAGCAATCGCAACCGACAAAGGAATAATTCTTCGCGGGTCTTTGATTTCTCCTGCTACATAGGTCACCATATTCCAGCCTAAATACGAAAAGGATACAGGCACAATTCCAAGGATAAGAAGATTTACATTTTGGAAAATATCGGGAAAGAAGGAATTATCCCTGAGTGGAGAAAAATCTGTTTTTCCAAATGCGAATCCAGCAATTACTAAGATCAAGAGTCCTGAAATTTTTATAGAGGTAAATACGTTTTGTAGACGGACGGCTTGTTTGATTCCGAAATAATTGATGATACTAAAAAAAGTAATTAGACCGGCGCCTATCGCTTGCGTTGGTCCTAGCTCTACATTGAGTGGACCAATCGTTGTCCTAAAATCAGGCAAATCTTTGATAGCCGGAAAAATGAATTGCAAGTATTTTGAAAATGCGATTCCAAGAACGGCAATACTAGCTGAGAAGTTGACGCTGAGAGATGCCCATCCGCTCATGAATGCTACTAGAGGAGAATAGGCTTTTTTGAGATAGATATAATCTCCGCCTGCCTCCGGGAATATAACGGCTGGATAAGCAAATGTTACTGCACCCGCAATGGCAAATATCCCTCCTAATATCCAACAAGTAATTACGAGCCAAGGATTTTCTACTTTATTGAGAATAAATCCTGTCGTGAAGAATACCCCAGATCCCACCATTGAACTAAACATGAGTGAGACCGAATCTGTTAAAGAAAGTGTTCGCTTTAATTCCATAAATGAATAATTTGACTATAAAAAAGGGCTTACATGAGTAACAAGTTTTTAATTATATTTTTCTTCTATTTTTTCGTTTTGAGTTTTTGCAAAGTGGATAAAACATCCGGCGAAAGTGTCATCATTGCGGAAACTCCCGAATCCAAGCAACTGCAAGCAAAGTCTCTCTTCTTAAGTGGCAAATCCCAAGCGGATGAAACTACAAAATTAGGAAAACTTACACGCACTGCTTACTACGCAACGTTTCGTCAACGAATCACCAAGCACTGGGAGCAATACAACAAAGAAATCCAAGATCCATTTATCACATGGAAAAATAAAAATGTTCCAGAGCCAAAATCAAAAGTTGTGTTCTATCCTTTCTCAGGTCCCGATTTTCCAAATGCGTTTACCATTTACCCCAAGGCAACAACGTATATCATGATTGGACTCGAAGCTGGTGGATTTGAACCTGACTTCGAAAGCATGAATGAAAATCAAATTTCGAGAGGCTTATTGGAATTAAACGGTAGCTTGGATACAATTTCTCGTTTGAATTATTTCATGACGAATTCGATGAAAGAAGATGTAAGCAAATCTGTATTTCGCGGAACGGCTCCCGTGTTTCTTGCTTACTTTGGATTTTTAAAAGTGAAACCATACTCTATTAAAAATTTCAGAATCAATGACAATGGAGATATTGTTTATTTAACCAAAGAAGAGATAAAGGCAAATGCAAATTACCGGGAAGGTCTAGTTAGTTTAGATATTGATTTCATTGATCCAGTAGACGGAGCAAAAAAGAAATTATATTTTCTTTCCACTAATATTTCTAACTACGGGCTAAAAGCAAATCCGGGAACAATGAAGTTTCTCGGTAAGTTCGGCACTTTCGCCTCTACATTTAAAGCGGCATCCTTTCTTCTTCACTATGACTCGTTTACTGAAATGAAAGAATTCATCATTAAGAATTCCGAGCTTATGGTAATGGATGATACAGGTCCACCGGTTCGTGATTTAGATAAAGACTTTAAAATTAAAGTATTCGGACGTTATACGCGACCTATAGGACTCTGGCCTGAGAAAGTCCAAAAGGAATTACAAAAATTACACGAAGATCAGAAACCCGAGAAAGTTAATTTCAAATACGGTTATGGAACAGCTGATAAACAACAACACATAATGGTCGTTACTCGTAAATAGAGGATTGCCTTGCATAGTAGAGACGGTCTGAGACCTGTCTCTACTCATACAATGTAATCCTTATTATATAGAATATAACATCCAGTCATTCCATACCTGTCATAATTCCCAATATCTCCGATTGGATTAGTTCGCGTTGATTCCAGGGTAGAAAATGATTCATATCACCGCGAATGATTTTAAGCTTTGATTTATCGGGATACATTTTCTCTGCATAATCAGCGTTACGCGGTGGGACGAGAGAATCATTGTCGCCTTGGATTATTGTCATCGGAGTCTTTAAGTTCTTCCAGAGGTGCTCCATCTTTTCGAGTTCAAAGCGTAGCGGTAAAATTTCTTGATTGGATACATCAATAAAACTAGGTAAAAAGAATCGTATTATTTTAAAATTGCCCAGTCTTTGATACCATTCCACTTTCTCTAACTCCGGGTCGATAGAGGGAGCCAAGAGTAAAATGCTTGTTACCTGCTCTGGATAATCCATTGCCATCCGTAATGCCACAGGTCCACCATACGAATGACCTACAAGCAACGTAGGCAAATTGTATTTATCCAAGATAGGCTTGATATACCGCGCCTGATTGCCAACAGATAATTCTGCTAATCCGCGCATAGAGCCACCATATCCGAACCTATCTATTGAAATTAGAATCGCTTCCTGTTGTAATTGAAGGTCTTCTAAATATTCAGAGAATGCATTGCTAGATCCGGGAGAGCCATGAATGAATAGGACTAATTTACTCTTCTTTGAATTAACTAATGCATACTGTAAATTTGCCCCTTCTGTTATATAAGTCTCAGTCGTTGGAAAAAATCTTTTAGGAATCGAAGTCTCTTGTGTATGATTTGATTCAGTGCAGGAGTAGAATAGAAGGAGGGTGAGAAGAAAGAGAAGAATAGTTTTCATCGTAAAGATATTTTACAATGCTTCGATTTTTTTGACGAGCCTATCCATGTTTCCCTGCATTTCTTTTCCGAATATTCCAGAAAGAAATCCCTCACTGAGCTTCAAAAGTCCTTTTAATTCGAGGTGATCTGTTATGCGGAGAAATGTATTTTCTCCGCGAGATTCAAATTCATAGATGTCCTCAAATGCCAGAGCAGAAGAGTCACACTTCGCAACAAATCGAATGCCATCTTGCATTTCTACAATTTTATAATCAGAATTGATACTGACTATCGACAAACTGAGTGTAATCGCACAAGAAGTTTTGTTTTCGTCTAGCCATTTTGCATGTTTGAGATGTGCATTGTATTGGGGCATAGTTTCTAAGTCTCTTACATAAGAGAAAACTTTTTCTATTGGTGCATGAATGACTGCTTCTACTTTGGTGGTAAACATTGTTATTCCTTTAGAATCTCAAACTACCATTTGAAATTTCCTTTTTTGTCGTATTCAAAGTTCATTGTTCCATCGGGTAAGCCTGGAACGTTTAATCCTGATAAGCCGATTAATTTAAAGTCAGAGCTTCTTTTTTGAATTGCATCGGCAATACCACTGGAAACTGATTTTAGCGGAAAACTCGTCTTAACCTTTACAATAGATTCTTTCCCATTGTTGATAATATCTACAGGAACTCCTGAAAGAAATTTTTCTCCATTGAGTGCTAGATCGTATTTTAAATCACTGAATTTTAAAGCTGCTGCTGCTTGATTGGCTAGTGCAATTTCGAATTCTGTTGCTACGTCTATGTCTACATTTGCAAGTCCTGCTTGGACGGCAGATACTGGGGTAGTTTTCTTGCCACTTAAAAGGCTGTCGAGGTAATTCATAGCTGTTGCGGTTACTGCATCTTTTGCGCTACTTACTATTTGTGTTGGTTCAGGCTTAATGATTTTAAAATTGCGAATGTCAATTGTTGGTAAGACTGCTGGAATTTGTTTGCCCTGGGTGAAAGGAAAATCAAAGGATGTCTTGCCTGCAATTTGTAATTTTTCTGGAATAGGGACATTTAATACTCCATCTAGCTTAACGTCTAACAGATCTTTGCCTGGAATCTTCTTGTATATGTCTACTAAGTCTGTGTATTTCATGATTACATCAACGGGCAAATCTTTGCTAGAATTTGCTTCAATTCTTCCGAGATCCATCTTTGAGAATTTTGCTAGATTTGTTCCTTCGATAGATACATTCATATCCAAAATGGATTTTGGTAGTGCAGCAGGGTAGGGATTTCTTACATTGGTCAATACTTTTAAAGAAATATTCTCCAAAGTAATTTTGGTGATGTCTACACTCTTGAGAGAAAAAGTAGGTTGGTTATCTCCACCTAAAAACTGTTGCAAGAGTGCGCATCCGTTTATAAAAAAAATAAACCCGATGAGAGTGAAAGGTTTAGCTAAGAAAAGAAGTTGTTTCATTGTGGTTACATCCTATTAGTTGTTATGCAAAAGAATACTTTTGTAATTTGTATAATTGAACTTGTTTCGTCAAGTCTAAGAACGACTATTTTATTTTTCTAAATTTTCCATCAAAATAAGCATTAGCTCCGTGAAAATTAGCACAGGCGATTTCCTTTATTTAAAACAAAGAATCATTGTTATTCTCCGTATATTTTAATATTTTTCCGTATAATTCTTCTGACTCAAAGGGTTTTGAAATATAATCATTCATTCCTGCTTCGATAATCGATGCTCGAATATCATTAACCGAAGAGGCTGTAAGAGCAAGTATAGGTATATTCTTATATTTTAAGTCTGTCTTACTTCGAATTCTTTTGGTTGTTTCAAATCCATCGAGTTCTGGCATTTGTAAATCCATCAAAATAATGTCGTAGTCCTTTGATTCAATCAATCCAAGCGCCTGAAGACCGTTATCCGCTATGTCTAAGTTTACTTCCCATTTACTTAAAAATTCTTCTACAATCATTTGATTTATTAAGTAATCTTCAACCAATAGTAATCGCATATTCTTAAGCTTCTTATAGGGACTTTTCTCTCGTTTCTCTATGACGTAATTTAGACTATCTAATTCGCTTCTTTCAGTATTTTTGAATTTTAAAGTAAAATAATACTTTGCTCCTCTTCTTAGTTCGCTCTCTAAAAAGATAGTTGTGTTCATATATTCCAATAGACGCTTTGTAATCACTAATCCCAATCCTGAGCTAGGAAGGATTCCATTTAGATTGGAGTAAGCAGAATCATAAGATTCAAATATGCTATCAATCGTATGTTCTTCTATGCCATAGCCTGTGTCCGAAATGTAGAATCCTACTTGCGAATACTGAATACTCTCCTCTTCTAATTTTACTTCGAAAACAATTTTGCCTCGATCAGTATAACGAATGGAATTTCCTATTAAGTTTGTGATAATTTGAGAGAGTCTTACTGAATCTCCAATTAATACGGTCGGAATTTTTTCATCATAAATTGTAACGAATTCCAAGTCTTTATTAGTGATTAATGGCGAAATAAAATTGGTAAGTGTTGTTAATAGATGAATCAAATTGAATTCAGATTCGTCTAACTCAAATTCGCCTGTATCCAAGCGATTGAAATCCAATATATCATTTATTATAATTAAAAACTTTTCGGCTGAAGTTTTTAGATTGGATAGTTTTATAAACTGATCTTCTCTTGGATTATTACCTATTAATTCTCCGACTGTTCCAATCAATGTATTCATTGGATTTCTGATTTCTTGACTGATCGATGATAAAAATTGGGATTTACTTCTATTATCCGCTTCTGCATTTTTTCTGGCTTCTGATATTTTGATTTCAATTCTTTTTCTTTCGGTAATGTTTGTTGCTGCGATGATTATACCTTCTACATTTTTGCTCTCATCGAGGACTGGACAAAAATGCAATTCAAACCAAAGGTCATACTCATCTGTTGCTACATTCTTTTCTAGATAGGTCACTTTACCATTGAGAGCTTTTTTGATGCTACGGATAAAATATTTTCTGTCTTCTTTTAAAATAAAATCAAGAAAGTAATCGCCTTTGTTGATGGGAAGGTGTAATATGCTTAATGAGTTTTCCTTTGCAAGTTCATTAAAGTTTTTAACTCTCATTTCTTTATCAATAAAAACTATGTTTAATAAACCATTATTATAGATTGCGTTTAGATTAGCTTTATTCTCGCGAAGTTTTATTTCAATGGTTTCATTTGTTTCAACTATTGTGTATAGACTATACCCTGTGAAAATAATAATAGAAAGGATAGATTCAAAAAATAAATAATTCATTGCATCTATGCTAATTGATTGTCTCTTTAAAAGAGAATAATCAGTAGTAACCGTTATAGTTAGAAGCGCTATGGGTAGAAATGAGTAAAAGAATAGAGAAACTCTTTGATTTATGCCTATGAAAAAGAAACTGATAATTATGAGAGGAAAGAAAAGTAAAAAAATTCCAGATTGAGTTCCTGTAGACGATGCAAGAATGAATAGGAAGAAGTTCAAGGATAGGACTATACAATGAAAGGATAATTTATAGTAGCCTTTGTAACTGAGCCAAAAGAAGAAACTGAATGAAACAATGATAACCGCATCGACAATCGCATAGAAATATAATTCTTTGAAACAATCGCCAATTAAATTAATAGCAGATGTAGAACAGATTATGAAAAGTATTCTGTTAATTGCTATTATTTTACGAACGCTATCAAACGGTAAGTCATCATTTACTCCTAAGTGTAATATTTTAAACCAAATTTTTCTTAGCATATACTTCTATTATTTTGTATTCTCGCTTCAGAATTGACAATATCCTTAATAAGAATCAGTAATTTTTCATTGGAAGATTTAAGCTGATTTAAACTATCCCTTTGATCTTTGCGTGGATATTCCGCGATCAGTGTATCTGTTAGATCAATGATTGCGTTCATAGGAGTTCCTATTTCACGACTCATGGAAGATAAAAATTGCGATTTAGAAGTATTAGCCGCTTCTGCTTTTTCTTTTGCGACTTCTGCTTCTATTTCAAGTTGCTTTCTTTTGGTAATGTCCACAAAAGTTAGAACTATTTTACTGCACGAATTATCATTTCCCAGGATTGGACTAAATGTAATATCAAACCAATTGGATGTAAAATCAGTTTTAAAGTTTTTTTATATTCGAATGGTTTTACCTTCTTCGATTAGACTAAAATAGTTTCTAAAATTTTGAAGATCATTTTCTGAAACATAATCAAGCAAGTTTTTGTTTGTTTGAATTTCCAGATTGGTTATTTTTGAAAAATTGTTTTTGAAATTGATATTAAACGATTCGATTGTTTTATCTTATTGAGTAGGGCAATTCCTAATGGGCTAAAGTTAAATATGGATTTTAAAGTTTTCTCTTCGTTCTGTAATTCGAGTTCTATCTTGGAGCGGTTGTAAATAATTCGATAGAGACAAAAGGTTATAAAACTACAATTGGTAAAAACTGCAATGGTGAATAAATACTGTTTGTGAAAAATAGTTAGTGTCTTATCCAAAAACAAAGAATGATCAGTCAATTCAAGACTAATCAAAAGTAAGCTCGTGATTAAAAAGTTAATTATGATTATGCGTTTCTTAGAAGAGTCAATTACGAAAAAGTTTAACAGAATGACTGACACATAATACATATAATTCCCCGCTTCTTTTCCTACCATTGAGTCGATAATAAAGATTCCGAGATTAGCAAAGGATACTAAATATATACCAGCACTTTTATAAAACCGATGTTTGTTTGAAATAAAAACGGGTAATAAAAATAGGATTAAAATAAAATCTAAAAAAGAATAAAGAAAAAGACTGTAAAAGGCATTGAATAAAATATTTTGAAAAAGGAGTAGTGCGATGATAAAAGAGAATTGATTTGAGTATACGACTGATCTTGACTCAATGGAGTCAATTTCTTTGTTTTTTAGACCTATTTCGTTGATTCTTTTCCAAAATAACTTGATGGTATTCATTGTTAGGCTCTATTTTAAAAAATCCCTAGTTGTTTTCTAGCAATTATTCTTTGATAGAAAGAAAAAACGAAATGACTTGTTTCATAAGGTATGAGAGTCAAAGTTGGAAAAGGAAACTAGAATGATTTCACTGCAAAACAAAATAAAAATCAAATATTACAAGCTCTTGTCTTATAAACACTGGGAATTTTTGCCTGCAAATATTTTTTATATACCTGTATTTTTCTATTATATCTTTTTGATGCTAAAATATAGAATCTCCTTTACAGCGATTTCAGCAGTTAATCCTTGTTTTGCGGCAGGGGGAATGGCATTTGATTCAAAATATGATATGATTTCACAATTTTTTTCTCACCCGGAATCTGTAGCCAAAACAATCTTAATTGAAGTCAATAATAAGGAAAACCTTTTATCGATAGAGGAACAGATTCAAAAGAATAAATTAAACTATCCAGTCATTTGTAAGCCAGATCGGGGACATAGAGGAAATGGATTTAAAATCATCCGCAATAGAAATGACCTATTAGAATACACAAGGCTCTGCAATAGAGATTTTCTAATTCAGGAATACATTGAGTATCCACTAGAATACGGAGTCTTCTGGGTGAAAATCCCATCTGAACCAAAGGGCAGAATAACGTCTATTACCCGCAAAATCCTACCTTTCTTAAAAGGAGATGGCAAATCTTCTCTATCTGAATTAATTCTATCAGATAAAAGAGCAAAGTATATGGCAAGTGCGTATTTTGAAAAGAACAAGAATCATCTTGATACTATCATCGCTGCTGAAACTAACTTTCGAATCTGTAGTGCCGGAAATCATTGTCAGGGTGCAATCTTCGAGGATGGAATCAATGACATCGAAGGGAAAACATTCAAAAGACTAGAAGAAATATTTTCTTCCGTAAAAGGTTACGACTTCGGACGCATGGACATTAAGTTCAAAGACAAACAAGCATTATCCAACGGAAGAGATTTCAAAATTCTAGAAGTCAACGGAAGCGAAGCAGAATCCACTCATATCTATGATCGAAAATACTCTCTCTTTTTTGCTTACAAAACTCTTTACAATCAATGGGATACCCTTTTCAAAATCGCAAGCCAAAATAGAAAGAACGGCTTTTACGGATTATCCGCAAGTAGAATGCTCCGCTCTTATCTTGATTTCTTTAAAGAGAATAGCGTGATTCAAAGTGATTGAGGTCGGGGAGAAGTTAATGCTTTGTATAAGGTGTGTTTAAGATGACGTTCTATCAAATATAGGTTAGCTATGGGTTCAAACATAGACTCACTATAGGTTCCCTATGCCCCCTGAACCCATATTTAAGGTATAAGGGAACCCATTCCTACCCTATGTTATGTGCATCGTCTTCTTATACAAAGGTAAAAGGAATCCCGTAATTGAGTCTTCCTGAGAATCCCTTTATACCAAACACCCAATTATTAAACTTCAACCACCGAAAATTTTATTTTAACTTGACTCAAAGTCCCCAAATCACAGGATAGCTAGTACAATCAGGAAAATTATTTATTAAAGGTTAATTACATTGGCAAATTTAAAATCGTCCAAAAAAGACATTAGAAGATCAGAAAAAAGAAGAGAAAGAAATGCAAAGAAAAAGTCCTCTATCAGAACTTTTGCAAAAAGCATTCTAAAATCAGTGAAAGCAGGCAAGAAAGAAGATGCTCTCAAGTTCTATAACGAATATGCGTCTCTTGTAGATAAAGCTGCAAAAGATAAGATTATTCATAAAAAATCTGCAAACAGAAGCAAAAGTAGAATTTCTGTTAAAATCGCAGCTATAAAGAGTTAATATTTAAGAAATAATAATTAGAATAAATGACCCTGTCTGCGAATTTCATAAAAATTAAAATATCTGTAAGTTTTTTCTATTTTCGCTAGACAAAATCTTATATTTATTTTTTCTGGAATGTATTCTCAGGGCGATTAGCTCAGCTGGGAGAGCAGCTGCCTTACAAGCAGCGGGTCGGCAGTTCAATCCTGTCATCGCCCATGTTCTATTTATTAAATTTTAACAAAATTTAATATGAACTACAAAGAAATTTCAATAACGAATTCCAATTCTTTAATGATTTCTGTTTCTGGGATACGGGGGATTATCCCCTCAGGTCTCAATCTTCAGAATCTCGTCTCCTTCACATTAGCATTTGCAAAAGTCTTAAACCCCAAGACTATCATCATTGGTAGGGATTCAAGGCCTAGTGGTGAGTTTATCGAAAACCTTGTTTCTGGCGTTCTCCTTTCTCTTGGAGTTAATGTTAAAACAATCGGTATTGTTCCAACACCTACTTTAAAATCAATCGTCAACGAAACTAAAAGCGATGGCGGGATTATGATTAGCGCTTCGCATAATCCAATTGAGTGGAATGCGTTTAAGTTTGTTGGGAAAAATGGTTTTTTCTTTGATGCAGAGCAAATTGATAAATTAAAATCTTTCATCGTAGAGGATAATCTTCCTTTACCTAAGTTTGCACCTGGCTCTTCTAAGAAAGATGTTTCGTCAGAGTTTACGAATTTACATTTTGAATCAGTTTTAAAGCAAATTGATCTCGCTAAGATTAAAAAGAAAAAATTTAAAGTCTTTGTAGATGCAGTTAATGGTGGTGGGAGCATAGTTGTTCCGGCATTTCTCGAACGATTGGGTTGTGGGGTATACAGACAATATTGCGCTCCAGATGGAAAGTTTCCGCGTCCGCCTGAGCCTACACCGGCTGCTCTTGCTAAAACAGCTAAGTTAATGAAGAAGACGGATGCAGATATTGGATTTGCTTTAGATCCTGATGCTGACCGGCTAATAGTATTAACCCCAAAAAGAGGTGTGATTTCAGAAGAATATACTTTGCCTTTGAGCGTTTACTCTGTATTAGACTCAAAATTAAAAAATGTAGTTGTGAATCTGTCTACTAGCTTTATCACGAAGGAAGTTATAGAGCCTTACGGGAAGAAACTACTTCTTGCGAAAGTAGGCGAGGCAAATGTAGTAAAAGAAATGATTGAGTCAAAAGCTTTCTTTGGTGGAGAAGGAAACGGTGGAGTGATTGATCCAAAGATTAGTTCCTTTGGAAGAGATTCTCTAGCGGGCATTGGTCATATTTTAAATTTTCTTTCCTCGAACAAAACTACAGTAGACAAGCAATTAGATATTATGCCAAAACTTTTCATGAAAAAAGAAAGTATTTCCATTCAAGGTAGGGACATTAAAGAAATTTTTAATAAACTAAAAGAGAGTTACAAAGATAGTAAAATAAACGACAAAGATGGAATTCGATTTGATTTTACTTCTTCTTGGGTGCATGTAAGAGCATCCAATACAGAGCCGATCATCCGAATTATTGCGGAAGCCAAAAGCGAAAACGATTTGCAGACGCTTCTTAAAAAAACGAAAGAAAAAATAGAGAGTTAAAAACTATGTGTGGAATTGTAGGATATGCAGGAAACAAAAGTGTAGAGTCGGTATTGATGGTAGGTCTAGCTTGTCTAGAATATAGAGGTTACGATTCTGCTGGTATTGCAGTCATTGACAACGATGAACTGGAAATCAGAAAAGAAAAAGGAAAAATCAAAGCACTCGAAGCACTCCTTCGAGAAAAGCCGGTTCGCGGAAATGTTGGCGTCGGACACACTAGATGGGCTACTCATGGCGAGCCATCGCAAGTAAACGCCCATCCGCATTCAAATGAAAAACAAACTATTGCTATCGTCCATAATGGTATCATTGAAAACTACATGCAATTAAAAATGAAATTGCAATCTCTTGGTTATATTTTTCTCAGTAACACTGATACAGAAGTAATTGCTCATTTGCTTTCGCAAGAATTGAGCGCAAAGAAAACAATTAAAGAAGCGTTTTTGAATTTATTTAAAATCATTCAAGGTAAATGGGCAATAGCCGCTGTATTCGAAAAAGAGCCGGATAAAGTTTATTTTGCACAAGATGGTGCTCCTCTATTAATTGGAAAAGGAAAGAAAGAATATTTTCTAGCTTCTGATTTGTCTGCTCTTGTAAGAAATTCTAGTGAAGTATGTTATATTAAACCAAAGCAATGGGGATATTTCTCTAAAGATGAATTAGTTTTATTTGATTTTGATGGAAATGATGTTGTTCCTGAAATGAAAAAACAAGAAGCTAAATGGGAAGACGTGGATAAGGGTGGTTTTCCTCATTACATGCTTAAAGAAATTCATGAACAAGCAGGCATTTTCAGAAAGATCATTGATAGAAGAATAAAAGAAAATGGGGAATTAGATTTTTCCGAGATGGGGCTAAGCAAAGAAAACCTCTCCAAGGTAAATCGAATTGTAATTCAAGCAGCTGGCACAAGTTTACACTCCGGTATGATTGGAAAGCATTACCTCGAACAATTCACTAAGATTCAGACTGATACAGAAATGTCTTCCGAGTTTAGATATCGTAATCCCGTAGTAGAAGGGGATACTCTCATTATTGCGATTTCTCAATCTGGTGAGACTGCGGATACTCTTGCGAGTATTCATGAAGCAAAAGCAAAGTTCTTAAAAGTTTTATCCATGGTGAACAATGTAAATTCTACGATAGCTAGGGAGTCTGACGCATTTATCGACACGTGTGCGGGAATGGAAATTGGTGTTGCAAGCACTAAGGCATTTACTGCTCAAGTATTGCATTTACTCTTATTCGCTATGTATTTCTCTTCTATTAAATGGATGATGTCGGATGAACTCAGAAAAGAATTAATTGATGAAATTAAACAATTACCGACAAAGATTGAATACATTCTAAACAAATCTTCGGAGATAGAAAAATGGGCAGGTGATTTTATTAATACCAAGGACTTCGTGTTTTTGGGTAGAACCTATAATCATCCCATTGCACTCGAAGGCGCTCTCAAACTCAAAGAGATTTCTTACATTCATGCTTCTGGATATGCAGGTGGTGAATTTAAACATGGACCGATTGCACTCATTACAAATGAAGTTCCTGTTGTTTGTATCGCAAACAAATCAGACATCTATCCAAAGATGATTTCTAACATTCAAGAGATCAAAGCAAGACATGGAAAAATAATTAGCATAGTCACGGAAGGAGATGAAGAAGCAAAGTCTCTTTCGGATTATTGTTTTGAAGTTCCTGCCTGTCATGAGTTCTTAAGTCCAATTCTTAACGTGATACCACTTCAGCTATTGTCTTATTATGTTGCAATTGCTCGTGGTTGCACTCCTGATCAGCCACGTAACTTAGCTAAGTCGGTAACGGTAGAATAGGATTATCCGATGAAGAGTAAAATTCATAGAATATTAATCAATGAATCAGAAACTCCGGAGGGGCTAGAAGTGATTACCCGCTTTAAGTCCTTCTCTGAAATCCGTAATGGAATTTTTACTACGATTCGGAGACTTAGATTAGCGCATCCCGGCGCATTGATTTATTATAAAAATCCGAATCCTTTTTTTACAAAAGCGTTTCTAGAAAGAAATCCAGAATGCAAGTTATACAATGAAGAAGTGATAGACTTAGAGATTACGCCTAACGATTTTCTATCCTGGAAATTACTCCCACTTATCTCTAAACAAATTGATGATGATCTTGGATACTTTGACGAAACCGCTAAATGGCAGAAGAAATTTAAAGTCAAGGCGGATCGCTTTCACATTTATGGAAAGAGCAAACACTTGTATGTTCATCCTAGTTCTATAATATATCCGAATGTAGTATTTGATGTTAGTTCAGGACCTATTATCATTGATAAGAATGTAAAGATTACCTCCTTTTCTTTTTTGGAAGGACCTCTCTATATAGCAGAAGATGCACAGATAGACAATGCCCGAATTACAGGGGCAAGTATCATTGGTCAAGCATGTCGGATTGGTGGGGAAGTTGGAAATTCTATCTTTGAAAACTTTGCTAACAAACACCATGAAGGATTTGTCGGTCATTCTCATATTGGTAGTTGGGTGAATATGGGAGCGATGTCAACGACAAGTGATTTAAAAAACAATTATGGAATTGTGAAAGTTAAATATCAGAGCAAGCAAATTAGCACAGACACAATTAAATTTGGTTCTATCATAGGGGACTTCTCAAAAATTGCGATAGGCGTAATGCTAAATACTGGAACTATTGTTGACATAGGCTCTAATGTTACGAAAGCACGGGTTAATGGCTATATGCCTCCTTTCTCTTGGGCAGAATCTTCCGAGAAATATAGACTAGACCATTTTATTCAAGATACAAAAAAAATAATGGCAAGAAGAAATCAAACTCTCAGCTTCGAAGAGGAAGTTCTTTTAAAAAGCCTATACGAAGGATAGAAATGGCAGAAATCTTAGAATCTAAAATTGACACTAGCTCAAAAGAATTTAAAGAGAACTACAAAGATTTAGAATCTAAAACTTCTGAAATCAAGAAATTAATCAATCGAATTAAACTTGGCGGTGGTGAAAAGTCCATCGCTAAGCACAAAGAGCGTGGAAAGCTTACTGCACGCGAACGAATTCAAACTTTAATCGACAAAGAGACTTCCTTTTTAGAAATCGCACCGATTGCGGCAGAATCAGTTTATCCGGACGTTATTCCTTCTGCGGGAATTGTTACTGGAATTGGACGAGTGAGTGGTGTAGATTGTGTGATTGTTGCCAATGATGCAACTGTGAAGGGTGGCACATACTATCCATTAACCGTCAAGAAACATATTCGCGCCCAAGAAATCGCAATGCAAAATCGACTGACCTGTATTTACCTTGTAGATTCAGGGGGAGCCTTTCTTCCTAAACAGGACGAAGTATTTCCAGACAAAGATCACTTCGGAAAAATATTTTTTAATCAAGCACAAATGTCAGCCAAAGGGATTGCCCAAATTGCAGTCGTCATGGGAAGTTGCACAGCGGGTGGTGCGTATATTCCTGCTATGTGTGATGAGTCTATCATTGTAAAAGGAAACGGAACTATCTTTTTAGGTGGACCTCCGCTCGTAAAAGCGGCTACCGGGGAAGTAGTGACTCCCGAAGAACTCGGTGGTGCTGATGTTCATTGTAGAACATCAGGGGTAACTGACCATTATGCGGAAGATGATTTACATGCACTCGAAATTACCCGCTCGATCGTAAAGACTCTAAATATTTCGACTCGCACAAATAAAGAGGGAATTACTTATAAAGAGCCTCTCTATCCGGCTGATGAAATTTATGGAATCATACAAAGAGATACTCGCAAAGCCTATGAAGTAAAAGAAATTATCGCAAGACTTGTAGACGGCTCCGAGTTTCAAGAATTTAAAAAACTCTATGCAACCACTCTTGTAACTGGATTTGCGAATATTTATGGTTATCCTATTGGTATCATTGCGAATAACGGTGTGTTATTTTCTGAGAGTGCTCTTAAGGCTACTCATTTTATCGAGCTATGCAATGCTCGTAAAATTCCACTTTTATTTTTACAAAACATTACCGGCTTTATGGTTGGAAAAAAATACGAGAACGCAGGGATTGCGCGTGACGGTGCCAAGATGGTAAATGCAGTTTCTACTTCTGTCGTTCCAAAGTTTACAGTGATTATCGGAGGCTCTTATGGAGCAGGTAATTACGGTATGTGCGGACGTGCTTTCGATCCAAGACTTCTCTGGATGTGGCCTAACTCTAAAATATCTGTCATGGGTGGCGAGCAAGCGGCTAATGTGCTTTTAACCGTAAAGCTAGATCAGCTTTCCAAAGAAGGAAAGACTATGACAGCCGAAGAACAAGCAGAATTTAAACGTCCAATCTTAGAAGACTACGACAATCGCTCTTCCTGTGTTTATAGTTCTGCCCGTCTCTGGGATGATGGAATCCTCGATCCAAAAGAAACCCGTCATGCTTTAGGTCTAGCTCTCGCTCTCGCGGCTAAGGAAGATATACCTGAACCTAAGTATGGGATTTATCGGATGTGATTTTGGTTGTCATTCCCGAAATTTTCAATCGGGAATCTCAAGAAGTAATGATTTAATATTACTCCGGTCAATTTGAACCGGCAACGCGAATGGAAATCTGGCTTAGTTACTAAAACCATTCTTTAATATCCAAGTTGGTATAGCATTTTCTTATTCGAATATGAAGTTACTTCGCTTAATTCATTCTCTGCTTATCCTTACTTATTATTCCTTTTACTCACTTTTGATTTTAATTTAGGATTTACATCAAGAAGTTTTTCGTCGTATTCAGACTTGGTGTTACCCATTATCCCATACTTTAATTTTAGTTTACTTTTATTGGAGAGTCCAGAAAAACAATCATCCCCCAATTCTAGGTCTGAATTTTCTAGATCATTTTTAGAAAGTGGAATCATTCCTTTTTTAAAGGAATGACTGATACCTGCGTGATAAGTAATATCATCTTTTTCTATTTCAATCATTGGGCGAATTTTTCCCCAGACTTTACCGAGAAATAGAATTCCGGCAAAAACAATAATAGTTCCAAATATCAAGGAACAACTTCCCTCTTAAAGCAATCTAGTGTCACATACTCTTTATTATTCCCTACAATACATTCTTCCCCTTGGGGAAAAAATTTATCTTTAACGAGATGAACGGGATAAACTTTATTTTTGGTTACGATTCCTTTGATGCCTTCTAGGGCTTTCACTTTTTTAATACCGAGAGAATAATAAGTTTCTCGAAGAGAAGTATTAATCAATGACTGTAAAGGTTTATCGGGCTTTTTGCCTTGCCAGTTTTTCCAAAAAAGATTCATGTATGCTTCGACTGCCATTGTATTATCCTCCAAAATTATTTTTCTTCTTAATTCCTTTGAAAGTCAAGTAATTTATGACCAAAGAGAATTGTATAATTCTTTCCGTCTTTCGACTACTCATGTTCGATTCGAAAGGAAATGCAATCATTCTGGGAATAAACCAACTTAAAACTTCATTGTCAGAAAAGCCTTTTGTGGTAATTTGACGATTGAAATGAAGAAGGAATTTTCCCCAAAAAAAATCGTGCTCGCGTATTCTGGGGGCTTGGACACTTCGGTGATTCTTGCCTGGTTAAAGGATACTTATGGTTGTGAAGTTGTTGCTTTTTGCGCTGATGTGGGTCAAAAAGAAGAACTGACAGGTCTTGAAGAAAAAGGCATTAAGACGGGAGCGTCTAAAGTCTACATCAA
The DNA here is from genome assembly GCA_016708435.1 of Leptospiraceae bacterium. Classification (NCBI taxonomy): domain Bacteria; kingdom Pseudomonadati; phylum Spirochaetota; class Leptospiria; order Leptospirales; family Leptospiraceae; species Leptospiraceae bacterium. The sequence continues at coordinate 58,648 of JADJFV010000001.1, read as the reverse complement.
AGATTTGCGTTTAGAGTTTGCAAGGGATTTTATTTATCCTGCCATCCAAGGCTCTGCTATTTATGAAATGCGTTATCTATTAGGAACATCACTCGCTCGTCCTATTATTGCAAAGGCAATGGTAGAAGTTGCGTTAGCCGAAAAGGCAGATGCATTTTCCCACGGTGCTACAGGAAAAGGAAACGATCAAGTTCGATTCGAGTTGGGTTTCAAGGCATTAGCCCCTGCATTACATATTATTGCTCCTTGGCGCACATGGGAATTCAAAGGAAGAACTGATTTAATTGAATACGCTAAGAAAAAAGGAATTCCAGTTCCGGTTACTGCCTCTAAGCCGTATTCGATGGATAGAAATTTACTTCACCTTTCTTTTGAAGGTGGAATATTAGAAGATCCTTATAAAGAACCTGATCCAGAAATGTTTTTACTTTCAGTCTCTCCTGAGAAAGCTCCTGATTCTCCTACATATGTAGAATTAGACTTCGAAGAAGGAAATTGTGTTGCGGTTAATTCTATACGCATGAATCCTTTGGAAGTAATGGAATTTTTAAACAAGGTGGGCGGAGAAAATGGAGTAGGTCGTGTTGACATTGTAGAAAACCGTTTAGTCGGTATTAAGTCGCGCGGTGTATATGAAACTCCTGGCGGAACTATTTTACATATAGCGCACCGTGATTTAGAATCTATTACAATTGATAGAGATACACAACACCAGAAGGATGATTTATCAACTAGCTTTGCTCGCCTCATTTATAATGGGCATTGGTTCTCAAGCCAAATGAAAGCAATGCGAGCTTATATAGCGGAAACGCAACGTTATGTGACAGGGACTGTCAAAGTGAAACTTTACAAAGGCAACTGCACAGTAGCCGGAAGAAAATCTTCTGTTTCACTATACAGTCACGAAATGGCAACCTTTGAAAAAGAAGAATTATACGATCAGTATGATGCGGAAGGATTCATCAATATCTACGGTCTTCCAACCAAAGAAACAGCGCGGCTCAGAAAGTAAGCATGAGAAAACTCGCTATTTACCCCGGTGCATTTGATCCAATGACGAATGGGCATATTGATATTGCCAAACGTGCCCTTAGTTTATTTGATCAAGTGATTATTGCTGTTGCTACGAATTCTAAAAAGCAGTCTTTATTCTCGATAGATGAGAGGCTAGAGCTGATTCACCGCGTAATAAAAGATTTAGGAATTGACAAAGATAGATTAGAAGTCGCTACCTTCAGTGGTCTTACTGTGGACTTTTGTGAAGAGAGAGGGGCAAGTGCAATCATTAGAGGATTACGCGCAGTAACCGACTTTGATTACGAATATGCAATTTCTCTTATGAATAAAAAATTAGCTCCTGATCTGGAGACTGTATTTTTTATGGCATCGGGAGAAAATTCTTTCGTATCTTCAAGTATTGTAAAAGAAGTAGCAAGGCATGGTCGCAGTGTAGCGAGTCATGTTCACGAATTCATAAATGAAGCATTATTGAATAAATTTAAAGAATTAAAATAAAAGAGGAAAAACAAATGTCTAGAACATTTATAATGATTAAACCAGATGCAGTTAGAAACAGACATGCAGGCGAAATTATCGCTCGCATTGAAAAAGAAGGATTTAAAATTCTTGGATTGAAATATGTTAAGTTAGCTGAAAACGATGCAAAAGAATTTTACAAAGTTCATGCAGCTCGCCCTTTCTATGCTGAGCTTTGTAAAGATATGTCTGCAAGTCCTATCATCGTTGCTGCTCTCGAAAGAGAAAATGCAGTTCTTCATTGGAGAGATGTAATTGGTGCAACAGATCCAAAAGAAGCAAAACCAGGAACAATCCGCGCAATGTATGCTGAAAGCAAAGGTGCAAACTCTGTTCACGGTTCTGATTCCGATGAAAACGCAAACTCAGAAATTACCTTTTTCTTCAAAGGGTTTGAATTGGTTAATTAAGATTAGCCTCTTGACCTAACCCCAGACTCTGAGTTTTTGTAGTATGCAAAGAAGTCGCCCCTTCCCTAAAATCCCCTAACCCCTTTGCAAAAGGGGGAAGCTAGGGAAGGGGACTTTATCGGTCATACGATACAACGAATATAAAATTGGGGTTAGGTTGAATTCCTACAAGATGGAAAATTTTCTAACTTTATTCAACGAACGAAAGCAAAAGTTTGAAACTTTTTTCCATGAAGTAATATTTACACAGTTACAAAAAAAATTCCATCCCGTTCTTGCTGAAGCTTCTATTTATAGTTTGAGTGCAGGAGGCAAACGGATTCGACCTGTTCTTGCCATTTCTGCTTTTCTCAGTTCAAATTCTAAAGATATAACGGATAACGTTTTATTTATGGGCTCTGCTTTAGAATGTATTCATACTTATTCTCTTATTCACGATGACTTGCCTGCTATGGATGATGACGATTATAGACGAGGTGTCTTGACTTGTCATAAAAAGTTCTCTGAGTCTACTGCTATACTTGCCGGAGATGCTTTGAATTCTTTTGGTTTTTATCTTGTTGCTAGCCTAAAGGCAAATGATGCTTATCTGCATAGAGATATTCTGGAACTCTTACATGAAGGTGCGGGTGGACCGGGGATGGTGTCTGGTCAAATGGAAGACTTACAATTAGAAAATAATCCAACTCTTTTTAGTGAAGAAACGTTAGCCTCTATACACAGAAAAAAAACAGGAGCTTTAATTGTATCTTCTCTCTTAATCGGAAATCGACTTTCTGAAAAATGGAAAGTTAAAGAAGAAACGTTTCGATTTTATGGAGAAAAGATAGGATTATTATTTCAAATCACAGATGACATTTTAGATGAGGAGAGTTCTTTTGAAGAATTAGGAAAGACTCCAGGCAAAGATGCATCACATGGAAAATTAACTTACCCATCTCTTTATGGAATGGAAAAAGCTAAGTATTTACGGGATGAGATTAAGCAGGAACTAATTTCTATCGCCGAAAGCTTAGAAGACTCCAATTCTATTTTCTTTAAAAAACTACCGGTTTACATTGCAGAAAGAAAAAATTAGACTCGACGCTCTTCTTGTAGAGCGTGGACTTTGTGATGATTTACAGAGGGCAATCTCTCTTATCCTCTCAGGGTCGGTCATTGTCAATGGAGAAAAAATTACCAAAGCCGGTTTTAAATATTCTAAAGATGCAAAGTTAGAAGTTCTAGATAGAATTCCTGAATATGTAAGTCGAGGGGCATTCAAATTAAAATCTGCATTTAAAGCATTTGGTGTTAACTCTCACGGGAAAATCTGTATTGACCTTGGGGCTTCTACTGGAGGTTTTACGGAAGTTTTACTTCTCGGTGGTGCAGAGACAGTATATGCATTTGATGTTGGTTATGGGCAAATGGCGAGTAGGCTACAAAATAACAATCGAGTGAAACTAAAAGATAGGTTTAATGTAAAAAATCTTTCATGGGAAGATTTAGAGGCAAAGCATTCTTATCTGCTTGTCGTAATGGATTTGAGTTTTATTTCTCTTTTAAGTATATTTCCTGTGATTCAAAAGTTAAAAGCAGAGTCTCCGTCTACAAAATTTGAAGTGGTTAATCTAGTTAAACCGCAGTTTGAGTGTCTACCAGATCAAACAGAAAAAGGAATTGTGAAAGATGGACGTGTTCATTGGCAGGTATTGAGAAAAATAACCAAGTATTTGCGCTATGAAGTGAAAGCTGAGATAAAAGGAATTTGTAATTCAGGAATTAGAGGTGCTTCGGGGAATCGAGAGTTTTTTATTTATTGGGAAATTTGAATTTATTTATTTTGAACGTTATCGTTGTTTGTAGGGAACGCATATATGCGTTCCCTACGTGGTAAATAATTACCAGCTACGTCTTTGACGATCTCTGTCTCTGCCGCCACGGTTTCCACCGCCGCCACCGCCATTACCGCCACCAAAACTACGATTTCCTCCGCCATTACCGCCACCGTTATTATCGTAGGTTTTTTTAGGTTGTGCCTCGTTAACTTTTAATGCGCGACCTTTTAGCTCTTTTCCGTTCAAATCGCTAATAGCTGTTAAAGCGTCCTTCTTGTTAGCCATTTCTACGAAACCAATACCACGAGATTGTCCGGTGTATTTGTCTGTAATAATCTTAACAGAAGTAACTTCTCCAAAAGTTTCAAAAACTTGTCTAACATCAGCTTCACTTGCTTCATAGGTTAAATTTCCTACGTAAATATTCATATTCAAAATCCTTAAATGTAATTTTTGGTTTGGTAATTTACAAATTTATTAGGAAAATTAATTTTATTCTGTTAAGACTAAAAAAACAAAAATCCAAATTAAAACGTAAAATCTTTTTGTCTTTTAGAAAGAATTGTGAGAGAAGAGGCGAGACAAGAAAAAGAGAAATTCTCAAAACAAGCATCAATAACACATGCAAAAATCAAAAAGTCCAAAGCAATTACGAGACTAAAGCCGATTAGGAATTTGTCAACAAAACTTTACAAGAATTTACTGTATTTTAGAATGGAGAAGATGCCATTTATACTTCTTATTCTCTCAATGTAGGGTTTCATTTCAGGAGAAAACTATCATGTCAATAAACTCTCTTAAAGATATTCAATTTCTTAAACGAATCGGGCTCATTGTTTCGCAAGTTCTCAAAGAAATGAGAATAGCTGCGAGACCCGGAATGAATACAAGAGATTTAGATTTAATTGGGGAGAGGCTTTTAGAAAAAAAAGGAGCTCGTTCGGCTCCAAAACTATCTTATAATTTTCCCGGGACAACTTGTATTTCTGTCAATGAAGAGGTTGCACATGGGGTTCCGTCTAATCGTGTATTAGCTCCTGGGGATTTGGTTAATATAGATGTATCCGCTGAGCTAGATGGATATTTTGCAGATACAGGTGCATCCTTTCAGATTCCACCTTATCATGGTCCGACTCAGAGATTACTTCGTGTTACACGCTCGGCTCTGGACAAAGCAGTGAATACGGCAAGAGCAGGAGTTAGGATTAATCAAATCGGTAAAGCTGTTCAAGATATTGCGCAAAATGGTGGTTATACTGTAATTAGAAACTTAGGAGGTCATGGAGTAGGAACCGCTCTTCATGAAGAGCCTCGGTTTATTGCTAACTTTTATGACAAGAATGACGAGCGTTTCTTAGAGGATGGGATGGTAATTACAATTGAACCATTTGTATCGATGCGCGCAATTCATGTGGTTGAACAATCAGATGGTTGGACACTGAAGACACCGGATCGAAGTCTAGTTGCGCAGTTTGAGCATACACTTGTTATCCGTAAAGGTTATCCTGTCTTAATTACTCAACTTTAAATTTTAGGAATTTTTGAAATGATCTATCACAGAATATTTTTTATATTTTTCATTCTTTTTGTTGGATGTGTCTCAACAAGTAAATACGAATCTTTGCAAAAATCTTGCGATGACAAAGAAAAGAATTTGCAGGAGGAATTGAATTTAGAAAAAGATAAATTTGCTAAATTGCAAGAAGAATGTAAAACGGGAAAAGACAAGATTACACAGGAATGTAAAGAGGAATTAAAAATAAAACAGAGTAAGTATAATGATCTACTTCGTGATAAAATATCTCTGCGTAGTTCTATGAGTCAAATGGAAGGCTCTGTGGAAGAACTGAGTCAAGAGAAAGACGAATTAAATAATCAGAAAGATGCACTCAGTAAACAAAAAGATGAAATGGCTCAAGCCTTAGAAGAATTAAGAAAAAGGAAAGAAGAATCAGAAGCGCGGATTCAAGAATTTAAAGGTCTTCTTGATAAATTCAAAGCATTTATTGATACTGGAAAATTAAAAATCAAGATCATTGACGGACGAATGGTGATTGTTCTTTCGTCAGATGTATTGTTTGCTTCTGGTTCAAAGGTTTTGTCGGCTAATGGCAAAAAAGCAATTTCAGAAGTAACAGGCATATTAGCCAGAATTGAGAACCGTAAATTTCAAATCGAAGGACATACTGATAGTGACCGATTTAGAGTGATAGGGCAGACTAATTGGGATTTGGCGGCGGATAGAGCGATTAATGTTCTTAATACTATGGTCAGATCTGGGATGCCTGAATCCAAAATATCTGCTGCTAGTTTCGGAGATAGCCGACCAGTTGTTCCAAATGATTCAAGTGCAAATAAAGCACAGAATAGAAGAATTGAAATTGTAGTTGTGCCTGATCTTTCTCTGTTACCCGGATACGATGACTTAAAGAATATGGCGGATAATACAGCTAAGTCGGAAGTTGGTAAAGACGGTTCGCTTGAGTCCAAAGAGAATAAGTAATAGTAGCCTCTTCTATGAAAAATAGTCTAGAATCATTTGAAGTGAATCAGTTGATAGGAGCATCTTCACCAATAGTTGCATTAAAAGATAAAATCATAAGCCTTGCAGAATTAGATGTTCCTGTATATATTCAAGGGGATGCAGGAACAGGCAAGAATTTAATTGCGAGCTTAATCGCAGGGAAAGGAATCTTGCAAATTGATTGTGCTAATTTTTCTTCTGATTGGAATTTGTTAATTCAACAATATGCAAATAAAACATCTAAATCTCTACATATTCGGGCGGAAAGCATTAAAGTAACGGCACCTCTATATTTTGATAAGCTAGAATTTTTAGATACCGAGGGACAAGCTATCTTGTTTAGAATCTTAGACAATCAAGAATTTGTCACAGCAAAAAAGGAAAGAGTAGATTTTTCTTCTAGAATTTTTCTTTCGTCTAATAAACATTTGCCGCAAATGGTGAAAGATGGATTATTTCGAAAGGATTTATTTCAAAAAATAAATTTAATCTGTCTGCATACTGTGAACTTAAGAGATGTTAAATCAGATTTGCCTCTCTTGGTGAATTATTTTGTTACAGAATTTAAAACAAAATATAAAAAAAATATTACTCGTCTCTCCGAGAAGCTAATACAATTTATTCTCCAGTATGACTGGCCTGGAAATGTGGCTCAGCTTAAAACAATGCTAGAAGGGATGATAATTCTTTCTTCTGAGAAGGTTTTGGATATCAGTCAAGTTCCAAAAGATTTTATTGCTGTTTCGTCTATTGCATCAGGGGGTAAACTGAATATTATCCCCGGAATTCCAATGATTGAGTATGAAAAGGAAATTATTCGAGAAAATCTAAAGTCAGTTGCAGGTAATCGTGATAAATGCGCTAAATTATTGGGTATATCAGAAAGAACTCTTTATCGCAAGCTCAAAGAATACAATCTAGAGTAATTGAGCTGATTGTAAATCATGCAAAATAATTTTGGGATTATTCATCCTGTAAATCTTGTTAATCCTGTCGGAAAAAATTTCTTTATCGAAAACCAATTTAGCTCGTGTATATTACTTGCTAAACAGTTATAGATAAAAAGATTTGTGATATGAAAAATATTATCCTATTATTCTTATTATCCGCTACTTACGTATGGAGCGAGCCGCTTCAAGTAGGAGAAGAGTTATCCCTATTGCAGTATGAAACACAACGAGATGAGAAGGTTACAATCCCAACGGGAACTCGCACTCTTGTATTTACAAGCGAAATGGAAGCAAGTAAAATTGCTCATGAAGTATTTGAAATCGGTGGGGAAGATTACTTAACCCAGAATTCTACTGTTTTTATTTCGGATATTCATAAAATGCCATTCTTGATTTCAAAATTTGTAGCTCTTCCGAAAATGAGAAAGTATAAATATACAATGCATTTGATTAAAGAGGATGGAGTCGGATCAGTTTTTCCAAGAGAAAAAGGAAAGTTAACCGTGATTAGCCTTTCCAATTTTAAAATTACCTCTATTCAGTTTGTTGGAAGTGCAGACGAGTTAAAAAAACAAATCGAAAAGAAGTAGACTTTTATAAGATTAAAATTGTCTTTGAGCTAGTTTCTTTGGAATCCTTTAATGAAAGTTATTTTGTGAGCCGAATGCAAGTCTTTTTTGGCTCATAGAGTGAGCCAAAAAAGACTTGCATTCGGCTCACTAGGTGTGACAATGTAAAGTATGACTTGGATTTGGGAGAATAGGAACTGGCCTGACTTTACTTGGAGCAAAGACAGAGTCAATTCTATATGCAGAGAAATTTTCCATAATATTGGAGTAATTTCAGGTAAGATTGGTTTTTTTGAGAAAAATGAAAATGCCCAGGCAGAATTAGATTCGTTATTAAAGAGTATTCTTACATCATCTGCAATAGAAGGTGAATCACTCAATGCGTTTTCCGTTCGCTCTTCCTTAGCAAAAAGATTAAAGATCAAGGTAGATAAATTTCCTACTACCGCTAGAACGGAAGGTTTAGCAGACTTACAATTTGATATTATTCATAATTTAGATAAAAAGTTTTCAAAGAAGCGATTGCTCTTGTGGCATACATTGTTATTCCCTAGCGGAGAAGATTGGAAAATTCCTGTTGGCAAGTTTAGAGGAAATACTCCGATGCAAGTCGTATCAGGACGCATTGATAATCCAAGAGTTCATTTCGAAGCTCCGCCTCAAAAAAAAATAAAAGCGGAAGTTCAACTATTACTTGATTGGTTTAATGATACTAAGATAGACGAAGTGTATAATCCATTTGTTAGGGCTGGCATTGCTCACTTGTGGTTTGTCACCATTCACCCCTTCGAAGATGGAAATGGTAGATTAGCGAGAGCATTATCGGAATTAGCCCTTGCTCAATATCATAGCGCTAGTTCTAAATTGTATTCACTCTCTTCGAATATTCTAGATCAAAGAAAAGAATACTATTCAATCTTAGAAAAAACACAAAGAGGTGGACTTGATATTACGGAATGGCTCATCTGGTTTTTAAAAATACTTAATCAATCTATTTTAGATTCAATTCTTAAAATAGATAAGACTCTTTTTAAAATTAGATTCTGGCAATTTTATAGAGATAGCCAATTTCTTCCAGAGCAAAGAAAGATATTGAATGCAATGTTTGACTCGGAGTCTACACAATTTGACAAAGGTGTTAGTGCAAAGCAATACCAGAAAATTGCTAAAGTTAGTAAAGCAACGGCTACTCGTCATTTGGCGGAACTAGTTGAATTAGGTTGTATAGAAAAACTTTCCGCAGGCGGACGTTCAACTGCGTATCAATTAGCCAAACAATTCATTACTCTGAGTCGAAAGACTTAGTTCTAATAACTATTATGACCAATATGTATATGGAAAAGGAAGTAGCGGATAACACATATTATATGTAAAAATAAAAAAAAGTTTCAATAATTACGCAGTAGCGCAAGCTTTTGGTGATTCTGCGTAATTACCTCGGCTTGATTATATTCGACCGTAAGTTTCTTTCCTCGATTCTGAACAAAAACAGATTATGAATCGAGGGACACAATGCTACAAAAAATTTCAGATCACGACTTAATACAAACTATTTCACATTTTCATGAGACCAAAGAAATAGAAAAATTTAGAACCGCGGCAGGACTTTGGATAATGGAAAATGCTAGAATTCGATACTCTTTAGCTGAGGATGAGTTATCGGAAATATTCTTGCGTTTTTATGAGAAAGCGGACAAATGCTTGGACTATTTTATTCGAAAGAATTATACCGATTTGCCGGCATACTTGAGTGTATACACAAAGCATTTAGTTCAAAATATTTTTCGTTCTAGAAGACAAGCTTATACAGAAGAGTATTTACAACTATGGCAAGAGGAGAGAGTTAATAAAGATACAGAGGAGTTAATACATCATAGTTCAACTTCAAGAATGAAGGATTGGCTAAAAGAAATTAGTTTAATGGGGAGAATAATTATTAGCCTCCGATACAATCTTCCTCTTGGCGAAGAAGAATTACGGATTCTCTATAAATGCTTACGGAAGCAGAATAAGCAAATAAAAACCTTTCATGAAGAATACGAGGAAAAGATTCGAATTTGCAGAGAGCGCCGCGAAAGTCTTTTACTAAATTTGAATAATTGTAATCGAAAAATTTACAATTCTTTAGACGTGTATCCAATTCTTGCTAAGAAAAGAAAAAAGAAAATATTAAATAAACTTTTGAATACGCATATCGTTTATTCAATTAAAGAAGTGAGCAATTTATTATCATTATCCCGTCATCAGACAGGTAGACTTTATAGAAGTTCCCTGGAAATAATTAAAGAGAAAATGGAACAACAAGAAACTATTTCGGTAGCGGCATAAATTACGGATGAGGTGAGAGAAGTTAAAAAACGCTCTCACTTTTTAAAAAGGAGTTCGTTAAAAAAATAAAACTTCAGTTCGTTAAATCGTTCGTTGGGAAAATTTCAGTTATTAAGAATTATGCACGGAAATTCTTACTTGCAAAATAAAAGGATGAGTTACTAATAGAACTATGAATCCAACAAAAGTCAGGGTTTCGAATAAGTTAAATTTAATTAAGATTATCACAGAGAATCCGGGTATATCTCTATCGAAGTTACAAAACTATACAAATCATAAAAATGTAGAGCAACTAAAAAAAGACCTAGGTGAGCTTTTTATGGTAGGGTCATATCCATATACACCTGCGGATTATATTGAAATTGATTACAATGAAAACGAAACGGTTAATATTAATTTACCGGTAAGCATTGATAAGACGATTGGACTTACGATAAACGAATGGCTTGCTATTCGTAAGATTTTAGAGGACGAGATAAATAACTCGGACACAGAAGAAGGTTATAGGATTCAATATAGATCTATATTAGAAAAGATAAAGCGTATTATCCCCTATTCGGAAGCGAAGGCAAATGAAGCAATACGAAAAAAAATTGAAGAAGCCATTCAAACGAAAAAGAAATTAGCTTTTATGTATACAGGCTGGAAAGACAATGCTCAAGAGGAAAGAATTGTAGATCCTTGGTTTATTTTTATTGAGAAAAATGAATACTTGGTTGCCTATTGTAATGACCGAAAAGGAAGGAGAAATTTTCGCTTAGCTTCGATTTCATCACCTAGGGTATTGGAGGAAAATATTGTTACTCCCCTGAACGCAATGGAGCAAAATAAACACATTCTTGAGTTCAATGCATTTCTAAATCAATCGGAAGAAAATTCTGAACTTGCAGAGATATTGATAACAAAGGAAGCGGAATTTAATTTTTCAAAGCATGCAAAACTTGAAATCATAGGGACTAAAGAGATTTCGAATCGGGAATACACCTACGCTAAAACTAAAATAATAGAGAAGAATTGGTTTCTTGATTTACTAAGAGGATTTGGAGAAAAAGTAATTTTACTTTCACCTGCATCTTTAAAATCAGAATATTTGGCTTGTATTGAACAGATAAAAATTCCGAGTAGTGGAAAATAATGCTTTGCCCCGCCAAAGTCAATCTAGGACTTAAAGTATTATTTAAGCGTCCTGATAATTATCATGAGATCGAAAGTATATTTTTAAAAATAAACTGGGGCGATGAGATTGACTTTGCGCCTAACGATTTGGGGATAGCTCGCCTTTTTTCAAAGAATGAACTAAATGGAGTAAAACACGCATTATTCGAAGAAGTATCTGAGCGTGGAGATTTTTCTAGAAATATACTTTTTAAAACATTTGTGAAAGTCAAACAATTGAAACCAGATTTGCGAGGAGTTGATATTCGTTTAACAAAGCGTATACCGCCTGGAGGAGGTTTAGGTGGAGGTAGCACGAATGCGGCATACTTACTTTCTTACCTCTTTCAAGACTTTCCGGAATTGCAAGATTCGATGCGTGAAATTTCGTCTAGCATTGGGGCTGATGTTCCTTTCTTTCTTTTGTCTGGTCATGCTCACGTTTCTGGCATTGGTGAAATCTTACGATCTATTTCTGTAGCATCAGGGACGGGAATTTTAGCAATTCCTCCTTTTTCGATTAATACAAAAGATTCGTATATAAGTCTGAAAAAGCCTTTACAAAGTGAGTGGGGTCAAAAATCATGGAGTCTCTTGGATAAAGATTTCTCTTTTGCTCTCGAGCGAGGGGATTGGTCAAAACTCCGAGAAAAATTTGAAAATGACTTTGAAAAGTATGCTTTTAGCGAGTTTCCTGAACTTGAGGTGCTAAAGCAGAATTTTTATAGGCAGGGTAGTAGTTTCGTTTCTATGACTGGAACTGGTTCTTGCGTATATGGATTTGTAGAAGGTATAGAAAAAGCGAGTTACATTCAGCAGTGGATGACTCAAAACTATCCTGAATGCTACTTCATTCATTTCAGCTTTTAAAATTGGGCTGTAGCCAAGTGGTAAGGCAGCTGGTTTTGGTCCAGCCATTCCCTAGGTTCGAATCCTAGCAGCCCAGCAAAATTTGTTACTTAAAAATCGGAATAATAAAAAGAGAATGAGCCAGACAAATCAAATTTGTGCCGTGGTATTAGCAGCCGGCAAAGGAACCAGAATGAAATCTGAACTTCCTAAAGTTGCGACTCTTCTAAATGGAAAGCCTCTCATTCTCCATGTACTCGATAATCTAATTTCTTCTGGAATCAAAGATATTTATGTTGTGGTTGGTTTTAAAAAAGAAACAGTTATCGAAATCTGTAAACCTTATTCTAATATTCACTTCGTAGAGCAAACAGAACAACTTGGCACGGGTCATGCTCTTCTTTGCTGTGAAGATTCATTGAAAGATTTTCACGGAAATCTGTTAGTAGCTTGCGGAGACGTCCCTTTGCTAACATCTTCTAGCTTTAAAAATCTTGCCTCTTTTCATTCTAGCAATCATAACAGCGTAACCGTATTATCCGCAGAGATTGATATTCCAAAAGGCTATGGTCGATTGATTCGAAATAGTTCTGGAAGTTTAATGCAAATAGTCGAAGAAAAAGACGCTACGGATGAAGAGCGCAAAGTAAAAGAGATTAATACAGGCACTTATATATTTAATTCTCCAGAAGTATTTCAAAATCTCAAGAAGGTTAATACGGAGAATGCGCAGGGAGAGTATTATCTTCCTGATTTAGTTAAAATTGCAAATTCTAAGAATGAAAAAGCGGGTGCATTGGTTCTTTCTAATCATTTGGAAAGCTCAGGTGTTAATTCACCCGAAGATTTAGAAAGACTGGAATCTTATATTCGTGAAGGAAAGATTTCTTTATGAAAAATCTTGCAATATTTTCGGGAAGCTCGAATAAACCATTAGCAGAATCAATCTGCAATCACTTAGGTATTCCTGTTGGAAAAATTATTCTTAAGAAATTTTCCGACGGAGAAATTTCTGTAAAGATAGATGAAAACGTTCGCGGTCGTGATGTATTTGTGATTCAATCTATTAGTAATCCGGCTAACGATCACTTGATGGAACTTATTTTAATATTGGATGCACTTCGTCGTGCTTCTGCTCGTAGGATAACCTGCGTTATCCCTTATTACGGTTATGGAAGGCAAGATCGTAAAGTAGAACCCCGTGTTCCTATTTCGGCAAGAGTGGTAGCTGATTTACTTCAGTCGATGAGTCCAGATCGAATATTAACAATGGATTTACATGCAGATCAAATTCAAGGTTTCTTTCATATCCCGGTGGATCATTTGTATTATTCGGTAGTGTTAGTAGAATACATTCGTAGTAAAAATATTCAAGACCTAGTTATTGTATCACCTGATTCTGGTGGTGCAGAGCGAGCTAGATTTTTAGGGAAGAGAGTAAACGCAAGTCTAGCCATTATTGATAAGCGTCGTCAGAGAGCAAATGAGTCAGAAGTGATGAATGTGATTGGCGATATTGAAAATAAGCACTGTATTATTTTAGATGATATGATTGATACAGCGGGAACCATTTCGAAAGCTGCTGTTGCCCTTTTGAATAAAGGGGCAAAGACTGTTATGTGCTGCGCGACACATGCAGTTTTATCAGGAGAAGCAACTGAGAAGCTAAACAGTGTTAACTTCTCGGAAATCATTTTATCAGATACGATTCGAATTCCAGAGGCAGGTAAGATAAAAAACTTAACTCAACTTTCCGTAGGGAAATTATTCGCCAATGCAATAGATAGGATTCACAAAGAAGAATCAATTAGTTCGTTATTTATATAAGTTAAATGCAATTTTAAGAAAGGATATAAGACAATGAGTAGATTAACAGTAAAAGCAACAAAAAGATCATCGACAGGTAAAAATGAGAACAATAGACTTCGCGCTAAAGGTCTCGTTCCAATTAATGTAATATACGAGGGAAAATCAATTCCCGGTAGTGTAGACGAAACTGAAATTAATAAAGTTATCAATACTGGGATTAGAAGTGCGACTCTTCTTGATATGGAAATGGAAGGGGAAGGAACAGCAGCAGTGTTCGTAAAAGAAATTCAAAGATTTCCTGCAACTAATAGAGTGCGCCATATTGATTTTTATAAAGTTACTCCTGGTAAAAAAATCACAGCGAAAGTTGGTGTGAGAACTACGGGCGTTGCAAAGGGCTCAAAAGCTGGTGGACAGTTTGAGCATTTAATTCATGAGTTGAAAATTAAATCTGTTCCAGAAGATTTGAAAGATCTCATCGTAGTCGATGTTACTGAGTTAGAAGTTGGACAAAGCATCAAAGTAAGTCAATTGGATGTTCCAAAAAGTTGGGAAATTATTACAAACGGTGACCCTATTGTAACTTCAGTAAATGTAACCAAAGCAATATTAGCCGCTGAAAGAAGTGAGAAAGTTGCAGTTGATCCAAAATCAAAAGCTGGTGCTAAAGCTGCTGCGAAAGCTCCTGCCGCTGGTGCGTCTGCTGCTGGTGCAAAAGCTGCTCCTGCCGCTGCCGCAAAAGCTCCTGCTGCAAAGAAAAAATAGTTAGCTAACCTATGAAGCTAATCGTAGGACTTGGAAACCCGGGAGACAAATACAATAACAATCGGGCGAATATTGGTTTTAAGATTTTAGATGTTATCGCAAACAACATCAATGTAGAAATTAAAACCAAGAAAAAGAAATCTATGATTGGAAGGGGAGATTTCGAAGGGGATGAGGTTGTTCTACTCAAGCCGCAAACTTTTAGCGATCTCTCCGGTGAATCTGTGCTTTACATTGCTTCGTTTTTAAAGATTAAAGTGCAGGATATCGTTGTTATCCACGAAGATACAAACCTAAGTCTAGGTCAGATAGTAGTTGAAAAGGGTGGAGATGATAAAGCGCAACTAGGTGTTGCGTCTATCGCTACTTCCTTACGC
This sequence comes from Leptospiraceae bacterium, assembly GCA_016708435.1. Classification (NCBI taxonomy): domain Bacteria; kingdom Pseudomonadati; phylum Spirochaetota; class Leptospiria; order Leptospirales; family Leptospiraceae; species Leptospiraceae bacterium. The sequence continues at coordinate 43,556 of JADJFV010000001.1, read as the reverse complement.
TCAAAGAATTTCATTCGAATTAGGATTGGAATTAAAAACAATTCATTCAAAGGAAAAGACAAAGAAAAGTTTTTAAAAGAAGATTTTTCTCCGGCAGAAAATTTACGACTGATTGAAATCATCAACGATGCAGAAGCGGCGATTCGCTCTATTAGCATTGGGGATATTGATGAAGTAGTGGAGAAATACCGATTATGAATTTATACGAACTCTACCCCCATTGGGAAACTAGAACGAATCGAATTTTACAATCTCTTCAAGCAAGAACTCCCTACGAACTTGACTTTAAATTCCGTCCAAACATGCGCAGTCTTGGGAACTTATATCGCCATATACTAGCAGCAGAAATTTATTGGATGGAAGACATCGTCGGGGGAAGAGGGAAAATGTTTGCCGAACTAGATGAAAAAGAATTTTACAATTCCAAAACTATCACTGACAAGTGGCATAGTGTGCGTAACCGCTCACAAGAAATCCTAAAGCCATTCTCCATCTCTGACTTTAAGAGAACTTTTCTCACGCCGCGTAAGAAAGCGGTAGAACTCAGTTATGTGCTTTGGCATGTAGTCGAGCATGAGATTCATCACTCTGGTCAAATCTCTGCAATGCTCCGTGCTCAAAATCTAAATAGCCCGATTAATTAACAGGGCGAGTCATTATTAGACCCGTGGTCAAATTGTTTTGTTTACGTGTTGTCTCTTCTAAAGGCTGCCTGTAGTCTCAATTTATTTTCGCAGTTTTAAAATGTATTCTTCTATTCTTCGAAATATTTCTGGTGCGGATTCATAGGATGGATTACTGCGATAAATTACTTCCTTTTCTTTACCATGCATTTTAATGAAAAGAGTTGTCGGATAATTTCGCTCTCCCTCCGGTGCTCCGTAGGCTGGGTTTAGATCAAAGAATTTATTGTCCTCGATGAATTTTGTTAAATCATAAACTTCTTTTTTAGTCAGAGTATAATTCTTATCTTCGTAAGTGGAACTCGACGGAATGCTACTGACTGGATTATTAAAGCTATCCTTTCTATCAGAGACTGCAAAGGACGTATCTTTTATTTCGATTGTTTTGTTTGGGCTTTTGTATTCTAAGAGAATTTGTTTTACCTTAGATTTTGGAGCAACTTGCGCATCTAAGTTTCCCGCAATAGCAACTACTGCAATTATAAATCGGAACACAGATTTCATTGTTTCTCCTAACTGAAATATTTTTAATTTATTTACTTCCCCTTTTTTATAAAATTATTCTATCTGAGCAAGTATTTTATTGATTCTGAAAGAAATTAAAATCAAATAGGAAAGTAGCCTCTTTAAAAATTGTAAAAGCATCATGCGATATAGAACGGAACTATCTCAATAGGATTATAAATATGAAAAATCAACTAACAGAGAATATTTTTTGGAATTTATCTCTTCGGCTAGAATTGTTTACAAGCTTCATTCCTATTCCTACCTTTGTCTATTTCATCGCAGTCGTCGGAGCCTTTAAAACAGAAGAAGATATTAGGGCTGTAGCCTTGTCTGGTTTGATTTGTGGAACCTATACAGTCGTATGGGGTCTACTGTATCGTTATTTTAAAACTAAGTATATGCTCAGAGATTTAGAACATTTAAAGGAAGGAAAAGTCAGTTCAGACAAAAGAAGAGAAAAAATAAAGCTCAATATTTTACATTACCCATACAAAGAAGGCAGGACAATCATCGCAAGATGGATATTAGGCGCAACTACAGGTCTGATTTTGTTTGGATTGATTACAGGGCAATGGTTCCCGGTTATTCCGACACTGTCTTTGTATTTGGGGCTACTCTTTGTTTTACCCATTTGTTATGTTATGTATTTATTTACGACAGAGAATGTAATTAGGAGTTTATTGTTATTACCAGAAGTAGTTCACATTCGAGTTCAAAAAGAAAATATTTACTATATGGGATATTTTATGAGAATCTTACTCGCCATTTCTGCTGTTGCCATTGCTCCTATTACAATTTTTGGTTACATTATTTATGCAATTAAGGCAGGGCATTTAAGTTTTAAAGATCCAATCTTACATATCGTTTTACTTTCTTTTCAATGTATTACATCCGTAGTAGTCGTAGCATTCGTTGTGGCTCGTTCACTCAAAGACGGTCTAGCTGTTACGAATAACGCACTCTTAGAATTGGGTAATGGTAACTTTGAAGTATCTAGTGGAAGAACATCAGCAGACGATTTTGGAGAACAAGCTCATTTGCTTGGAGTAATCATTTTAAAACTAAAAAATCTTTATACGGAGATAACAGACTTAAACCTTAACTTAGAAAATAAAGTAGAAGAAAGAACGAAAGAACTCAATGCTAGTTTTACTGAAATTAAAAAATTAAAAATCCAACAAGATGGAGATTACTTTTTAACTTCTCTACTTGCGCAGCCTTTATTTATTAACGCAAATAAATCTAATCTTGTAAAAACAGAATTCGTCATTCGACAAAAGAAAACCTTTGAATTTCATAATAAAAAGGCAGATTTAGGAGGAGATATTTGTATTACTGGAAATTTGAAACTAGGCACAATTGCAAATCATTCTACCTATACAATGGCATTGAATGGAGATGCAATGGGCAAGTCAATGCAGGGAGCTGGAGGTTCTCTGATTATGGGAGTCGTAATGAATTCAATTATGGCAAGATCTGCTGCCAAAAAAAGAATTCTAGATGTTTCTCCTATTAAGTGGCTAACGGATATTTACCACGAATTGAATTCGGTATTCCTAACGTTCAATGGTTCTATGCTTTTTTCTGCTACGGTGATTTTAGTAAATGATGAAACTGGTGAGATGTTTTACTGGAACGCAGAACACCCATTTACCGTCATTTTGCGAGACAATAAAGCAGAGTTTATAGAAGGCGGACTCGAACTCAGAAAATTAGGAAGTGAATCAGAGTTTGAATTTAAAGTTTTAGAGTATCAATTAAATCCAAATGATATATTAATTCTTGGCTCTGATGGAAGAGATGATATTCTGATTAGAACGGAAGATTCCATTCGTGAAATTAATTACAATGAAAAATTGTTCTTGAAGTTTGTAGAGCAATCAGAAGGAGATTTAGAAAAATTAGAAGAAATTCTAAAAGACTCAGGAGAGTTAACAGATGATTTATCTCTACTCAGACTTGGATTTCAAGAAAATAGTCTTAGTTTGACCAGAGCTGAAGCGATGCAAGCGATAAATAAAGCGTATGCGCAATCTAAAGAATTGTATAAGAAAGGGGAAATTAAAAAAGCATTAGATACCTTATTGTCTGTCTATTCCCCTAGCATCCATATTCCAAAACTGAATCGTTTGTTAGGTGTATTGAGTTATCAAAATAAGGACTATGTCACTACTGTAGAAGTATTGTCAAAGTATATAAAGGAGCATCCAGATAGTGATGAACTATTGTATTATCTTTCAATCGCATTTCGCAGAATCGGAAATTATCAAAAATCAATCGAGACTGGAAAAAAACTTTTCGATCAAAGAAAAGATCATATTGGCAACTTGATTAATCTAAGCGATTTACATCGATTAAACTCTGAATTAGAACAAGCGCAATACTATATCTCGGAGGCATCACAATTAAGTCCCGAAAATCCAAATGTAAGAAAACTCCAAAAGCTTCTGAGAGGAGATTAAAAAGATTACGACCGAGGACACCGATAAAAATCGATGCTTTTTTGCAAAACTACTTAAAATATTATTTTTTTTTGATTTACTGAATCTATTAAATTTGCTTTTGTTACTGAAAAGATACGAAAATTAATCTAAGTATGAAATTTTACAAAAGGGTCTGAAGATGAATGTAACAATCAGGGAAAATCAATCTATACCAGTAATTGATATTCAGGGTGAAATCACAATGTATGATATAGAGCCTATCAACGAAGCAATCGGAAAACTCATTCAAGAAAAGAAATACAGAGTTGTCTTTAATCTGGCAGCAGTTCCATTTATTGACTCGTCTGGAGTTGGCATTATACTTCGTTCGTTGGTAAGTCTTTATAAGCATGGTGGAATTATACATATAAGTTCCTGCGTCAGTGCGGTTGAAAATATCATTAAAGTTTCTGTCAAAAATACAACTGCTAAACTTTTTCCAACAGAAGAAGAAGCCGTCCAAGCTTGTCTGAGTCTTAAATAAGAGCTAAAAGAAGAAATCAATGGAACAATTGAGCGAACAAGACTTTTACTTCATTTACGAAGATACTAATTTCAATGAAGCAAAAGAGAGAGATAACATCAATGAACAAGTCAAAACCCAAAAAGGACTTGTGATTATCGTCTATTCGTTCTCTGCAGAAATTGAAGAAATTATTAAGCATGGTCTTAGCACAATTCTCGAAGTCTACGGCAAATCAGCATTAATCAACACAGTCTACAACGTCTTATTTGAATCCATACTCAATGGTTTGAAAGCTAACGCAAAGAAACTTTTTTTTCTTGAAAACTCTTTGAATATTGATGATCCGGATGATTATTCAAAAGGAATTTTACTTTTCAAAAAAGACATTAACAAATCAAATTTGCGCCAATCAGGGGAACGCAATCGAGAGAGAAATATTTTTGTTCGAGTAAAATTTGCCTATGATGATAATGGATTAGAAATTGAAGTTTTGAATAATACCGAGCTTCTTCCCGCAGAAGAAACTCGGATTCGAGAAAAGCTAGCCTTAGGTGAAAAATACGATGACTTGATGAGTTATTATATGGATAATTCGGATTCAACGGAAGGGGAAGGTCTAGGACTAGTTCTAAGTCTCATTCTTTTGAAAGCAGAAAATTTAGATCCTTCATTATTTAGGATAGGAACAAAGAATGGTCTCACCTTTGCAAGAATTGAAATTCCATTTAATAATCAATTTGTAAGTAAGCGAAATCACTTACTTTAATTTCCTATGAAGCTAAGCATGGTTATCCTTCCAGCCATTTTCTTTATTCTTCTCTCCATTTTATATACCCAGCAAGAAGTATTAATCTTTAGACCTTATCCATTAGCGGCTAATTATACGTATTCGTTTCCATTTACTTTCGAGGAATTAAAATGGGAAGTAAAAGATGGTGTTGTTTTGAATGCTCTCCATTTCAAAGCAAAGGAATCAAGGGGTGTGGTTCTATATTTTCATGGGAATGGTGGCAATCTCGCAGGTTGGGGAGAAATTGCCGAAGACTTTCTTTCCCGCAAACAAGACCTAATCATTTTTGATTATCGTGGTTATGGCAAGAGCACTGGAAAAATTCAATCAGAAGAAGATTTACTTAACGATGCACGATATGCCTATGAATATACAAAAACTCAATATACAGAATCTCAGATTACACTTTATGGAAGATCACTTGGTTCCGGGCTAGCCGTATATCTTGCGAAGGAAAACAAGCCAAAGCGATTGATATTAGAGACTCCGTATAATAATTTTACTGATGTGGCAAGGTATCATTATCCGTATTTACCTACATTTTTAATGAAATATAAATTGGATTCAGAGAATTTAATTGAGTTTGTTCGTTGTCCGATTTATATTTTTCATGGAACGGAAGATATTGTGATCCCATTGGAATATGCACAAAAGCTAGATGCGAGAATTAAGAAAGATCATAAGTTCTTCATAATTTCAAATGCAGGTCATAATGATGTTTCAGAAACAAAGGAATATTTTTCAGAGATAACAAAAATTTTCTGGTAAACTTTATTTGCCCCCGTTTGTATATTCAACTAGAAGCAGGGTAGAATCATCATTGATTTTCTTTGTGCCTCTAAACTTTACCCATTCTGATTTGATAAATTCTAATGCTTCGTCAAGTGGCAATCCATTTGATCTTAAGAATACTTCTTGTAATTCATCTGAATTCCAGCGCTCTTCTTTTTCATTGAACGCATCAATAATCCCATCTGTAAAAAGTAAAATCCGATCCCCAACATCGATATGTCCTTCTTTTTCTTCAAATGTATCACCGGCATAACTGAGCATTCCAATGAAGAGTCCTTTAGTGGAAAGGACTTCTATTTTTTTAGATTTCTTTCTATATAAGAATGCCGGTCTATGTGCTGCTGAGCTAAATCGAAATTTGCCGCCGGGTTCAATCACTATGATCAATGCAGTCAGATAGTCATGAGTGGTCATGATACTTGAAATACTTTTGTTCACTTCTTGGAAAATTTTTACAGGAGAACTAGTTCGCCTTGATGCATTCATGAAACTAATCTTATACATCGTAGAGAGTAGGGCTGCCGGTATTCCATGTCCCGATACGTCGGCAATTAGAATTCCTACTGAATTGTTTTGGAGAGGGACTATATCATAAAAATCTCCACCTACTTTCATCAGATAATCATAATAACCCACGAACTTGATATGTGGATAAGGAAGATCTGTAGAAGGAAAAATACATTTTTGTAAGTCAGACGCTAAGTCTAGCTCTGAATCAATCGTAAACTCTTTTGCTTGCAGCATACCTAATACGCGACTAAGTTCTCTTGTTCGCTCTTCTACTTTCTCTTCTAACTTGGTATTTAATACAGCAAGCTCTTTCTTCATTGTATTGATACGATCAGTTAGAGCAAGAGAAAGGAGAAGCATTTCAATTGTGCTACCTATTTGCAAACTGTATGTAGTTAAGAAATTCTGAGGAACAATATTAAAATTGCGCAGAGTTAAAATGATTCCACCTGCTAAGAATGTAATCCATGTTATCAAAAAGAATATGGCAGTTCTATTCCCATGAATTACTGCGCGAACTACTATCAGAATAGACGTAATCATATAAATGAATCCAAGGATATTCATTGGAACGATTATCGTTGCATAGTCAATGGTCAGAACAAGAATGATAGAAATAAAACTTAAAACTGTCAGGGTAAATAATGTTTTGCGCTCCCATGAATATTTCTCTTCAATATTCAACAGGTTTTTAAACAGAATAATTAATACAAATTGTAATATGGCAGAGGAGAGCGGCAGGAAAAGTTTATTCCATGCAGGGTAATTAGGCCAGTAAGAATAAATAATCCCATTCATCGAGAGCTGATAGAGACCAAGAGCAATTACATAAAACAAATAGATGAAATAGTTTTTATCTCGAAGGGATAGATAGATGAAAAGGTTGTAAAAGAACATTATGATTACAACGCCATAGTAGATACCGAAGATGAATTCTTCGCTTTGATCTTTTTTGAAGAACTTCATCTCATCATAAAGATAAACCGGAAAGATAATTGTTTCATCAGAAACAACACGCATGTAAATTACAAGCTCATCTCCATTTGGTATATTAGGAAGTTTGAATATAAAATTGCGATGCTCGTATCCCCGTTTATTATAGGGAATTAGTCTTCCACTATTGTAAGAAATGAAAACATCGTCTGCCTCTTCATCACCGTTGTTTTTATTGCTTAACATGTAGACGTCCAGGTTATCAATATGAGGCCAGGGAATTTCGAGTAGGGTTGGCTTGGATCGATTCTTATTAAATAACTTTAGTCGAAACCAATATGCCGACCGAGTATAACCTAAATTAACCGTATTGTCATCTATAGGCTTAAAAAAAAGATTCTTTTCGGAATTAATAATAGTGCTTAGAGTGAGTGACCTGTCTTTATCCTCTAACATTTCTAGATAGGAGGTAACATTATAAATTCCTTTTTTATTGGTGAGTTTGACCGCTTCTTCTGAGGAAAGAAAGAATGGGCAAAACATTAGAAAGAATAAAAGGAGGAATTTCATAGGCTACGGTACTTATATATAGCATTAATTTATTTACAAGGAAAAAAAGGGAGGATTTTGTAATTCTTAAGAATATATGCAATGACAAAGGCTAGATTTTCTGACAGAGAGCAGTGAGTATTGGTTGGAGCACCTATGCTGAGCACAGTTGAAGTGTTAGAGGCTCATGTTCTTACGCAAAATCTCTTCATCAAATCTCTCTGTGTCTCAGTGCCTCTGTGGCAATCAAACTACCGGAAAATCAATCTTCCAAATCGTATGAACCAAAAAAGGAGAGCAGTTATATAAAGAATGGCTGCATAGGCTAAGTGAGAGACGGTAAGACTTGGAAATAAAAAAACAAAACCTCTTGTTAAAGCTGCGATTAAACTAAGAAATAGAAACCAATAGAATATCTTGGAATTTTTTTCCGCAGTCATATCGAAACCACCGTGTGATAAGATGACTCTGGTCATAATACTTAAGACTAATAGTGATAATCCCCCAATCAAATAGATATGAGCTAGATGAGCAGAATAATTCATTCCAAAGGAATATCCTGCTAATCCAATTATAAACAAATAACAAGAGATTAGAATTGTCCTAGCAAGTCTTCCTTTGAAATGAGAGATTTCAAAGATATGGAAAAAATTTACAATCCAAAAACTGCAGATAATAAAGCGTATCCCTTTCAGGCTCATTGTTGCATATTCGTTGGTAAATGAGTATATTCCGATCTCCAAGAGAAAACTAACAATAAATATTGGGATAAAAATCTTTTCCCATTTTTGTGCTTCTGCTTTTTTCATCCAATCCATTTTGGCTATTGGATTTTCTGTATTCACTATCATGGGAATCATTCTAGTTCCGATACCAAAAATTATACAGGGAATCATTCCGTAAAAAATGAAATCCTTTCCGTATTGAAATAGGAGTCTTTGCTCAGAGAATAAACTTGCCAATTGAAGTAATGAGCCAATCAACCCTAAAAAAAATCCACCGGATAGAAAATACAAATAACCGGAAAGGTTTACTTTTGAAATTCTAAACCGGTGGATAATAAACAAAAATAGGATACCAAAATCTAGTGATTGGAATACATAGAATACAAATGAATTCTCAAAAAAAAGAACAAAGGTAAAAATCAAAAATTGAAGAATAGAAAGGAAAACTATATCGCTTAACGTTAAAAAATCTGTAGCAGTAAATCGAGGAATGGCTGTAAAGATAAATCCCTTTATTACAGGTAATAAAAACAGTGCAGTCATGATATTTATATGATGTAAGATTGGGTAAGAGTTTACGTTGAAATTAATCCATTGTTTTTGATATATCCATGTCAGTATCCAAAGACTTACTCCTATTATTGCACCGAAAATGGATATAGGAAAGAATATCCGATAAGGTTCAATTACTTTGGATTCTGATGTCTGCATTTTGGGTTAGCCTTTTTCCTTCTAATGAATCAAGTTTATTTACTTGTATCACAGTCGTAATTATAACACATTGACTTAGGTCAAAGGAATTAAAAAGAATGAGTTCTAATTTTTGGAGTCAAATTCCAGATACAATCAAGAGTGAATTGGAAAAGATTGCTCAAATAAAGAAATTTCAAAAAGGAGAAATTGTTTTTTCAGAAAATGATTCATTTAAGGGCTTCGTAGTTATTAAATCAGGAAAATTCAAGATATATAATTTGAATCCAAATGGCAAAGAAGCAATTCTTAGAGTGATGAATGAAGGAGAAATGGCAGCAGGTCCTTTAATTTTTTCTGGGGCTCCCAATTATCCTGCAACTTTAGAATCAATGGAAAATGGTTCTGTCTTCTTTTTCGAGACAAACCAATTTAAGCAATTTTTAAAAACACACCCTGATTTCCAAAACCAATTTACTTCTCAAATGATGCAGTTTATGCATTACTTAAAAAATAAAACATCCTCCTTGATGCTTTTAAATTTAAAAGAGCGGCTAATGGAATACTTAAAGGAGAATGGGGCTGAGCATAATTTCATTCAATTGAAGATAAATAAAAATCAGCTTGCGTTATTACTCAATGCGACTCCTGAGTCAATCAGCAGAACTTTCAAAGCACTCGAAGAAGAAAATTTAATTGAGGCTAAAGGAGAAAGCTACAAACTTATTTCGACTTGATTATTTTGATGATAAGTCTTTTACGAATTGAAGTGCTTCGCTTCTATTTCTGTAAATGGAGTTTCGGTTGAATACAAGCCTTGCTGTGGATTCTAAAATTATTTCTTTTTCTTCGAGTCCATTCGCCTTAAGAGTAGCACCTGTTGAAACTAAATCTACAATGCAATCTGACAATCCACAAAGTGGGGCTAATTCTATACTGCCGTATAGCTTTATAATTTCGCAATTAAGACCCTTTGAGAAAAAAAAGTCTTTTGTTAGATGAGGATATTTCGTTGCAACGCGAATCTTTCTAGAATAATTTTTCAAATCGAAGTCTACGCTACCAGCTAGGGATAATCGACATTTGCCAATGTTTAGGTCAACGGGTGAAAGAAGGTCGTATTTTCCTTCCTTTAAAGTATCCCAGCCTATAATGCCAGCATCGGCAGCACATTCTTCTACATAAGTAGCAACATCTTGAGCTTTTACTAAAAGAATTTTTACTTTAGCAAGAGAATCCGTGAACGTTAATTCACGGGTTGATTCGTCTGGTTTGGTTAAGAGCCATTTTTTTCTGATGAGTAACTCTACACTTTCATCGGCAAGACGCCCTTTCGGTAGAGCAAGGGTTAACATGGATTAACCCTTATTTGCTTTGATAAGTAGATAGGTTGCTAGTTTTTTTACTTCTGACATGTCCGATGCTTCGGAGTCTATATCAAGAACTTTATTTAAGTCTTTGATTGCTGCTTCCTTTTCACCGTTTAACAGTCGTAATCTGCCAGTTTGGTAATATGTCCAAGCAGAAAGAGAGTGTGTCTCTCGATTATTTGCAAGAAGAGAAGAGGCTTTTGTGTAATCCTCTAAAGCCAGTTTATTATCTTTTGCTTTTTCTCTATGAGAGCCTGCAACATAATAATAATATGCTTTGATTTCTTTTGAGTCAGCTATGAGTTCTGCTGCTTTTTCAAGATAGTCTGCTGCCTTTGTGAAATCAAAAGCCTCTACTTGCAAATCAGAAATTCTTTTGTAGATTCGAAGCTTTGCTTCTTTAGATGAGTATTTATCTAACAGAGCTTCATAATCTTTGATCTTTTGATTTGTATCCATTGAAAAATTCTTAGCGTGTTTCTTCTCAACTTTTTCAATTTGAATCGTAGCTTGGTTTGTTCTATACTGGAGATATTCTCCCACTGCAACTACTGTTACGATAGCCGCAATGAATACACCAATCCCAATAAAAAATTGGGACCTGTGCCTTGCGAAGAATCTCGAAAACTTTAAAAAAAGTAATTCTGTCTTAGAGCCTTCAAAATTTTCTAACGGGTCGTTGTATTCGACCTGTTGTGATTTCTTGAATTGCTCTTCTCTAAATTTCTTACGATCGAATTTTGCCATAGGATTTACGATTTACTTGAATTGATGAAGCTTCCAAAGCTTTCGCTAGAAGGAGTATCAGTTTTAATGTATTTTGATATCTCTTCTTTTTCCATAGCCTTATCAAAATCCTTAACAGAAAGAGAAATTTTCTTGCTGTCTGGATCAATTTTTAGAATCACAGCTTTGATAATATCTCCCACTTTATATAACTCTTCTAATTTGAGAGTTTTACTTTCAGGGATTTGAGATACGTGAATCAATCCTTCATAGCCAGGTTCGATTTCGAGGAATACACCAAAAGTAACAATACTCTTAACTTTTCCTTCTACGATCACACCTGTCGGATACTTCTTCTTAAGCGCTTCGTAAGGATTTTCTTGGAGTTGTTTTAGACCACAAGAAATACGATTCGTGTCGAGGTTAATGTCGAGTATCTGATACTTAACAATTTGTCCTTTCTTGAGAACAGTTGTAGGATCTTTTACTTTTTCATCCCAAGTAATATCACCAACGTGAATGAGACCTTCGATTCCATTTTCTACTTCCACAAATGCGCCATACTTTGTTATGCCGGTGATTTTTCCTTCGAGAGTATTTCCTACACGAACTTCAGAAGTAAGATTGTCCCAAGGATTTGGAAGAAGTTGTTTTAGTCCAAGAGAAAGTCTTTTCTTAGATAGGTCAATGTCTAGTATCATTGAATCTACTTCTTGTCCTTTCTTTAAAACTTCTTTCGGATGAGGAGGTTTCTTTGCCCAAGTTAACTCGGAACAATGGATTAATCCTTCTAAACCTTCTTTTAGTTCTACGAATGCTCCAAAATTAGTAAGAGAGGTAACGATTCCACGCACAACCATGTCTTTTTCTAATTCGCGACCAGCCCATACCCATGGATCTTCGTATAACTGTTTTATACCAAGGCTCAAGCGATTATTAGTTGGATCGATCTCAAGAACTAGAAGCTCTATAGACTGACCAATTTGAAAGTATTGTTTGAATGGAGCGTATTTTTTATAAGAGATATCGTTTTGGCGGAGAAGTCCTTCGATTCCATGAACATTGCAGAAGACTCCAAAGCTAGCAACTTTAGTAACAGTTCCGTTTACTTTGTCGCCTACTTTTACAATCTTAACTAACTCATCCCATTTTTCTTTGCTAATCTCTTCAATTAGTTTTTTTCTGGAAAGAACACCCGTTCTGCCTTTTTCATTTAACTTGATTACTTTAAAATCAAGTGGCTTTGCTTTGAGTTCTTCAAGAGTGGCTTTCATACCAAGTTGAGAAGAGGGAAGAAAGAGCTGGACGCCTTCGACGTAGACATTGTAGCCAATATTCTTGACTTCTGAATCAACACGACCCTGAACCTGCAAGTTCTTACTGAATGCTTCCTTGACAGTTTCCCATCCTTTGCGTGCATCCGCTTCCAATTTCGAGGCAATGTAGATCTCGGAGTCATTTTCTTTCGATTTAATGACAACGGCTACTGTGCTTCCGATTTCGGGAGTTTCCAGAAACTCGCTTCTTGCCACACGGCAATCTGACTTAAGACCTAAATCTACGTATACTTCTTGATCGTATACGTCAACGATTCGGCCTTCGATGATAGCTCCTTTTTTAAAAGGACGCTCTGTAGTACCTCTGTTTAATGTAGAGGTAGTGGATTTAGTGTTACTAGGGTTCGTTTGTGAATTCAATTTTAACCAGGAATCTGTATAAATTTGACCGGCGAAATTACATTCTGAGTAAGACTCAAGATTGTAAAATCTTGGACAGGATCATATTAATAACAACATTTTTCGATAGTTGAGTAGTGTCAATTAGGATTGCATCATCTGCCATTCGTAAAGGGGCGATTTTTCTCATCATATCAGATTTATCTCTTTTTTCAATGTCGTCTTTGAGCTGTTCTAGATTGACGGAAATGCCTTTTTCTGCCAATTCTTGGAATCTTCTCTGGGCTCGAACTTCAATGGAAGCAGTTACAAAAAATTTATATTTTGCATCTGGAAAAACTTCCGTTCCAATATCTCGACCGTCCATAATTAATTTATATTTATCACCTAGATCATGCAGGCATTGATTGACGAAGTCTCGAACAAGTCGAATTGGAGCTAAGTGTTTTATTTCTTCTGTCACTTCTGGAAGCCTAATTTCTTCTGAAACATCTTGTGAATTTAAAATAGTCTTATTGATTCCACCGGGTAAAAACTCTGTCTGGATGGAAATATTTGGAATTTCTTTTTGTAAGTCTTTGTCTTGAATCCATTGTGAAAATGCGATACTAGCCTTTTCTTTTTTGTAGATCCTATAAAAAAAAAGTGTAAATGCACGGTAATAGGATCCAGTATCCAAGTAGTTATATCCAATTTTTGCGCCAACTTCTCTGGCGACAGTGCTCTTTCCTGAGCCTGCGGGTCCGTCTATTGCTACAATATTTTGATTCATGAAGACTCCTATTCCTGTAAGTTTTCGTCCTTGCCAATTCGATCACTAATTCCTCCGTCTGTCGCTAAATAGAAGAGAGCGGCTAATACTGCATAGCCAACTCCGACCGGATGTGGTTGCATAACCATTGCTCCTAAATAAGCATCACCAAATAGACCGACAAGTCCGGTCGCTTGGATTAGAGATTCTGCATTTTTGGATTTTCCGTCTAGAGCATTGCCTACTTTGATTCCCATTAGGGTGATGCAATTGAAGTGAAGGAAGAAAATAATAGCAAAGACAATTTTTTTACTCACGCATACAAAGTTTTTTATTGCAATTAAAATTTCTATTCATTTAATAAAAAGCATTGGTGGTAATCTTGAAAAATCTGTTTATACTCCTAGAAAATCCAAAATACGCAGGCAATATAGGAATGGTATGTCGGCTCATCGCAAACTTTGATTTACCTCCACTTAGAATCATTGGAGAGCGAAGGGAGTTACATTTCGAAATGGAGTGGATGGCATATAACTCAAATGAGGAACTTTCAAAAATTGAATACTTTAACAGCGCAAAAGAATCTCGTGAAGATTTAGATTTAGTAATTGGAACAGCAATGATTCAAGGAAAAGATAGAGTTGGATTTATTTCTTTAGGAAGCATACCTGAAAAAATAAAAACTCATTCTGATAAAAAAATTGGAATAGTATTTGGAAGGGAAGACCGTGGACTTTCCAATGCGATGATAGATCATTGTGATTATATGATTGATTTTGAACTTTCAGAAAGGCAACCTTCTATGAACTTATCCCAATCAGTTAGTTTTGTCTTAGGCTCAATCCATGGACAAAATTTGAATCAGCTAGAATCATTAGTAAAGACGGAAAGCATTGATACAGGAAATTTTTATAAATACGTAAAAGATGTATTTGAACTTATCGAATTGAACCAATTCCATGGAAGGGAAAACCTTGCCATAAAACGTTTCAAGAAAATCATTGACTCAAGTTCAATTTCAAGAGAAGATTTAAACTTTTTATACAAGGTATTTCAAAAATTTGAATTTAAAATAAAAAATGAAACTCATAGATAATACAGGCTGGATTTCTTTAAAGTATTTATTTATCTGTGTCCTTTTCTTTTTTTGCTTTGCAAATGGACTAAATGTTCCTAAAGCCAAAGCGGCTAAAGGCAAACAGGATGACTGCAAAAGCGTCAAAGCAATATTAACCGAGCATGGATATGCTAGAGGACAATATGCAGGCTCGGGTCCGGAAAACTCATCTCCTACCAAAACATATACAAATTATACGGATATACGAGTCCTTGAAACCGGCAATAGAGTCCCTTTAGAGGATGGAAGTATAATTTATTTTTCCTACAAAATTCAAAATCTACCAAAAGATAAAACTCTATTGGATGGTTTTAAGATACTTCTTACATTTCCTGAAATCATAAATCCATCCGGACAGAAGTATACATCCTATCAGTCAACGTTTAGCGTAGTCAAGCAAATGAAAGAGACTCAGTATGAGAATGAACACTACTGGTCATTCTCGAAGTCTGATCCATATGAGATGGTTGAAGGAACATTTACTTATCACCTCTATTATAAATCATGTTTACTGCTAGAAAATAGTTTCTATACATATCGAAAATGAAAAAGCTAAAGAAATATTTACAAGTTATGCTGTATACATTTTGTTTGTTTTTGTTTTTCAGTGTCTGCATTGATTTAAGTTTTGAAATTAATTATATTACAATCAATTCCGGTGATGATTATAAAAAATTCATGATTCAACGGTTGCTATAGTTTTAGGGGCAGCGGTATATGGCAATAAGCCGTCACCGGTTCTAAGTGATCGCCTAAAATCTGCCTTGATTCTCTACAAAAAAAGAAAAGTAAAAAAAATTCTACTTTCAGGGGATAATGGCACACGATCCTATAATGAATTAAAACCAATGCTCAATTATATGCTAAAAAATAAAGTTAAGAAGGAAGATATTTTTGTGGATAATTCTGGTTTCAGAACACTAGATACACTTCTTCGCGCGAAATACATTTTTCAAATAAAAGATGCGATAATTGTTACCCAAAGATTTCATCAGCCTAGAGCCGCCTTCATCGCAGAAAAAATTGGAATCAAAGTATCCTGCTTTGAATCTGATACAGGAGAATACAAGGATGATACAAAGAATCGGTTCAGAGAATTCTTTGCGAGAAATCTTGCATGGTTTGATTTGAACTTAATGTCCGACGTATCCTATACAGGAAAGCCTTATCCAATCTCAGGTGACGGAACTGAAACATGGAAACTAAAAGATATTCCATTGCAGTAGGGTAATATGGATTTGACGTTAAAAAGTTATTTGCAAACCAGGGATTTGTTAAAAGCTGTGAGAGTGCGATATATATTTTTAGTTCTTCTTGTAGTTTATTCTTCTTTTTTGAATGCGGATAGTTGCGATGGAGATTGCAAAGATGGAAAAGGGATTAAACTATTTTCAAATGGGGATCGTTATGAGGGAAACTTTAAGAACGGTAAGTTTGATGGTGAGGGAAGTCTAGAAAGCCCCAAGGGTTATAAATATTCCGGTCAATTCAAGGCAGGCAAGAAGAATGGATTTGGTATTTGGAACTCAAGGTTAATCAATAATAAATCGGTCAAGGAAACAATCAATTCTTTACAAACAAAAGAGGCAAAGGATGAATTGGCTCAAAGGTCAATTTATTATGAAGGTGAATGGAAAAATAATAAGCGAGAGGGTAATGGCAAACTCATTATCAAGAAGAATGGGAAAACGAAAAAGTATTCAGGATTTTTCATAAACGGAAAACTCAATGGGCAAGGGATGCTGGAAACTGAATTTGCTAAATACATCGGAATCTTTAAGAATAATCGCTTGAATGGTCAGGGGATATTTGAAAACAAAGATGGCGAAAAATATGTGGGAGGATTTATCAATTTTAAATTTGATGGAAAGGGAACTTATACTTTTAAAGATAAAACTTTATACATCGGAGATTTTAAATCGGGTAAGTTTCATGGAAAAGGTCGGCTATTTAGTAGTAAGCACAAAATCATTCGTTCCGGAAAATGGGAAGCAGGAGAGTTTAAGAAGTAACTATGAATTATTTAAACTTAAATTTTTTAAGGGACTCATGCATGGCAGAAGTTTTTTGCGTCATGGATTCGAAACGTCCATTCATCTCTTTGATTTCATTCAAGAAAAACTTAGTGCTTTCTAGTAAATGAATTATGTTGACTGAAATCTCTTGAATCCCTGTTGATTGAGTTACACTTTTGGTTTGCAGCGAGGAGATAACGTCCTTTACTCGCTTGGAATTAGAAATAATATTTTCATTTGATATACTGACCTGGTTTGTATAAGCAAGACCTTCGTTCATACTTTCATTGCTTCTATTTACAATATCTGCAGCAGATCTTGCTTTTAGATTAATTTCTTTGAGCTTATCTGAAATTAATTTTGTAGATTTTGTTGTCATATCAGCTAATTTCCCAATCTCTTGTGCAACTACAGAAAAGCCTTTCCCATTTTCACCCGCGCGTGCTGCTTCAATAGAAGCGTTAAGCGAAAGTAAACTAGTTTGTTTTGCGATGCTATTGATGGAATGAATAATTTCGTCAATTTGATTGCTTTCTTTTTCTAATTCTAAAATTGTATTTCGAGAATGATCCATACTCTGACTAATAGATTGAATTTTGTTCATTGTCTTATGAATAATCTCACCGCCATTTAGCGCAAACTTAGTATTTTCCTCTGATTCCCGAACACCTGCTTCTATTAATTGAAAATCATCGGCAGTATCTTTCTTAATTTTATTAATAAAATCTTCTATTTGATTCATGCCTTCATTTTGTCGATTGATTTCGGAAGAAAGATTTTGCATAGAGTGCATTACCCCTTCTACAGAAATAGTAACATGTTTTATGTTATTCTCCAAATCCTGGAAGGATTTTGTAAGAACATCAATAGCTTTATTATACCCTGAATAAAGCTTTTGAATAACCAAATCATCGTCAGTAGATTTTATGTTGCTACTCAAGTCACCATCTGCAAGTAATTCAATAGATGTAAGCATTTTATCTACACGATTTGAAAGGTAATCATTGTAATCCGCACGTGATCTCCTCTCATCTTCAAAGCTCTTTACAAAGTAAAATATTGCAAGTAGAGTCAAAAGAGAAACTACGCTTATATTCATTGCGTAGAAAAATAGGATTGCATTTTGAGAGACTGGGTCAATTGCAATTGAACGAAAATAGTCATCGAAAATTAGAGAAGTAATTAATAAAAGAAAATAAGAAACTCCCCATGTAATGTATCCTTTTTTTCCTTGTAACATCATTGATCCAAAGGGGGACATTAAAGACCAAAGAATTACCAATCCACTATTATGAAAACCGCCTAACGTCCATTGTAGTGCAGTTGGGATTATTAAGATCATAGAAAGTTGTGTATGGAGCAGTAAGCTGTAAGTGTTGAAAAGTTTAAACGATAAAAGAGCAACACCAACTAAAATGGAAAATGTAAAAGGCAAATACATTGCATTATACAAACCAAAAAATGCATAAATTCCACCCCAAGCAAATCCTGCACCTGTGCAAGTTGAGCTAATGATTAATAAGGTAAGCAGCTTACCTTTGTCTACGTTTTCGCTTTGCATAATAGTAATTAATTTCGACTCGATTAAATTGATAATTGAATAGTTCAAGCAAATAGCAAGCTTTATTCATAAGAATATGTATAAATTTATTTTAATAATAGAATATCTTTTTTATAAAGTTCACCTATCAATTCGTATCCGACAGGATTTGGGTGAATGGGATCATAAGAAGGATAGAGACGAAGATTAGCACGATTATCCTCAAATGCCTTCTCAAGCTCTGTTACTGTATAACTGTTCGAGAGACTTCGCACATAATCATTATTAACCTTAATTCTACTTTGAAGTCCTTTGTCATCTGTGAGAGGAATCGCTGTTAGAATGACTCTTGCACTAGAGCGAATCTTTATCTCTTCCAAAAGCCGATTTAGATTTGCTTTAAAGTCATAAGTAGGTCCTGTAAAAACATCATTCGTTCCAAGCTCTACTATAATTAAATCCGGTGTAGGACTGAATGGACGGCTAATATCGAGTAACCAGTCATATACATTTCTACCACTGACTGAAAAATCATTTATTTTATAGCCACTACCCAGTTTATTCTGCAATCCAAATCCAATCGAGCGCTCCGATAAAGAATCACCTATGATATTGACTTGAATTATTTTGGAATCATTGCTTGTAGATTTCATAAGTGGAATCAAATAACTTTTATCGACATTGTCTTTAGATGTGTAGCAGTTAAGAAAGAAAAGTAGAATGAAAAGAAGAGTGCGGTGCATGAAGCAGAAAGGATTCCATAGCGAATTCAACATATGTAGGGGCTGAATATATTCAGCCCCTACGGTATATTACGAAGTCATCGCTTTATAATAACTGTCAGAGTAGCTTACAATCAGCTTTGCTTTCTCTGGATATTTTTTCAATTCACCGCCATTTACTATCGCGCGCGCATTTAAAAAATCATTTTTCCCACCGCCAATGTATTTTGAAAGGGGACCTGCTGCTGGTGCGAATAATCCTTCTTTCATTCCTACAACGCAAATCTCTGCGGCAACATTTGGCTCACATGCTTTGTCGGGACTCCCGATTAAATCGATGCCTAGTTTTTGACTCCATTTGCTATAATTTCCGCGACCTGTAATTTGCACGTATCCGCGTCCTTTGTATTTTGCTCCGTCTCCAGAAGCCTCATCTCCATTTCCGAGAGAAGGAAGGGCTGCTTTAGAATACTTTTTATTTGCCGTAGCATCATCAATTTTTTCAAGCATAGAGTTGCCCATGTTGGATTCCCTTCTGACTGTGCCCAAAATATAAGCGATCTGTCCTTTGTCGGTTACTCCATGTTTGGCGCACTCATCTAAAATGGCTTTGATATGTATGCCTGCTGTTTTAAGCTGAGTCTCGCTGAATCGGTCATTCGCGGATGTATTATTTGTGCGAGTTGCATCTACTAATTTTTTCACTAAGTCTGGACTACTACCGCCAGAGCTTCCACCTTGAACTGCTACTGCCATACTTCCTCCCAGGAAATTGTTTCAAAAAGGTTTTCTTAACTGAGCTTTCGCTATAGGTCTACTCTATGTTTTGAATCCTTTCTAAATCAATTACATTTTTTGGTTCTTAAAAATTTGTTTTCGAAAAATGGATTTTTCAAAGCCCAATTCAAATAATTGCTTGTTATCTTGCTTAGCCTACCGACTTAGTATTGTTGACGTGTTAGTTTTCAGACGGCTTTTAACCTATTCATTCAAATATAAATACAGACTTTTTATTGGGCTAGTCTTGTCCTTATTGGTTTCCATTTTCAATGGAGTTTCTTTGACCAGTATGATTCCGATTTTTGATTCGATGGGTGCCAGTAAAAGTTATAAGTTTCAGATTTCCATGACCAAGCGGGATATGTCAGCGATTCGAAAAGTCGAATCGGGTGAAACCTTTACCCGTCTCGAACAAATCGAATACAGACTTGCCAAATTAAAATCTCGACTCAATTCCTATTTCAACGAACTACAGCCAGAAGAAATTGTTTTCTTTTTTGTAATTCTAGTCTTTCCAATTTATCTTTTAAAACTACTCTGTCTCACGGGTGCTATTTATTTTATCAACTCTACAGGATACATGGCGATTCGAGATTTACGACAGGAAATTTACAAGAAAGTCCAATACCTTCCTCTCAATACATTCGTCCAAGAAAAAACTGGAATTCTGATGAGCCGCATTATTAATGATGTAGATGTATTAGCAAAAATCATTAGTTCAGATTTGAAAGACGCGATCAATGATTTCTTTTACGTTGTGACACATTTGCTGCTTCTCTTTTTTCTTAGCTGGAAAATGTTTCTAGTGGTTTTCATTGTTATACCGCTCATCATGGGACCAATCACAGCCTTTACAGAAAAAATTAGAAAGGCAACCAAGAATCAACAAGAAAGACTCTCAGCACTCAATGGACTACTTCAGGAGGTAATCGCTGGTATCCGCGTGATTCGTGCTTTCTCAATGGAGAAAAGAGAGTCCGGTAGATTTTATTTAATCAACAAAGAGCTTTCTGAAAAAACTTTTAAGGGACATTTCTATCATCAAGTCGGACCTTCTATTGTGGAATTGTTTGGTTCTGTATTAGCCGCAATTTTTTTAGCGTTTGGTGCGTATTTAATTAGCAATGAAAGTTTTTCAAAAGGAATGTTTATGGCATTCTTTTTAACTTTGATTTTCTTAATGAGACCTTTAAAACAACTCAGTATGATGTATAACTTAATCCAAAGCGGAGTGTCTGCAGGCGAAAGAGTTTTCGAAATAGTAGACTCAAAGACAGACATTGAAAATCCTATTCATCCTCAGAAGATTGGTAAACTACACAAAGAAATTGAAATTAGAAATGTATCGTATACTTATCCCAATTCAGATAAGTCAGCTTTAAAGAATATTAACATCAAAGTTAAATCGGGAGAAACCATTGCCTTTGTTGGATCGAGTGGGGCAGGCAAGTCTACCTTGAAAGATTTAATTCCTCGTTTGATTGATCCCACAGAGGGAGAAGTTTTATTTGATGGAGTTGATATTCGCAAATTTAATATGAGAGATGTTCGGCGCAAAATCGGTATTGTCTCCCAAGAAGTTTTCTTATTTAATGCAAGCATTCGTGACAATATTACTTATGGTAGTTTAGATGCCTCCGAAGAAAGAATTCGTAAAGCATGTGATGACGCTTTCGCTACGGAATTTATTAACTCATTTGAGCATGGATTTGATACAATGGTAGGTGAGCATGGAGTCATGCTATCGGGTGGTCAAAAGCAAAGAATCTCAATTGCTCGTGCCCTTTTACTCGATCCAGAAATTCTAATTCTAGATGAGGCTACTTCTGCGTTAGACACAGAATCAGAAAGGCTTGTTCAGACTGCCCTGGAGACATTATACAAAAATAGAACTACAATCATCATTGCACATAGACTTTCCACGATTCAGATTGCGAATACAATCTATTATATGGAAGAAGGTGAAATCGTTGAGTCAGGCACTCACGCAGACTTAGTTGCTCGAGATAGCAAATACAAAAAACTTTATGAAATGCAATTCGAAGCGGTAAAATAAAAGTATGCGTATCCTTCTCTATTTACTCTATCCGTTTTCTTTGCTCTATCAATTTCTTTTTTTCTTAGATAGACATTTCAAAAAGAAACAAGCGATTCCAGATGCATTTACCATCAGCGTTGGAAATTTAACAACAGGCGGAACAGGTAAGACTCCTCTTACAATTTATTTGGCTGGTTTAGTTCATTCCATTTTTCCAGAAAAACAAGTTGTCGTTTTGAGTAGAGGTTATCGAGGAAATAAATCAAAAGAAGGAATGCGAGTAGAGCTAACTTCTAACCCAGCGGATTCTGGCGATGAGCCGCTCTTGATAAAAGCAAAGATTCCATTTGCAGAAGTTATTATTGGGATAAATCGTTTTAAGTCTTATCTTCAAAATAAATTGAAGGGCAAACAAGGATTAACCTTTTCTCAGCTAAATCCTTTGAGTGATATCAATGGGAGATTTTCGCCACGCTTTCGATCTAGAGCTAGAAAAAGGTTTTTTATTTCTCCTTCTGAGGATGGAATTGAAACACCACAGGAGCCGGGAGTTAAAAGTGTTGTGATTTTAGATGATGGATTTCAACATCATGCCATTAAGAGAGATTTAGATTTTGTTTTAGTCGATTCGAATAATGCATTCGGAACTGGATTTACAATTCCGCTTGGAAGTTTGCGAGAAAGGATAACTGCCGTTAAACGCGCGCATTATATTATATTTACTCGCTATGCAAAAGAAAATGCTGCAAATGTAGAAATTCTAAAAGTAAAATTTATCAAAATAAATCCAGATTTAAAATTTTACAATCTGGCATATATTCCCCTGCCGCTACTGAATTGGAAAAGAGACATTCTTTCGCTCGAAACTTTGGTGAATAAGAAAGTAGTTGTTTTCTCTGCTCTAGGAAATCCATTTTCCTTTGAGAGCTTAATTGAATCCCATAAGCCAAAAGAAATTAAGAAGATTCGTTTTCCCGATCATTTTGCGTATGATAATAAAACCATGCTCGATTTATTTATGGAATTGAAAAATTTTGATCTTCTAATTTGCACAGAAAAAGATTTTATCAAGATCCAACACCTAAATCTAACGAATCCAGAGATGAACAGCCTATTTATCCTTCCTGTTGAGGTTTATTTGAATAAACAGGCAGAATTGAAGTCTGACCTAGAAAGATTAATAAACTCTAAGAGTGATTGACGAATACATCGGTTCTACCAAAATGGCATAATTGGTTTAAAAAAGCGGGATGTAGCGCAGCGGTAGCGCATCTGCCTTGGGAGCAGAGGGTCGCTGGTTCAATCCCAGTCATCCCGAAATTTTAGACCCGGTAGCTCAGCTGGATAGAGCATCTGCCTTCTAAGCAGAGGGTCGGGGGTTCGAGTCCCTCTCGGGTCAAAAGACCTATTCAAGAACAAAAAAATGGAGAATGTAGCTCAGTTGGTAGAGCTCCAGTTTGTGGTACTGGCTGTCGCGGGTTCAATTCCCGTCGTTCTCCCATCACATCCTCTATAAGACAATTACCTCCTTTCTAATACGCTAATTATCTTACACAAAAGAATTGAATGAAATTAATTCTTAAGAAACCGAGAATATTGGATAATTGTAATGAGTAATAACCTGCGGTAGCAAACCCACCTTTAGGTGTAAACCCCACCCGCTAACGCTGGAACTCACCTTGTGTAGGTGAGTTCGTTAGAATTATTCTTATTTACAATATTCTCCCGTTCTAATATGTCTAATTTACAAAAAAGGAGAATTAGAACATGAAAAAAATTATACTATTACCAATGATTCTTATGTTTGCAGTTGTATGCGGACCTTCGAAGCAATCATTAGAACTACAAAAAAAAGCAAACGCAGCAATAGGAACACTTCCGGATAAAATGCCAGGCGGAGAAAAAGATTCAGCAGAGTTAGTAAGCCTTGGAGAAAAATTATACTTTGACAATCGTCTTTCTGTAAATGATTCACAATCCTGCAATAGCTGTCATAATGTAAAAGATAAAAAAGGCGGAGTGGATAACAAACCTACATCAACAGGAGCCTTTGGAAAAAATGGAGATAGAAATTCACCGACAGTATTGAATGCAGGATTTCATATCGCACAATTCTGGGATGGGAGAGCGGCAACTCTTGCCGATCAAGCAAAAGGTCCAATCCTCAATCCAGGTGAAATGGCAATGCCTTCTGAAAAAGCTGTATTAGAAAAACTTGCAAAGACCGAATACCCCGCGTTATTCGCTAAAGCATTTCCAAATGAAAAAGAAAATCTTACTTACGATAATTTAGCAAAAGCAATTGCAGCGTTTGAGCGCACATTAAAAACATCTGATCGTTTAGATGATTGGTTAAAGGGAGACTTAAAGGCATTAACCCCAGCGGAAGAAAAAGGTCTTTCTACTTTCATCGAAGTTGGTTGTGTTGGATGTCACTATGGAGCAACTCTTGGCGGAACAAGCTATCGTAAATTAGGTGAGCGTAATGCTTATGAAACGAAAGACTTAGGAAGATTTAATGTTACAAAAAATGAAGCAGAAAAATTCTTCTTCAAAGTCCCATCTCTACGTAACATTTTATTAACCGGTCCTTATTTTCATGATGGAAGCATTGCTACTATCGAAGATGCAGTTAAGAAAATGGGATACCACCAATTAAACAAAGAACTCACAGATGAAGAAGTTAAATCCATCGTAATTTTCTTTGGTGCTTTAACGGACAAAGCAAGAAAGTAAGGCATTGTAAGAATGTTGCTTTGCATCTTGGCTGATTTTGTAATAACGGATACTCTATAGTAGCCGTAAGAAAAATCCCCCCTGCCCCCCCTTGCGAAAGGGGGTTTTGTTCTAAGTGGTTTCTATTGGTAAAAATACATACTACTCGGAAACCCCCTTTTTTAAAGGGGGGCAGGGGGGATTTGAAAAACTCAAAAGCCTTACTTCTTAAACTATCAAGTTTCCTACCTACCGAAAAGTTCCTAAAATATCGCCCTTGTCTAAAAATGCTTAGACCGGCATTGATAAGTGCGAGTAAATTGAAACCTTCTAGCACTTTACAACTTGGCGCAATATGCGCATTATCCCCAATTAATTTATTTGAATCTCTATTGATAACGGAGTAATCAAACTTTCCGAATACACTGTTGGTTGTGATGGCTTCTTGTTTTATCTTGAGAATGATTGGACTGTTCTGGTTTAGGAACAGGATGTTGGTTGTTGAATTCGCAAAGTGGCGTATAATTTTTTTTATTAAATTTATCATGTATGTATTTCCTAACCTCACCGCAGTCCACCTCATCCCTACTTCACCCCAATTTTATTGAAGTTGAATTGTCTGTCTGCTATGCCCTCTCCCTACAATCGGAATTATATAGAAAGTGGTTACTCTGTGTAATTCTCATATTTTAGAATTACAGCTAGTGAAGTTAAAATAATCTTCGTGAGCGGCTAATCGAAACTAAACTGAAATTATTATTTAGAAAATATTTTTTGCAAATAATTACACAGTTCGACACTTTCTGGCTCTAATGCGTAATTATGTGGTATATGACCTTGTAGCACCGAACAATACTTTCAGGTTAAACAGAAAAGGAAGGTCACGCAAAGCCGCAGTGAGTTTTTTAAACTGAATAAAATTTCGGAAACAACGTTAGTCAAGATATCCATTGCATTCCTAAAATCATTAAATACTTAGCGTCTTGGCGGCTTTGCGTGCAATGTCTTATCGAGGCTAATACTGTATGTCGCTGAGCAGTGGGTAGACGTTGGATTACCTGTGACGTTAGTCGCGTTCCTTTGGCACTTGCCAGACAAAGAATTCTTACGGCTACTTTTCCGTGGTATGATTTGAAAGACCTGAACATGGGAACTTCTGGCGGTTATATCTACAAACGAAAGCAAAACAAAAAAGGCGAAGAAGTACGTGGACTTGTTCCTCATATCACTTTGAAAAGTATTGCAAATGACATTGAGCCTGAGATGGAAATTCTCGTAGATCGCCCCGAGGAGAATACACGCATTACCCGTGTATCGGGTCCTTTTGTTGTGGAAGCTACTATTCCTCCTTCTGGTTTGGGAGAAGACGAAGCACCTGCTGATTATGTAGAAAACTTCTCCAATCATATTGACCGAATGGTAAATGTATTACAAAAGACCGCCAACTTACAATTAACCGGTGGAAGAAAAATTTCACTTTCTAAAATGCAAAAACCTGCTCGCGCTAAAAGCATTCACGCTGAAGGATAATCAGAAGGCAGACTCCTTGCCTTTCATATCGGTCCCGAAAATGGAGCCATCTCCGAGCGAATGGTGCAGGATATGACTCTTCCGGCTTATTATGTGCAGGCTACTCCTGATTTTCTCATGTCCGATCTTTTGAAGAATATGAGAAGCTCACAGGTATTTAGTATTTGTGGTCTTCCCGAAGTTACAACGAAGAAATTAAAGATGGAAAGTTGCAGGTAACACTTGTTGGTCTCGACACCTTTGATCCTACTACTATGTTATCCGAACACTGGGACGGAAGAGATGTTCCCGCTTAGTTTTTAGATCAGGATTATAACGGTTTAGTTTTTCATGTGAACCAAGCATTTTTCCCAAGAACATCAGCCTGGGAAAAAATCGCCAAAGCTCTAAGGACAGAGTATGACGAATCGGTTTGGGAACACTTAGCAGGAAATGTTTCTGCACCTTTTGAAGCTGGGGAAAAGAAAAGAATTGCTGTCAAAGTGATTGACGAGCGTGGCAACGAGCTTATGATTGAGAAGGAGATATAAAATGAATACAGTAATACAAATGCATATAGATGAACTGGATGAAAAATTAATTCAGTCCCTTAAAATTCTATTCAAAGAAAAAAGAGTTACCATTTCTATATCCGAATCTATGGAAGAAATGGATTATTTGTTTTCAAATGAAGCTAATAAAAATCATCTTTTAACTTCTCTTGAGCAAGTTAAGGATAATAAAATTATTCAGTTTAAAACCATTGCAGACATTGAAAAGACTTTATATGAATCTAAAGCTAACTGAGAGAGCCCTCGAAGACTTTACCCATTGGTCAAAAATTGATCCTAAATTATTGAAAAAAAATTTTGATTTATTGAATGATATCCAAAGAGAGCCATTTACGGGACTAGAAAAGTCTGAACCTTTAAAGCATGAGTTACAAGGATACTGATCTAGAAGAATCAATGATGAGCACAGACTAATTTATAAAATTGAAAATGATGAAATCATAGTTTTAGCTTGTCGTTTTCATTACAACCGATAAGGAGATTGACCTTTGAATCAATCGCAATTTTTAATTTACATTTCCGAGTCGGGTAGCACAAAACTTGACGTTCGCCTCGAAGACGATACTGTCTGGCTTTCCCAAAAGATGATGGCGGAGTTGTATCAAACAACCAAACAAAATATTAATCTTCATATTCAAAACATATATGAAGAGGGAGAATTATCACAAGAACCAACTGTCAAGGAAAACTTGACAGTTGAGAATCGATCTAAATCCAATCGAACTATTCGGAATTTCCGAATAGTTCAACAAGAAGGAAAAAGAGAAGTAGAACGGGACGTTGCTTTTTATAACTTAGATATGATTCTATCCGTTGGTTATTGAATCAAATCAAAAATAGCCACAAGGTTTAGACAATGGGCAACCGAGAAATTAAAAGAATACATCAATAAAGCCGCCGAAATTATTCATGAGCGGGCAGACAGTTCACAACCAAATATGGGTCTCACCAATTGGCGAGGCGAAAAAATCAGGAAGCAAGATGTTAGTGTTGCAAAAAATTATTTGAATGAAAATGAACTTCTTGCGCTCAATAATTTAGTGGAACAGTATTTGGTATTTGCCGAAGGTCAGGGATTACTGCTTGGTTAAAGATATTGGAAGTATTAATACTGAAATCGAAAAAAGATTGGGATAAATAGTAAAGATGCTTTCCAGATGCGATAAAAAAGGATAGAGCCTTATGTTTGACACAAACGAAGAACTAATAAATAAAATTCGTTTCGAAGAACAAGCAGTCCCACAAACATCTATTCAGGATTTAGAAGAATGTCTTTGGAAAAAATTTATCCCAGAGGTTAAGGAAGATTATGCGACATGGCTACTCAAGAGAAGCTTGCTTACTCAGGATGAAAATCATTCTGTGCGCTGTAGTGTAGCTGGTCTACTTATGTGTTCGAATCATCCAGAAAAATAACAGGCTCTTTAGATACGCAGATAGAAGATGCAATGCATTTCTTTAGAAGAAATAGATTGGTTGGAGCGAGAAAGAATCCCGATAGACTAGAGATTCATGCATTTAGTGAAAGGGCTATTTTTGAAGCAATTGGGCTCAGAGGGATAATTCGATTTCAAGAAAACATGACATGGAAAAGAGAGGAGAAGGAGTTCCGATTATTTTCTACGAAAGTTTGAAATTATCGAATACGAAGCCTGTTTACCAATGTCTAATTCTGAGTTACTGCTTACTATATTTTCTAAAAAATAATAGAGCTTGCTGTGGCAGTGAATTTTAAAGGAAGTAAGTGTCGAGCGATTATTTGATTTGCTTATTAAGGATTTACATTGATTTTGGTTAAATAGGAGAAATATTCTAGTTTATGGACAATGGAAAAAAAGGGCTTTTGGCTCTATCTGCATTTACAATTCTTTATGTTGCCTTTAGCATACCGGCACTTATCAATTATTTTAAACCAAAAAGTTATATCGAGATTAACGGTAAGAAATTCACTGAATCTGATTTGGAAAAAGAAAAACCAGGAATGGTCGTAAAATTAAAAAAGGATTATGTTGATGGATTAAAGCGAACCTTCGAGCAATATGCCAATGACAAGATTCTTGAACTCGAAGCAAAAGAAAAAAACATCAAACCAAGTGAAGTTGTTTCTAAAGGGGTTGGCTCTTACACTCCCTCTGCTTCCGAAATCCAAGCCATCTACGAACAGTATAAAGATCAATTTGGTGGAGCAAAACTCGAAGCAGTGCAAGATAGAATTGTTGGCTATTTAAAAAACCTAAAAGAGCAAGAATACTACGGCGAGCTTAGCAAGAGATACAAAGTTGACTTCTTTATGGAAGAAGTAAAACAAGTAAAGCAAGTAGTTGCCGAAAAAGGAAATCCTTCCATCGGTCCTGAAAAAGCAAAGGTTACAGTAATTGAATTTTCTGATTTCGAATGTCCGTATTGCAAGAGAAGTCAAACAACTACTAGACAATTAAGAGAGCAATACAAAGATAAAATTCGTTGGGTATTTCGTGATTATCCTCTTCCCTTTCACCGCAATGCAATGTTTGCTCATATAGCAGCCAATTGTGCAATTGAACAAAATAAATATTGGGAATATTTTAATCTATTGTTTGATAACGCTGAAAATCTTGTAAAAGAAAATGTTATTTTATTAGCTGATAAAGTTGGATTGGATAAAACAAAGTTTAATGCCTGTTTGGCGGACTCAGGAAAAATTTCTGCTGAAATTGAAGCTGATGTCGCAGACGGTCAGGCTGTGGGTGTGAATGGAACTCCAGCATTTTTTATTAATGGAATTTTTGTGGAAGGTGCTCAGCCCATTGGAGCCTTTCAAAAAATTATAGACGAAGAATTAGGTAAATGAGGAGAAGATATGAGTAAAACAGTAAAAGTAGCAGTAACAGGAGCAGCAGGGCAAATAGGATATTCCCTATTATTTAGAATTGCATCAGGACAAATGTTTGGTCCTGACACTGCTGTAGAATTACAATTATTAGAATTAGAAGCGGCACTTCCAGCGCTTAAAGGCGTTGTAATGGAATTAGATGATTGCGCATTTCCACTCTTACAAAAAGTAACAGTTACTTCTGAGTTGGACGTAGCGTTTAACGATATTAATTGGGCGCTTCTTGTAGGATCTGTTCCAAGAAAAGCGGGAATGGAAAGAGGAGATCTTCTAAAGATCAATGGTGGAATTTTTACCAAACAAGGTAAATCACTCGAAGCAAAAGCAAATAGCGATGTAAGAGTTCTTGTTGTGGGTAATCCTTGTAACACCAACTGCCTCATTGCGATGAATAACGCAAAAGGAATTCCTTCTAACAGATGGTTTGCATTAACCAAGTTAGATGAAAACCGTGCAAAGACACAATTAGCTCAAAAGTCGGGTTATCCGGTATCCAAAGTTTCCAATTTAGCAATTTGGGGAAATCACTCTGCTACACAATACCCAGATTTCTACAATGCAAAAATTGACGGTAAACCTGCAACAGATTTAATCAAAGACGAAGCATGGTTAAAAGGAGATTTTATTTCCACAGTTCAAAAACGCGGCGCGGCTATTATCGCTGCTCGTGGTTCTTCCAGTGCTGCCTCTGCGGCTAACGCAGTTGTAGACACAGTTGTAAACCTAACCACTCCTACAAAATCAGGAGATTGGTTTAGCGTTGCTACTTGCTCTGATGGAAGTTACGGTGTTGAGAAGGGGCTAATCTTTGGTTACCCAATCTCTTCTGATGGAAAAGATTATAAAATCGTTCAAAATGTTCCACTCAATGATTTCGGCAAAGAAAAATTCAAAATTACACATGATGAATTAGTTGGCGAAAGAAACGATGTAAAGGACATGCTGTAAGCATTTAGAAATTCTTTACCTAACCCCGATTTTATATACTGTTGTATTGTATGACCGATAAAGTCCCCTTTCCTTAAGGGAAGGGGCGACTTATTAGGATTCTACAAGAAGTTAAAGTCTGGGGTTAGGTAAGTATACTATAACATTATGATATATTCCCTCCTAATCACAATTTTATTTATAGCATTCTTTCAATTAGCCCGTAAATCACTCGGGTTTGAACTGGGTTACTCTTCCGTAGCCGCTTCCTTAAGACGTTCTGTTCTGAACTGGAAAAATACAGGCTCTATTTATTTACTCACAGCCTATTCTCTGTTTATGCTCTTACCTTTCTTCTGGGGACTAACGTTTTATCTTAAGTCAGATGCAAACGTTGTGGTTGTAATTCTTGGTTTTTCCTGGATTTACAATTGGACAAAGTATATTTTTTTAAATGAAAAGTTACAACAATGAGCAAGACTGCAATTGCTTATAGAGAAGAATTTTTAGACCATGAAACAGGTCAACACCCGGAGAATTACAAGCGATTAACCTCTATTCTAGATAAACTACATTCCAAGTCTTATTTTAAAGAACTCATTCAACCACAAATACGCGAAGCCACAGAAGAAGAAATTGCTTCCATTCATACTATATCCTATATACAAGATTTTCAAAAACGAGTTAAAATGGGAGCCGGACATTTTGATCCAGATACCCCTTATTCATCCGGATCATATAAAGCGGCAGCATTGGCTAGTGGTTCAGGAATTGTTTTAGCTGATACTATATTAAGTGGTGCAGTTAATACTGGATTTGCGCTAGTTCGACCTCCCGGACATCATGCAGAAAAATACCACGCAATGGGATTTTGCATGTTTAATAATGTAGCGATTACTACCAAGTATCTGCAATCCAAAGGAATTAAAAAAGTTCTAATTCTAGATTGGGATGTCCATCACGGAAATGGAACCGAAAATAGTTTTTACTCGGATGACTCAGTCTATTTTATTTCGACTCATCAATATCCATTTTATCCCGGCACCGGTGCAGAGAAAGATCAGGGAACAGGAAAGGGTTTAGGGTATAATTTAAATATACCTCTCAGAAGAGGCTCATCTAATCAAGATTATTTTAATGCATTCAATGAGAGAATTATTCCGGCAATAGATAAGTTTCAGCCTGAATTCATTTTGATCTCAGCAGGATTTGATGCACACAGGGAAGACCCTTTAGGTGGAATGGATTTATCTACCGATGCCTATGAGCAGTTTACAGAGATTATCTGCAAAAAGGCAAAGGAAATTTGCCAGGGAAGAATTATTTCTTTTCTCGAAGGTGGCTACGAGTTAGAAGCTCTTGCTGAATCAGTAGAAGCACATCTGGCAGTATTAAAGAGTTGAACGGAAACTAAAAAATGTATTTGAATAAATAGGCTTTCTGATTAATTTGCATCCTATGGCAATTTCAAATCAAACCAAACCGATTATTGTGGCAATCCTAGGAAATGCGATTATTGCAATCGCAAAAGCAATTGGATTTTTCTTTAGTGGCTCCTCGGCACTTCTTTCTGAAACAATTCACTCGATTGCAGACGTTATGAACCAAGCTCTTTTGTTGTTAGGTATTAAGCGTGGAGAAAAGGGTGCATCAGATATTTATCATTATGGGCATTCACAAGAGAGGTTTTTTTGGAATCTAGTTTCTGCAATGGGCATCTTTGTTTTGGGTTGTGGAGTGACAGTTTATCATGGGGTGCATGACTTACTTTCAACAGAGCCTATAAAGAAAGCCGGAATGGAACAGTTCATAATTGAACTCATTCTTGTTATATCAATGTTAGTCGAAGGTTATTCTTTCTATGTAGTAATCCAAGAAATTAAATTACAGGCTATGAGTAGAACGAAAAAGTTTTTTACTTATCTAAATGAATCTATCGACCCTTCTATCAGTGCAGTTTTCTGGGAAGACTTTGCGGCTATTATTGGTTTGCTGCTTGCGTTAGTCGGTATCGTAATGACTAATCTAACGGGTAATAATACATTTGACGCTGTTGCCAGTATTCTCATTGGACTTCTTATGGGTTGGATTGCCATCCACCTAGCAATTGAAAACAAGAAATTCCTTCTAGATCGCGCAATTCCTGAATATGAGTTAAAACAACTTCTTGAAGTTCTAGATAACAATCCGCATATCAAATCTTACAAAGACGTTAGGACTGTAGTATTAGGTCCAAACCGATTAAAGTTCAAAGCAGAACTGGAACTAGATACAGAAAAAATATTTGAAGAATCCGTTAAACAAGCAGCCAAAAAAGTTCGTTCTACGTTAAAACACGTTAAATCGGACGAAGAACTAGAGGGCGTTTTTTTTAATTTGGGTCATACACTATATGCAAATAAACTTGCCGAATTAGAAAAAATAAAAAAACAGTTAAAAGATAAACTCCCGAATTTACAACATGTGAATTTGGTTATTAGCTAAGGAGAATATTTTGAAAAAAGCACTCATCACTGGGATTACCGGACAGGACGGTTCTTACTTAACAGAACTCTTACTAGATAAAAATTACGAAGTGCATGGAATCGTTAGACGCGCCAGCCTATTCAATCGAAATAGAATTGAGCATTTAAAAGACAATCCAAATCTACACTTACACTATGGCGATATGACTGATTCAAGCAATTTGAATCGTATCCTTGAAAAAGTTCAGCCAGATGAAATTTACAACCTTGCAGCACAATCCCATGTAGGAGTTTCTTTTGAAGTTCCTGAATACACTGCGGAAGTAGACGCCGTTGGAACTCTTCGTTTTCTAGATGCAATCAATGAGACAGGAGTTAAAACTCGTTTTTACCAAGCATCCACTTCAGAGTTGTATGGACTTGTGCAAGAAGTTCCTCAAACAGAGAAAACTCCCTTTTATCCGCGGTCACCTTACGCAGTCGCAAAATTATATGCTTACTGGATAGTCGTGAATTACCGCGAGGCATTTGGAATTCATGCTTCTAATGGAATTCTGTTCAACCATGAATCACCTCGACGTGGAGAAACATTCGTTACCCGCAAGATCACTCTTGGAGTTGCAGGAATCAAAGCTAAGAAAATGAAAACACTCACGCTTGGAAACTTAGATGCAAGACGTGATTGGGGATATGCTCCTGATTATGTAAACATGATGTGGATGATGTTACAACAAGACAAGCCAGATGACTATGTTGTCGCAACGAATGAAATGCATTCTGTTAGAGAGTTTATTGAATTGTCTTTTTCTATTGCCGGTATCAAAGTAGAATGGAAAGGAAAAGAAGAAAAAGAAGTCGGTCTCAATGCTGCAACTGGTGAAACGATAGTCGCTATAGATCCACGTTTTTATCGCCCTACCGAAGTGGAGCAACTTTTAGGTAACCCCGCTAAAGCTAAAACTAAACTGGGTTGGGAGCCAAAGGTTAAATTTGCTGAGTTAGTAAAAATTATGACCGTAGCTGATTGCGAGGCAGTCGGAATTAAACTATAATTTATTACCACGAAGACGAAAGGACTTTCCTATGTATCAAATTATTTTCTAAGTCTTCGTGTGTTCCTTTTACTAAAACTAGGAGCTTAAAATGAGCCAACCCACAGAAGAGGCTAATATCCGTTTGCTGTATAAGACTTGGATTGAAGCCTGGAACTATCAAAATGCAAAAGGAATGTCTGATTTAGTTTTAGAGGATGGAGACATCGTTGGTTTTGATGGATCGCAGATGAAGGGAAGTAAGGAAGTGCATTCTGTCATAGGAGAAATTTTTGCAGCACATCCGACAGGACTCTATGTAAGTATTATCCAGGAAGTAAAAATCTTATCGAGTGATGTTGCCATTCTCCGCGCTGTTGTTGGAATGGTTCCACGCGGAGGCGCAGATATTAATCCTGCGGTTAATGCTGTTCAGTCGCTAGTTTGTAAAAAGGTTGGTGTGGATTGGAAGATTGCTTTGTTTCAAAATACGCCTGCCGCTTTTCATGGTAGGCCTGAGCTTGCAATGCAGCTAACAAACGATTTGCGCTTGGCTCTTAATACTTCGAAATAGGTTTTTGCTAAACTTTTACATGATACCCACGAGTAAAATTTTCTCGGACACGTTACAAAGTCCAAAAAATCTTCAGTTCTAACCTCGGAATCGTTGGAACTCCAAAGCTCAATCTGGCTTTTCGTAAGAGGCGCGACATCCCAGCGATATCAAGTTTTAGCAAATGGACAAACAACCAGCAGCGAGATTTTCCAAAAGCTAGGGCAATTTCCCCAAGTTCTACCCAATCCGCATTTGTTGGTCGAAAGTTGAATCGAATCAAATTCTGTTTTTTTTTTTTTTTTTTTTTTTTTTTTTGGGGCGGGGCGGGGGGGGGGGCGGGGGGTGTTTTTGGCCGGCCTTTTTCCGGGGGGGCTGGGGGGGGGGGGGAAACCCCCCCTGGGGGTTTTGGGGGCAGGGGTGGAAGGGGCCAGGTTATTTTTTTGGAATCAGAAGCGTTGAGACAGTATGGTTGCGATCTTCAATTTTATCGAGTAAGTATTTGTTTTTATTTCGAAAGATTATCATACAAATACTAGGTGTAGAAAATTCTTTTTGTGCGGGAAAAAATACAAATTAGGAAAGGATTTTTCTTTGCTATGTGCTAGGGATTGAACCGGTGTCAAAAAATTGTGAATACAATTTTTTGACAGTAGGTGAAAGCCCGGACCTTACCTTTATCCCTTTGTGAAAATCAAGTGAATGAATAATGAAGGAGATTTAACAAATAGAGCAAAATCTAGGGATAAAGGTAAGGTAGCACCCATTTTTTAGTAAGAAATGGATTTGATTTATTGGGAATAGCAAGAACAAAGAAAAATGATAGACCAAATACTATTTTATAATAAAATTACTTTATGCTAATACGAATAATTGTCCGTATTTGTAAAAAAAGGAGATTTTTTAATATGAATTTTAAAAGAAGCATACTACTAACCTTAGTATTGACCTTATTGGCAATGACTAGCCTTACGAACTGTTCTTCCGGGGATAAAAAAGAAGAGCCGCCTGCAAAAAAAGAAGACACAAAAGCTTCCGATGCAGCAAAAACAGCCTCAACTGTTGCGACAAATGCATCCCGTGCTGCCGCTGGCGATTGTGTTGGTGATTGCAAGAACGGAGAAGGTGCGTTAAGTTTTTCCGATGGAAGCAAATACCAGGGACAATTTAAAAATGAAAAATTCAATGGCAAGGGAAACCTTTTATTCGCTAACGGTGATAATTACATTGGCGAGTTTAAAGATGGAACAATGGATGGAGCCGGCGTTTACAAATATGCCAACGGTGATCAATACGATGGTCAAATGAAAGACGGTAAGTTTAACGGTTACGGCACATTACTCGGTTCTAAAGGAACTAAATATGTTGGTTGGTTTGTTGATGGAAAGTTTAACGGCAACGGCACATTTACCACAAGACAAGGTAGAACTTACGCGGGAGATTTTAAAGATGATCTCTTAAACGGTAAGGGAGTTGTAAAAGAAAAAGATGGTAAATTAGTGTATGAAGGTCCATTCAAAGATGGTCAACCTGTAAAATAATTTATCAGTAAATAGTTAGTATGCGCAGAAGTATCCTTTCTGCTCATACTGCTTCTTACATTCCCCGCAATCTATTTTTTCTTCGTCTTTAATATAAGCGCAGGCTTTCTTGTCGAGCGCATACACTGTATCATCCCCATAAATTACAAAATCATTTTTCATAAATCCATTTAGGCTTTCTTTATAAATTAATTCAAAAGAAATCGGCTGAACAGTAGAGAATTCTAAGTTTGTTTTCACTGTTTCCGATGGATGATTAGTTTCTTTGCGTCCTTTTTTTAGTTCAATTTGAAGTGTGTCCTTGGCTGCTTTGTAAGATCCTTCTCTTGTAATCACGGTGAGGAACCCGTCTTTATCTGTAATTTCTTCTCGATAGAATGCAATTCCTTCGAAGAGTTCTAGTTCGATATTATCTCGATCTTCTTCCTTTGTTCCGTAGATAAAATTTTTAGAATTACTTTTTAGTTTTAGTTTTTTGCTTTGGTTTGTTATAAAATCCTTTGGATTTTTCGTTAGATGTTTATCCGAAGTGAGGTGAATCAGGATTTGCTTCCATTTTGGATTTTTTCTAACGAATGATAAATTGGAATCTTGTTCTAGAATATTAAAATGTTTAAATCCTTTTTGTATGGATAGTTGTAAGTATTTGGCTGAGGATTCTAATTCAGTAGAAAGACTATAAGCACAGGCGAGATTGTAGTAGAGGTTAATTTTATTTTCATAATCTAGCGCATCCGAAATTTCGTAAGCCTTGATTGCTTCTGGAAATTTTCCAATGCTCATTAAGCTTTTTCCGTAATGATAGTATGTTTCTGCTTCTAC
The DNA here is from genome assembly GCA_016708435.1 of Leptospiraceae bacterium. Taxonomy (NCBI): domain Bacteria; kingdom Pseudomonadati; phylum Spirochaetota; class Leptospiria; order Leptospirales; family Leptospiraceae; species Leptospiraceae bacterium. The sequence goes on along the minus strand of JADJFV010000001.1, from coordinate 6,686 downwards.
AAATATATTCATTGCTTCTTCATATTTGCTCACTGAGTCTAAGTATTTTTTACTCTTATAGAGTCCTAGTGCGTCATTGTATATTTCTCTATAGACGCTAATTTGATTTTGCAGTTTATTATGATCGGCGATACTAGTGTTGTCATTCTCTATTCCTGCCTTTGAGAACGCATAGGGCAATGACAGATAATTAGGTTTAGCCGCCGATGGTTTTTCTCCATCACAATGGGAATGGAAAAACAAAAAAAAGATTAGTAATAGCCCGTGGATCATTTTAATACGATACCATTCCAAGAGTTCTTCTCACTATTAGACATAACTATGGATATAGCCTAATTTTTCCTCTACGTGAATAATTACAATTTGAAAACGGCTCCTCTTTCAAAGAGAAAATCGAAAAAGAACGGAGGTAAAGATTACTATGTTTCCCGCTCTCATATCTAATTGTCTTGATGCATAATTTGTATCAATGATTGAATCCTTGAAGGCAGAAGTTGAAAGTGGAGCAATGCTTCCATCAGACCTGAGATAAAAAGAACCACTGTCATCGTTGAAAGTTCCATTGAAGGAAGGCACAGTATAGTAATTATAAAAACCGCCGAATTGTAAAACAAAATGGTCAGTGATTTTTTTATTTATGGATGATTCTAGTTTATAGCCAAGACCATTTCCGACCATGAATCCTGTTTGCGGTGCGTATTCAAATCTAGATACAGTGTTCCCATTGGTCTGCCAACTAACGGTATTAATTCCCATTCCCATTCCTGCTTCTACAAAGAAATGTTTGAATTTAAATTCATGTGTATACATAAGAAAAAAATATTCTACTTTTAAATTGAAATTAAGCTGAGTTGCTGTATATACACTTGGCGCATAAAGACTAGTAACCTCAGTTAAATGAAACCGATTGAACTGAGTATTTCCATAAACAAATCCTACCTTGCTGTTTTCATACAAACGAATTCTGGCGAGAAATTCATAATTAGTCGTATTCCGAATCGGGCTCACTTGCGTGGAACTGATTATATAAGGCGAAGATTCTGATTTATAATTTTTGATTTGCGATTCGAATCTATCTTCTCCGTGGTATCCAAGTCCGAAACGAATCCCCAGTTCAAAATCTCTTTTTCTAAATCTATCTACTGCTGGAGACTCAGGGTCTTCTTCTACAAATGCATCTTTGGTTTTTTCCTTTTCTTGTTTTGCCTGAGAGTAAATTGTTTCCGAAAGGGCTAGAAATAGAAACAGCGTAAATAAAATCTTTTTAGTCATTACGGATTCATGGTTTAAAATATCTTGCGTATGTCAATTGGTAACCGGTCAGCACTGCATTGCCTTCATAACGTTACCTACATTTTTTTATCCTAAATGAAATATTCAAAGATTACCACCGATAGGGACGATGAACACCGATAAAAGATACGATGGGTTCAGTTAGATGTAATGATGATGCATGAATGTTTGCATGGGTTGAACGGACGCCCAGGCGGGGAATGGGGCTTTAGTAAATTTGCACATCTTTTTAGTTTTCTGACCTATATAGAGTAGGAGCCAAACTACTTTGTATATTTGTTCAACCAATAAAAGTAAACCCGCTTACATTCCCGCGTGCGAAAGGTCGAGTCTATACAAATCCATTTGGATGAATCACTGGGAAGAGTTCCAGCGAATTTATGATAGAAGATTTTTATCGAAGTATGGAGAACTTTCGGACCTAACCCCACATTTACAGATATTGTCGGATATGAATACGTAGCCCCTTCCCTAAAAGGAAGGGGATTTTATAGTTTAGATTTAGTATAGTAGTAAACTTTACAATCAAGTCCCTTCCTTTTAGGGAAGGGGCTAATTGTCATTGTTCATCAAAAGTATAAGGTGTGGGGTTAGGTGGTCGGTTAATCTTTCTCATATACTAAACGTAGACTTGCGGCATATTCATGTTACCTTTACAATTCCGGGAACTGTTTCGAATTTACATTTTCATGAATGAATGTATTCTGTAAACATTACGAAAAAGGAAAAGTTATCATAAAAGCGGAATCTCTTCTAATCCAAAACAAATAGCTCTTTTAAAACCCTTAGCGTCTCTGCGACTTTGCGTGACATCCCTTTTTTCCTTAACTTAATGACATTGGGCGATAGCGGGTGGAATTTCGGGAATGACACACAGCGGAGCATATTGCATTAGGATTCTTGCACAATTCACAAATTCAAAAAGTGGATAGGCGGATAATGCAGAGTTAACACATGATTACCAAGTTGAACCAATGATTGGTAAATCAGAATTTTGTGCTAATTGTCATCAATTTCATTTCCCTACTTTGAAATCGGCTCGGTAGGAAAGACATTTTGAATATTCCAATCTTCCTATGCAAAATGCTTTTTCCGAGTTTAAAGAATCTTATCTACCAAAGTATGGAGAATGTCAGACTGGAAATACGGTTGGAGAACTTTCTCTCAAAAAAGATTATTCTGATGTAAAGACCTCTGAAGATAAAAATTCTCCGTCTCTGATTCTTCTTGCGGATAATCGTATTATTCCACCTTATATAAGTCATACAATCTCTGCCAGTATTCAAATGCCTTTAGAGGAAAATGTGAATGAAATTGAAGCAGAGTTATATATGGATTATCTCCACGGTCTCAACAATTAACGACCAGCTTATCTGAAAATCTAACTAGGTTAAAAGTAAAAAAATTTATTTTAAACTTAAAAAATCAGATGCGAGTGGATAATTTTGCTTAGTTCTATTCTTTATTTTAAGAAATAATAGTGTAATTTGAGTAACTTTATTTATATCTGTGTAATTTTTTTGTAATTTAAATGTAACATTTGTAATATTACTTCTTTTTGTAAGAAGATTGTAACATTTGTTCTTAGATTTTTATCTTAGTTCGGTTACATCCTCTAATAAAAAAGACTAGAGCCAGAACGTGTAAGTCTCTGGACTTTAGAAATGATAGGATAGATAAAATGCTAATTCTGAATCGTAGAATAGTCTGTGGATATCGAGTGATATTTTTCATTCTCGGTCTGACTTTGAGTTCAGGACTTCTTTATTCTCAAAGTGTGCAAGAGGAAAAAAAAGAACCTGTTACAAACTCAGTGATAGAAAAAGAAGATAAACCTAAATTGGAAAAGCCGGCTGAAGAAAAGCCTAAAGTAGAAAAAACTTCTGAAGAAAAAACAAGTATAGAAAAGCCTCCTGAGGAAAAAGCTAAAACAGAAGTAGCTCCCGAAAAAAAATCAGAATCTGTGAAAGTTGAATCTGGGCCGGGCAAGGGGTTTAAATTTGAAACTGCTGATAAGCTGCATAGCATTGATCTTAGATTAAGAATACAAGCTCGTGCAGACCAATCTATGAATATAGATCCGTCCACAAATACCACAAACTTTATGGTTCGAAGATCTAGGATTCAAATGGGTGGAAAATTGTTTGGAGATGATTGGAAGTATTATTTTCAAATTGGTTTAGCTGATCGAGATAAAGAAACCGATAGAAGAATTCCCCTAAGAGATGCAAGTATTACTTACAATAAACATCGTGATGCAAAAATAATCTTTGGTCAAATGAAAATTCCCTTTAGTAGGCAACGATGGAATTCTTCTTCTGCCTTACAAATGGTAGATCGGTCGATTGTTCAAAGTGAATTGAATTTGGATCGTGACGTTGGTGTCGTTTTATTTTCCGAAGATTTTTTAGGAATGGATCGAAAACTCGCTTACTTTGTTGGCGTATTTGGTGGTAATGGAAGAAATAGAGCGGAGAATAATACTCCTGGAGTTTTAACTGTTGCTAGATTAATTTATTCTCCGTGGGGTGGAATTTCAAAAGGAGGGGATAACAATGATTGGCTTTCTGAAGTTGATTTTAATCGTTACAAAACTCCGAAAGTGGCATTTGGTGGGGCAGTCGCTTACAATAAAAACTCAAATCGTTCTTTAAGTACTTTTGGAACACAATATGAATTTGCTAGATTCGATTACGCTCATGCAACCGCAGAAGTATATTTAAAATGGTTAGGATTTTCTTTTACTTTAGAAGGATTAAAAAGAAAAGCAGATTCCCCCTATGATGAAAAAAATATAAGTGGGACTTTAAAGAGAGAATACTCGAGAGCAGCCGAAGGAGCGTTTATTCAATTTGGTTATTTATTTCAGAACAACTGGGAGGTAAGTATGCGATTTGGTGAATATAAGCCCATTGGTCAGACAGATCCAAATCTAGTTCGCTCTTCTGAAAAAGGTATTGCGCTATCACATTATTTCTTGAGTCACAATTTGAAATTGCAAATGGATTATTTTAATTATAAAGGAAATCCAGCGGTTGCAGATGGTGATCACCAATTAAGATTTCAAATGCAGGTATTTTACTAATGAAAAAATTAAATTTAATTATCATATTATTATTCGCAGGTTTTTTGATACAATGTTCTTCAGAAAAAAAGATAAGCGAGACAAAGATACAAAAAAGTGTTTATCAGATTATGCAATTCTTGCTACGCTCAATCGGGAATTCTGCCAAAGGGGACTTACTCATTTCAGTATTCTTGTTCAACAACTGGAGCATATGATATTTCATGTTATGAAATATTCTCAACAAGCAAATATGATGGACTTTGTAATGTGGGCTATGAAAAGGTTAAGTCTCGTTGTTCTCAACAGAACTTAATCGGTGTTTGCCGCTACGTATCAAAGGAGATCAATCAGGCTGTCACGGCAGTGTTTTCAAAGCCAACTGATACCGAAGAAAATGCAAAGGCATACTGTATTTCTCCACAAATCAATGGAATTTTTACAACGAGTTACAAAGAGCCTACCAGTTCTGTAGATAGTATTGATCAAGCTCTAATTGGTTTGTATAGCTGTTACTCGAAGATAGATTGATATTTTTCTGATTAATTTAAAAAATTTCCTGGTATTACTTTTCGAAATAATAAATCGATTAATCGAAAGTAATACCTATTTAATAAATTATGTTTATTCTTTCATCCTGAGTTTCTCTTCGATGTCTTTTACTTTTTTGACGAGTTTGTTTAGACCTAGAATATGCTTAACGTTTGCGCGGAATTTTTGAAATTCGATGAAGGTTAGATTCCAATCCCTGCCTGCGTAGAGATCCTTTTTAGGAGGAGTATTTCTTAAACCTGAGCCTCCGGCAATCATTGTATTCCCCCTCTATCAATAGAAGAATTAGAACCAACACAAATTTTACACCGTTTAGTTCAAAACACCTTTTTATGAAAGAGACGAAAGTCCACTTTTGCTATACCCATTCTCAAAAGTAAATTCTGAATTAAAATTGAATATTCTGTTTTTGAGAATGGGGAATACCCCTTTCTAGAAATATAGCAGAACTTATTTCTGAGAAGTGGTATTTAAGCTTTTTATTTGTAAGATTAGAATGGGATAGAATGATGGGAGAAGTTGAATGCAATTTACTAGAAAGAAAAATGGTGGAAGGTTTGGTGAATGTATTTCTAATCTGAAAAAGGTTTGTTCGATATTTCTAATATTTCAAAATCATACTGATTTTCCCAGGGAAATATAGGACCACAATTGTGAAACATTGTGGATGTTTTGCCTTGTGGTTCTACTTCGTAAAATCGAGTGTAGCCTCCATAATCATTATCAATCCAACATTTGACATATAATTTTTGAGATGGGTGAGTGTTTTTAACAAAGCCTTCGTATTCGACTCCGTCTTCTATAAAATATTTTTCTATATAATTTTGATAATCTTCCATATTACTTTCTTCGATATTATACCAGTTCAAAGGAAAAACAGTCCACGATTTTTATAGATCCTATTTTAAATTTGATTTTGAACATGTTCTCTGCAATGCACATCTGTTGCGTGAATTGATTTTCGAGAAAGAAGAAAACTTACAAAAATGGGCAGGCAAAATGATTGAACTATTGCTCAAAATTAAAAAACAAATTTTACCTCGTTTAGTTCAAAACATCATTTTACATAATTTTTCATTCATAAAGACTACGACAATTGCTCCTCAAAAAGCTGAACTTCTTAAAGATTTAAAAGATTCTGTAGACCAAATTAACTCTTTTAAGAAAGGCAAAAGACTCTGTCACAGATAAAGAATTAATTGAAATATTAAATACTATTGAGTAAACCTAATGGAATTAAAACTAAATCAAACAAAAGTTATAAATTTTACTCCGTTTAACTTCAAAACATCTCTGTATGGATGAAACGCAATCCGATTTTGTTTTAAGCTTTTAATTTGTTGGATAGAATGGAATAGAAGTATGGGAAAAGTTGGATGCAATTTTACTCAAAGATAATGAGTGCTTCGCAAGATCGCAGTCAATTATTGCGGGTTCTGTTGCAGCGCAAGTGGTATGCAATTATGAGGGTGACAATGATCATTAATTTAAGCCAATTTAGTTTTACTATTTTTCTTTTTCTCTTTATAATTATAATGTTTAAGAGGATATCAAATTAAAAGACAAGGATGTAATTACAATATCGATATTATTATTTTGCCAAAGGTTTCTAGGAAAAAACAACCACAAATCAAACTCCAAGGAACTCTGAAATTCAATCATGCTTGACCACTATTTACCGCATGGAGGAATGCAAAAGAGAAAATTGAGGAAAGTGATATTCCATGATTCTTAAAGTGGATAATTACAATGAATAACCCAAATCCCACACCAAAGC